>DSDT01000112.1 GCA_011048615.1 Chloroflexota bacterium | reverse complement strand
CCGGCGCCGATGACGCTCTCTGCCAGCGCTTTTTTGCTCTCGATCAACTCGTCAATTCGCTCCTCCAGCGTGCCGGCGCAGACAAATTTATGCACCCACACGTCCTTGGTCTGCCCGATGCGAAAGGCACGGTCGGTGGCCTGGTTTTCGACGGCGGGGTTCCACCACCGATCAAAGTGAAAGACGTGGTTGGCGCGGGTCAGGTTCAGACCCAGCCCTCCGGCCTTGAGGGAAAGGACAAAGATCGCCGGACCGTGCTGCTCCTCCTGAAAGCGAGTGATCATACGGTCGCGCTGATTGGCCGGTGTGCCGCCGTACAGGAACAGCACCTCCCCACCGAAAAGCTCTTGCAGGTAGGTCTGGAGCAGCGCCCCCATCTCAGCAAATTGGGTAAATACCAGCGCTCGCTCGTCCACCGACTGCACTTCTTCCAGCATCTCGCCCAGTCGAGACAGCTTTCCGGATCGGTCGAGCAGGGCAGACCCATCTCCCAGGAACTGGGCGGGATGGTTGCAGATCTGCTTCAACCGCATCAGCATCGAGAGGACCAAGCCCCGCCGCTGAATGCCCTCCGCCTCCTCGACCTGGCGCATGGCGTCCTCCACCACTGCCTGGTACAGCGTGGCCTGCTCGGGCGTGAGGGTGCAGTAGACCTTGTTTTCCAGCTTGTCCGGCAAATCCTGGATGATCGTCGGATCGCTTTTCACCCGCCGCAGGATAAAGGGGTGCACCAGCTTGCGCAGCCGAGTCGCAGCTTCTTGATCCTGATACCGCTCGATGGGCCGGGCGAAGCGAGTGCTGAACGCCTGTTGCGATCCCAGGTAGCCCGGGTTGAGGAACTGCATGATAGACCAGAGTTCCGAGAGTCGATTCTCGACCGGTGTGCCGGTGAGGGCAATCCGATACCCAGAGGCCAGGCGGCGGATGGCCTGGGTCTGCTTGGCGGCCGGATTTTTGATGTTCTGGGCTTCGTCCAGCACGACGCCGGCCCACTCGACCTCGCGCAACATCTCTTCGTCCCGCCGGGCCAGGGCATAGGTGCTGATGACGACGTGCACCCGGTCGGTCAGGTCAAAGAACTCGTCTCCACTGGCCCGGTCGCTGCCGTGATGGATCACCACCCGCAGCGCGGGAGCAAACCGGCCAATCTCCCGCGCCCAGTTACCGACGACCGAGGTGGGACAGATCACGAGAACCGGGCCATTGATCTGTCCCGTCTCCAGATCGTGCAGGATGAGGGCAATAGTCTGGATGGTCTTGCCCAGGCCCATATCGTCGGCCAGGCAGGCTCCCAGTCCCCAACGACGGAGAAAGACCAACCACGAAAAACCCCGGAGCTGGTACGGGCGCAGTTGGCCCGCCAGATCGTGGGGCTGCTCAAGCTCGGTCAGTGGTTCGCCGCCGTTCAAGCGGCGCAGCAGGTCACTGATCCATCCCTGGGTCTCGACACCGGTGATGGGAATATCTTCGACCTGGCCCTCCTCAGACAGGCCCACTTGGAGGGCTTGGCGGAGCGTGATTTCCTCCTCCTGGACGGTCTGTTTCTCCCAGAAGCGGATGGCCGCTTCGATCTGTTCCGGTTGCAGCTCGACCCACTCACCCCGCACCTGGACCAGGGGCAGCTTGAGGGCTGCCAGGCGGTTGAATTCCTCTGGGGGCAAGATCTGATCGCCCAGGGCCAACTGCCAGCGAAATCGGACCAGCGAGTCCAGGTTCAGAATCCCGGAACCATCGGCGGGAGAAAGCGTCGCCTGCACGCCTAATCGTTTGTGGCGCTTCTTCCACCAGGATGGCACCAGGACGCCAAACCCACTTTGTTCCAGCAGTGGAGCGGCCTCTCGCAGGAAGGTATAGGCCTGCTCGGTGTCTAAATAGCTCGCCTGAGGGCGCGTGGTGCGCAGACTGTCCGCCAGGGGAGGAAAGAGCACCGCGGCATGGCCCAGGCCGGCCAGGAGCTTTTCCTGGGGATGGTCGAACCGTCGGTCCAGATAGCGCAGCGTGGAGCTCTGCTCTCGCCACACCAGGCTGGCGGGGATCAGGAGACTGGGATCGTCGCGCGCCTGGAGGAAAAAGCGCAAGGCCCACTCATCCGCCGGTATCCACAGCGATGCTTCGTCTTCCCCGGCCTCGGGCGGCGTGGGCGGCTCCAGACGGAAGCAGATGCGAAACGTTTCCTCGGCTCCGGCCAGGAGATGCTCCTGCCAACGCGACACTTGAGCGTGAAACTGCTCCACTTTGGTGTCGCCGGGCAGCCGATTTTCCGCCCCCGATCCATCCCGGGTAAAGAGCGCGTTCAGCCAGGAGCGCAGGGTAGACGTATCCCGGCGTGTGACGACCCGGAGCAGCGGCGGCGCCCACGCTCGCACGGCCGAATCCACCATCTTGCCCAAAAAATCCTTGAGCAGAATGCGAGGGGCAGGAGAGGGTGTCAAGCCCTCTTTATCAGTGTGTTCAATCACGGCCCGGCAGACGGTGGGCATCGCCTCTGCCAGTTGTTCTACCCTCCGCAGGTCGTCGGGCCGGTCGAGGACGGGCACCCACTGGGCGTGGAATTCGCCATCCTGCTCGATCAGAGTGGGCGCGAACTGTTGGCGGGCCAGGATCTCTAGCGCCAATTTCCCCGCCAGTGACCAAAACCGCAGGTCTGCACCCAGTGCGACGCGGGGAGCGAGATCCTCCGGTTGAGGCAGGTCGTTCAGAAAGGCCAACGCATCTAGTGGGGACAGGGCGAATCCCGCCACGCGCCACGTACCCAGAGATTCTGGCTCGTTCTCCACGTCGGCCAGGAAATCCCGGATGAGTTGAGGGCTGGACTGAGGACTGGGGCCGATAGCGGGCAGACGGAACAATACCTGGGTTTCTTCAGCCGCAGGGGGGATCAGGCCAGGCAGCGAATCGTGCAGCAGGGTCGGGAGCAGATGAAAGGGGTGATAGGCGGCCGAATCTGGGGGAGGGGGCGGTGACTCTCCCGGTTGAGACGATTGGGAGATCGGTTTTTCCTCACCCCAGAGAAACAGATGTGGGGAAGAACCGGGAAGCCAGGCAGCGTGCAGCACGCGCCGTCCCGGCAGGAGCAAAAAAGCGACCGGGGCATCTTGGGGCTGGGGAATCTCCTCGGTATCGGGCATGTCGAGAGATGCCGCCGCGTGTTCCGATTCCCAAGCAGCCAATGCCTCGCGCACGTGGGACAGTGAGGTCGCGCCAAAGCTGCGGATGGCCAGGAGGTCATCTTCACTCCGGGTGGCGAGTTTCTCTGGCGTGATGATGCCGGCTCGCACCAGCGCGTTGCGAGCGCGGGCTGGCAGGTTCAACGCATCAATGGGATACTGTTGGTACAGATCGGCCATAGAGACTATATGATAATGCAGAACGCAAGAGTTGACAAGGCCAGCATGGTGATCAACGGGGCATCTTGTCCCGCGCCAGGGACGCACAAACGCCTCAGCGCAGAGGGTGGCGATTAGGACAACCGCATGTTTTACCCGTGAAATCTGCGGTTCTCTATCTTGCTCCCCATTTCCTTTTGCTGTACAATAACATCAATGACTCGAGCCTGGTTTGTCCCTGGTCGTCCGCAAACGCCTGCCCCGCCCCTGGCCCGCTATCGTCCTATGCAACCCCGCTGGGCCTGGGAGGGTTACGTGCGCGCCCTCACCCGGCCTGGCGACCTGGTAGTAGACCTGTTCTGTCAGGGAGCGACACCGGTACAGGAATCGGTCGTGGCCGGGCGGCGGGCGTTGGGGTTCAGCGTCAATCCGCTGCTGCTCCTCGTCGCGCGGTTGGGGTTGGGCCGCTGTACGCCTGACGCTCTCAACGCCGCCTTTACCCGTCTGGCCGACAGCCGTAAGGGGGATCTGCCCCTCCATCGTCACCTGGCCGATCTGTACCGCTCCCACTGCCCCACCTGCGGCGGACCGGGAGTGGCTGTCTGGTTCGCCTGGGATCGAGATGGAGAGTATCCTTTCGAGAAAGCGGTCCGCTGTCCTGGCTGTAAAATGGCGCGGCGGGACGAGATACAGTCAGGTCCTCCGGATGGCGAGGATGTGGAGAACGCCCGCCACGTCCAACCCCATGGCCTGGCTTACTACTATGCCCTCGATCGGGCCGCTCCGCTCGACCATCCGGCCCGGGAGCGGGCGGCCGAACTGGTCGAGCTGTATACGCCGCGCAACCTGGCGGCGCTGATGGACCTGACGATGCGCCTGGATAGGCTGTCCTCTGACCTCGACGACGGAGTGATGACCGCCCTGACCGGGGTGCTGCTCGATTGTTTCGACGCCGGGTCCAGCCTCGCTCCCTACGGTGAGGAGCGCTCCCGCCCGCGTACTCTGCGCCTGCCGTCCCGTTACATCGAGCGCAACGTGTGGCTCTGCTTCGAGGAGGGGTTCGTCCGCCTCCTGGCCGACATATCCAGCCCCCAGGATGACATTCCATCGGCTGTGGACGTGGCAACCCTGCTGGCAGGGCCCACGACGGGATATGCCCTGGTCAGCCACGCGGCCCGTGATGTACAGGCCGTCGTTCCAACGGGAAGCGCCGCCCTCCTGTTCGCCGATCCGCCCCGGCCTGACGGGGTCTTTTGGGCGCTGTCGGCGCTGTGGGCCGGTTGGTTGTGGGATTCGCCGTCAGCGCGCGCCATGCGCCCCCTTCTGCGCCGGCGGCGTTTTGACTGGGACTGGCACCGCCGGGCGCTACAAGCCGCCTTGCAAGCCGCTGGCCCCCTCTTGACCTCCGATGGCTATCTGATTACCCTGTTCTCTGACACGCCAAACGTGGAACGAGCACTGGCGGAATCGGTCAGCCTGGCGGCCCGGGGAGCGGGATATACCCTCTCTGGTTGGGGATACAGCCCGGAGGTCGGGCAGCGGCTGGTCTGGCGTTGGGAGGCGGAGACGGGCGATGAAGACGTCGAGACACTCTACCACGCCCTGGCGGACGCCGCGGAGTGGACGGTGGTATCCACCCTGCGGGAGCGGGGAGAACCGACCTGTCACACGCTGTTGCACGCCAGCGCATGCACGCATCTGGCGGAGCGGGAGAGGACGGTCCCCGCCGCGTCGGCCGAGGGGAGCGCCGACCAACCCGAACCGTTCGCGCAGGTCGCCGACGCACTGCGCTTTGCCTTCGAGTCCCCCGCCATCACCCGCTGCCCCGAACCGACCGGGAGCGAGGATTCACTGTGGTGGCTGACAGATCCAGAGCCGGCGGACCACCCACTGGCCGACCGCGTTGGGTACGTGGTGTGGGAACTGTTGGCCCGGCAATCTGACTGGTCGCTTCCTGAGCTGGAACACGCGATCTATGCTCACTTTCCCGGTTCCCTCACCCCCGACCTGGCGCTGGTGCTGGTCTGTATAGAATCGTACAGCATCCAGGAAGGGGATCGTCTGCGCCTGCGTCCAGAGGATGACCCTGGGCGGCGGGCTGACGAGGTCGAGAGGCTGGGCCGTGACCTGGTCACATTGGGGCAGCGATTGGGGTTCGAGGTGCGGCGGCAAGAGGAGTGGGACTTGGGATGGTCGAGCCAGGGGCGCCAAGTTTACGTCTTTGACATCTCCGCCGCCGTGGCTCTGGGCCGCTGCCTGCTCGGGCAGCGAGAATCCGACGTGGGCGCTCAACGCTGCCTGGTGCTGCCGGGCGGTCGAGCGGCGCTGGTCAACTTTCGGCTGCAGCGCGACTCCCGCCTGGCTCGAGCCGTTCAGGCGGATGGGTGGCAGTTCGTCAAGTTTCGCCACCTGCGCCGCTTGCTGACCGAAGAAACACTGGACCGCCACGCTCTCAAGACTGTGTTGGGATTGGACCCCATCGTGGAGCAAGGGGCGGCTCAGATTCCATTATTCTAATCGTTCCAAGCAAAGGAGTATATCCATGAAGACAGGTTACGTGATCGCGCTGATTCTACTTGCCATCCTGACGCTCTTCTCACTGGCGCTCAACGGCGTCGTTCTCTTGGGGCTGCTGCAAGCTCAGCGCATTGCTCTGGACGCTCAACAGACGACCCTGGAGGCGGTCTCTGACACACGCATCCTCGTCACCAGTATCAGCGAAGACACTTTTTCCTACACCTTGACGGTGGAGCAAGAGATTCCCATTGCGACCAGTATCCCCTTCCAAGAAGAGGTCATCGTGCCGGTTCGCACCACCATCCCCATCTCGACGACCTTGATCATTCCCTTCAACGCTGGCCTGCTGGGCACGTTCGATATAGATGTGCCGGTGCGTACGCTCATCCCGGTGAACATGGAACTCGCGGTGCCCATCAGTCAAACCGTGGACATTGCCACGACAGTGCCGCTGAATGTGGATATACCGGTGAATATCCCGCTGAACGAGACCCCCTTGGCCAATTATTTGATCGAGTTGGACGCGGCGTTGGCACGATTGGAGGAAGGGCTGAGCCGTCTGGGAGAGTTGGTGGCGAATCCCCTCGCTCACCGCGACGATTGAGACGGCGCGACGCAGCGATGGCGCACCATTTTGCCGTCATAAGCCGCCTTGTTCGGCGAACCGGGGCAGCTCTACCTGCCGGTAGTGGTAAAGCGCGCACGATAAAATCACCAAGAGGAGATTTGTCCCCAAGTTAGAATGATACCTCTCACTGGTCGAGAGTCGAGAGGGTGAGTATAATCAGGAAACGTTTATGAGGGAGGCAGCGATGAGCGACCCGCGCTTGGAGAAACTGACCCGTTTGCGTCGCAGGGCTGTGGAGGGTGGGGGAGCGGACCGTGTCGCCCACCAGCACGCCAAGGGTAAACAGACCGTCCGGGAGCGGTTGGACCAACTGCTGGACGAGGCGACCTTGAACGAATTGGAGCCTTTCGTCGCGGCGCGGGCCGACGCGATGGAGGACGGGGCGGATCGTCCAACCGCATCCGCGCCTCGCGCGTGGGGAGAATCGCCGAGGTCTGTGTGACAGTGGGCCAGCAGGTCCAGTATGGCGGCCTGTTGATGACGTTGGCCGATCATGAGCAAGGGTGAGATAGGAAAAGGTGACGGCTGGGAGCAGTTCGCGCCACTGCTGGGGCATCCAGACCGAGTCCTGGCGCACTCTACCCTGGCGGCAGCTCTGACGATGCTGCGGGAGGAAAACCGCTTTGCGCAATCGAGGGGGGCGCTGGTCGCGCGCTACGATGCCCTGTCCTTCACCGCGCTCTCTTTCTGGGGCGAGGCGCCAGACCGGTCAGCACCAACTCGGAAGGGACTGTGAATGGACATAACACATCTTTTTGTCGGTGTCATGGCTCTCCGACTAGGGCCAGTGGTGATGATGGCGATGGGAGGGGTGTTGATCTACCTGGCCATCGCCAAGGAGTACGAGCCGGTGCTGTTGCTGCCCATCGGTGTGGGCTGCCTGCTGGCGAATTTGCCGCTTTCAGCGCTGACTGGCGAGGAGGGGCTGCTGACCCTGTTGTACGAGATGGGGGTGGCGAACGAGCTGTTTCCGCTGCTCATCTTTCTCGGCGTGGGGGCTATGATGGACTTTCGACCCCTGCTCGCCCAGCCGGTCTTTGCGTTGATGGGCGCGGCCGGGCAGTTCGGCATCTTTGGCACCCTCATGCTGGCGACGCTGTTGGGCTATGACTTGAACGAGGCCGCCAGCATCGGCATCATCGGCGCCATTGATGGCCCCACCTCCATCTACGTCTCCACGCTGCTAGCCCCCCACCTGCTGGGCCCTATCGCCGTGGCGGCCTATTCTTACATGAGCATGGTGCCCATCATTCAGCCTCCCGTCATGCGCCTGATGACCACGCCAGCCGAGCGGCGCATCCGCATGGAATACTCCCCTCGCCCGGTGTCCAGGCTGGTGTTGATCCTCTTCCCGCTGGTGGTGACCCTCATCGTGGGCATCCTGGTGCCTCAGGCCACGCCGTTGATCGCTATGCTGATGGTGGGCAATCTGTTGAAAGAGTCGGGAGTGGTGGAGCGGCTCAGCCAGAGCGCGCAGAACGAGATCATCAACGTCGCCACCATCTTTCTGGGGTTGGCCATCGGCAGCACCATGACGGCCGACAGCTTTCTCAACCTGCGCACTCTGGGCATCCTCGTGTTGGGACTGCTGGCCTTTGTGCTGGATACAGCGGCGGGCCTGTTGTTCGGCAAGCTCTTGTGTGTGCTTTCGGGACGGCGCATCAATCCCCTGGTGGGGGCGGCGGGGATCAGCGCTTTCCCCATGAGCGGGCGGCTGGTGCAGCGCATCGCCCAGGAAGAGGACTTTTCCAACTTTATCCTGATGCACGCTATGGGAGCCAACACCGCCGGCCAGTTGGGATCCGTGATCGCCGGAGGAGTTCTCCTGGCCCTATTGGGAGTTGGATAGATGGCGGCACAAGAAGTGGACGAGAGTAGCACGCGGCTGATCGTCTGGGTGCGGATGGATGGCAGACCATAAAATAAAATGATGGAGAAAAGAATGCAGGATACTATTGTGTTGGACGAAATCCCCTTTGAGATGGACATCGAAATGCTGATGAAAACGCTGCATGTCAAGGAAGGCTCTTCCTACGTCAAGCGGTTGGAGCCGCTCGTCGAACAGGCCCTGACCCTCGCCCGACCCAAGGCGATGTACCGGATCGCCTTCATCGAATCCAAAGAGGAGGATGCGGTCGTCGTGGATGGCATCCAGCTGCGGAGCCGCGTGCTGCGGGTCAATCTGGAGAACGTGCAGCGGCTGTTCCCCTACGTGGCGACGTGTGGGGTGGAGTTGGAGACGTGGGCCAACTCGATAGACGACCTGTTGCAGCGCTATTGGGGAGAAGTGATCAATGAGATGGCGCTGCGGGTAGCGATCAAACACCTGAATCACGACGTAGAAGAGCGGTATCGCCCCGGCCGCACCTCCTCCATGAGTCCCGGTTCGCTGGGAGATTGGCCCATTCAGGCACAGCGCCCGCTGTTTCAACTGCTCGGCGATCCGAAGGAGACCATCGGCGTCGAACTGTCTGACAGCCTGTTGATGATCCCCACCAAATCGGTGTCAGGGATTCGCTTCCCCACCGAGACGAGTTTCGCCAGCTGTCAGCTCTGTCCCAGGGATCGCTGTCCCTCGCGGCAGGCCCTGTACGAGCCGGGGCTGTACGAGAGTAAATACGCTGCTCAGTAGCGGTGCCGGGCGGATCACGCCGCGCAAGATGTGGGGGGGAGAACATGAGGAATGTAACACCGACTGCACGAGGATTGCCAATGGACTAGGAGGAGAAATCCTGATACAATATGAGGGGGGACAATCTATGCCATCGAGTATTGCACTAACCCACGGCATCTTTACTGTGGGCCATTTTAACGGAGGAGGATTATGGCAAAAGGAATGGTCGTTATAGACGAGGACCGGTGTAAAGGGTGTGGTCTGTGTGTGATGGTCTGCCCCAAGCAGGTCCTCCAATTGGCAGAGAGCCGGTTCAACGCCAAAGGATACCGCCCGGTCGAGGGAGTGAACCCAGAGGCATGCACCGGCTGCGCCATGTGCGCTGCCATCTGCCCCGATGTCGTTTTTACCGTATACCGGCAAAAGCGCAAGCCCCAAAGGGCCGCTGCTGTTGTGTAGGAGGAATGAGTGATTATGACAAAGGAACTATGGGAAGGAAACGCGGCTATCGCTGAGGCGGCCATCTGCGCTGGCGTGGAGGCTTTCTTTGGCTACCCCATCACGCCGCAGACCGAAGTGCTGGAACATTTTTCCAAGCGCCTGCCCGAAGAGGGACGGGTCTTTCTGCAGGCTGAAAGCGAGGTCGCTTCGATAAATATGGTCTACGGTGCAGCCTGTGCCGGTGCACGGGTGATGACCTCGTCCTCCAGCCCTGGCGTCAGCCTGATGCAGGAGGGAATCTCGTACATCGCCTGCTCCGAGGTGCCGGCGGTAGTGACGAACATCATGCGCGGTGGCCCGGGCCTGGGCAACGTCCAACCGGCGCAGGGGGACTATTTTCAGGCGGTCAAGTCCGCCGGTCATGGCGACTACCACATGATCGCTCTGGCGGCCTCGAGCGTGCAGGAAGCAATTGACTTGATGGTGCTGGCTTTCGATCTGGCGGACAAGTATCGTACCGTCGTCATATTCATCGCCGATGGCGCCATCGGCCAGATGATGGAGCCAGCCGAGATGCCCCCTCTGCGCCCCGTCCGTCCGCCGGAGGAGCGGGTCGCTTGGGCACTCACCGGCGCTAAAGGGAGGGAGCACAACATCATCACTTCCCTCTATCTAGGAGCCGAAAACCTGGAGCAGGTCAATTTGCGC
Source organism: Chloroflexota bacterium (assembly GCA_011048615.1). Taxonomy (GTDB): domain Bacteria; phylum Chloroflexota; class Anaerolineae; order B4-G1; family B4-G1; genus DSDT01. Next base: position 3,839 of record DSDT01000112.1, on the reverse strand, counting down.
TTGCAGGCCAAGCTCAAAAAGATCGCCGCAAACGAGGTGCGTTGGCAAGAGTACAGCACCGAGGACGCCGATTTTTTGCTGGTCGCTTTCGGCACTGTGGGCCGCATCTGCCAGACGGTGGTCAGGGAAGCGCGCGCTCAAGGGATGAAGGTCGGACTTGTACGGCCCATCACCCTGTGGCCCTTCCCCAGCGCCCGCATCGCCGAGTTGGCCGGACGGGTCAAGGGCATCCTTACGGTAGAGATGAACGCCGGGCAAATGGTCGAGGATGTGCGACTGGCCGTCGAAGGGGCCTGCCCGGTGCGGTTCTATGGGCGTATGGGAGGCGTCATCCCATTGCCCGACGATATCCTGCCCGAACTGGACAAACTGGACGCCGGGGTCGCGAGCGGGAGGGAGGTCCAATCATGACAACCATTGAAATTCCGGCCGATATGGAACTGGTCTACGAGTACCCCAAGAGCCTGACCGAGGCTTACATGCACTACTGCCCCGGTTGTACCCATGGCGTCATCCACCGCCTCGTAGCCGAGGTGCTGGACGAGTTGGACGTGCGGGAAAAGACCATCGGAATCGCGCCGGTGGGATGCTCTGTGCTGGCATATTACTACTTTGATGTGGATATGGCAGAGGCAGCCCATGGGCGCGCCCCGGCTATGGCGACAGGTCTCAAGCGCGTCAGCCCGGATAAAGTGGTGTTTACCTACCAGGGAGACGGCGACCTGGCGTCTATCGGCATCGCAGAGATTATCTACGCGGCCAATCGAGGCGAGATGTTCACCACCATCTTTGTCAACAACGCCATTTACGGCATGACGGGCGGACAGATGGCCCCCACGACACTGCCCGGCCAGAAGACGACCTCCTCGCCCACGGGGCGGGACGTGGAGACAGCCGGCTGGCCGATGAAAGTGGCCGAACTGCTCGCCGTTCTGCCGGGGTCGGCCTACATCACCCGCCAGGCCGTACTGGACGTACCCGGCATTCGCCGCACCAAAAAAGCGCTCAAGCTCGCCTTCCAGGCTCAACTGGAGGGGCTGGGATTCTCGATGGTCGAGATCCTCTCTACCTGCTCCACCAACTGGCACATGGGGCCGGCAGAGGCACTGGAATGGGCCAAGGAGCACATGGTGCCCTACTATCCTCTGGGCGATACCAAAGTGAGCGATGGCGTGCGGGCGTTGATGGAGAGTAAATAGGAGACGACCATGCAAGAAGAGATCATTATTTCCGGGTTTGGCGGACAGGGGACGCTGTTCGCTGGACAGTTGTTGGCCTACGCCGCCATGGACAGCGGTCACCATGTGACGTGGATTCCCTCCTACGGGCCAGAGATGCGGGGAGGAAAAGCCCGCTGCACCGTCATCGTCTCGGATGAAGAGATCGGGGCGCCGCTCGTGCGCCGTCCCAGCGCCGCCATCGTGCTCAACATCCCCTCCATGGAGGCCTTCGAACCGACCATCAAACCGGGTGGCACGCTGGTCGTCAACAGTTCCCTGGTGCCCCAGCGCAGCGAACGGGACGACATCCGCGTCATCTATGCCCCTGCTACAGACATAGCTGAGGAGCTGGGAAACGCCCGCATGGCGAATGTGATTTGCCTGGCCGCGCTGGTGGAGGCGACCGGCGTCGTGACGCTGGACGAGGTCAAGCAAGCTCTGGAAGATCATCTGCCAGCGCGGCACCGCAAGCTGTTGGGATTGAACAAGGAGGCTATGGACAAGGGCGCCGCCCTGGCAAAGGCTGGCGGGGGGGGGTAGCGCGGGGCAATTGGCGGCTAATTGGGCACCGGGAAGAAGGAGGAGGGGAAGATGAGCGTGCTCACGGGACAAAAACTCGTCAACCCGATGGGACTGCAGACATTGAATCAGTATGAACCGATGCCGCCGCCGCCCCTCGACGTAGACTCTCTGCCCCTCGGTGGTCAGACCGACTATGACGACGTCGAGACCATCGAGGGCGGCGCGGGCCTGTCGGAGCGAAACCGCCGCGTTCTGGTCATTCTGCTGGCGGTGGTCCTGGGAGGAGTGGCGCTGACCCTGATCGGTCTGACTTTGACGCAAGGCTCGTGGTGGTATACAGCACAGATCAACCCCTCAGTCATCAGGATCGCGCCCGCCTGGAAGCGATGCGAGATCAAATGGTCAGCAGCGGTGGGCTGGCCGACGTGAGGGCGTGGCTGGATGCGGCGCTGGCCCCCCATGCCGACCCCAGCGAGGTGCGATACCACTTGACCACGGCCTGGGAAACGCTGAGGGGGAGGAATGATCCTGCCCTGAATGGGATGGTGCGAGACTTGCAAGAGATCATCTCGGCACTGCAGGAAGGACGCGATCCATACATCGCCACACCAAGCCCGGTTCCCACTATTGACACAAGCCAGATCGAATGGCCCTTCGATTAGCAGGCGCAAGATGACGGTTCAGATAGGGGTGGCGCTGAGCGGAGGCGGGGCCAGGGGCACCGCTCACATCGGCGTGTTAAAGGTGTTGGAGGAGGCCCACGTCCCGATCCACCGGTTGGCCGGCACCAGCATGGGGGGGGTGGTAGCCGCCTGTTACGCGGCCGGCCGCTCAGCGGAAGAGATCGAACAGTTCGCCCGCTCGCTGCGCCTGCTCGACATCGTCCAGCGGGATGTCACCGGGCAGGGACTGATCGGCATAGGCAAGATCGCTCGCCAAATACGGGAGGTCCTGGGAGGCGATTTGACCTTTGACCAACTGCGCATTCCTCTGGCATTGGTAGCGGTGGACTTGAACGCCGGTGAACAAGTCGTGATCTGCGAGGGATCGGTCGTCGAGGGGGTGCTGGCGACGATGGCTTTGCCGCCAGTGTTTCCGCCGTTCCGCTGGCGGGATCGTCTGCTGGTAGATGGCGGTGTGCTCAATCCCCTCCCCTTCGACGTCGTGCGAGAGCTGGGCGCCGACCGGGTGATGGCGGTCCAGGTCCAACACGTCCTCTCGGACTGGCAGGATATCGAGCCTCCTCAGGGACATGGGGTCGAGGGAGTGATTCGCCTGCTCCTGTTTCGTGCCCGCTGGACCCCGATGCTGCACGTCAGCGAGCGCAGTCTGGATATCATGAGCCACAAGCTGGTCGAGCAGCGGCTGCAGAACGCGCCGCCCGACCTGATGATCGAGATCCCGTTGGAGGGAGTGGGGCTTTTCGACCTGGACGCTGTAGACACGTGCGTGGAGGCCGGTCAGGAGGCGGCTCGTCAGCATCTTGCCGATCTGATCGCACTGTGCGACGGACCGCCCCCTCGCCCTTGGTCCCGGTGGTGGCGCACAGTGCGCCGCCGGTTATGTGGATAGAGATCCCATTCACATTCTTTGGCCTGGCGCGATGTACTATAATGTCATTGTTCCACTGGATGGCTCCGAACTGGCGGAGCGGGTGCTGCCCCACGTCGTCGAGTTGATGCGGGGGCGGAAAAGCCGGGTGCACCTGCTCTCCATCGCGCCCCGGGGCGGCCCCACAGCGGTGGACGTGCGGGCATCCTCCGCCACGGCCGACACGTTGGATGAATGGTCGCACCTGGAACGAGAGTTGATCGAGTACTTGCGAACCGCCGCCGCGCAGCTGGAATCCGCCGCTGCCGACGTGTGGCTGGGCGTGCGCTTTGGCCGCTCGGCCGATGAAATCCTCGCCTTTGCCCACGACGTCGAGGCCGATCTCATCGCCATGTCTACCCACGGTCGTTCCGGCATCGGTCGCTGGGTCTTTGGCAGCGTCGCGGATCGCGTCCTGCGCGGCGCGACCTGCCCGGTGCTCTTGGTGCGGGCCGGACAGTCTCAACACCGCACGCCATACCGTCGCATCCTGGTACCCTTGGATGG
>DSDT01000101.1 GCA_011048615.1 Chloroflexota bacterium | reverse complement strand
TGCGCGAGCAGCCGGGGCGCACGCTGTACGTCGCGCCGGACTATGATCCGACCATCGAAGCGGACGTGCGCGCCCACTTCGAGACCGCGTACACCGTCGCGTTCGAGAACTATCCGGTGGCGCCGGAGTACTTGCCCCACGCTGAAGAGGTGATTTGCAGCCTGTAAAGGGATACAGAGGGCGGGCTAACCAGCAAGGAGTCGAATGATGGGACAGGATAGCTATCGGATGAGCGTGCGAGATTGGTTCTCACAGATCAAAGTGCGACTGATCGGGCTGATGGTGGCGACGATGACCCTTCCCCTGGCCGCCGGTCTGGCCTGGGATGTCTGGCAGGACGGATCGTACTGGGAGATGCGCACGTTGGTCAGCGCCATGGTCGGTCTGATCTGCCTGGCGTTGGGAATCGTAGAGACCCTGCGCATCAGCCGCCAAGCGACGGAAATCGGGCACGTGTCGGATGCCTTCGCCACGCGTGGCGAGTTGGGACAAAAGGTCTCGTCGAAGGGTCGGGACGAGTTGGCGTGGACCGCCTACTCGTTCAACCAGATGACTAAACGGCTGGCCCAGATCGCCGCCGCTGCGGAGCAGGCGGCCACCGGGGACCTGACGGTGCACGTGCCGGAAAAGTCGGAGGCTGACCTGCTGGTCAAGTCGTTGAACGGCATGATCGCCAACCTGCGCCTGCTGATCGGGCAAATCGCAGACAGTGCCACCATCATCCACGGCTCTTCGCACCAACTGGCTGCCGCCGCCGAACAATCGAACGCCGCCATGCAGCAGATCACGTTCACCGTCCAGCAGGTCGCTCGCGGGGCCGCCCAACAGTTGGACAGCGTCGTCCGGGCCGCCCATTCCGAGGAGCAGCTCTCGCATGCCATAGAGGACGTCGCCCAAGGAGCGCAGACCCAGGCCGCTGCCATCACCCGCTCATCCGACATTGCGGCCCAGATCACCACTTTGATGGAACAAATGACCGCTCAGATGACACACACCGCAGTGCTGCGGGACAATGTGAAACAGTCCGCTCAAAAAGTGCGCGAGATGAGCCAGCGTTCCCGCCAGATCCGGGGTATCGCCGACACGATTGACGATTTCTCTGCCCAGACGAACATGCTGGCTCTGAACGCCGCCATCGAGGCCAAACGGGCCGGGGAACACGGTCGCAGCTTTGGTGTGGTAGCGAACGAAGTACGCCAATTGGCCAAACAGTCCGACGAGGCGACCGACGAGATCAGCCGGTTGGTCACGCAGATGGAACACGCTTCCAACGAAGCCGTCACCGCCATAGACGCCAGCGCCGCCAAAGTCGAGCAGTACATCACGGAAATCGCCGCCGCGATTCAACAAATGAACATGATGGCCCGAGAACTTGCCGAGACGATGAACGCGGCCTCGACCGTCGTCAAATCCCACACCCGTTCGACACGACAGATGGATGCGGACTCCACCCGGGTATCTCGAGAGATCGGAAGCATTGCCAGCATCTCGGAAGAGAACAGCGCTGCCGCGGAAGAGGTCAGTGCAGCAATCGAGGAGATGAGCGCCCAGATGGAAGAGGTGACCGCCTCGGCCCAGTCGTTAGCCGATATGGCCCAGGCATTGCGGCAGGCCGTGGCCCAATTCCGACTGTCCATTGAAGAGTCGAAACCCTAGCAGGGACGCACATGGCGGGGTCTGCACCTGCCATCTCGAATGCGCAGATGTGATATGACTGAAATTCACCACATATACCTGGGATTGGGCGCGAACCTGGGCGACCGCCAGGCGAACATTCTCCAGGCGCTCCAGTACATCCAGACGCGCGCCGCCATCACCGCCGTCTCCTCGTTCTACGAAACAGAGCCGGTCGGCTATCTGGACCAACCCCGGTTTCTCAACGTCGTCTGTGCGGTGGAGAGCGACCTGTCCCCTCCCGATCTGCTCCGGTTCTTGAAATGGATCGAGAAGCGGATGGGAAGGACGGCGTCTTTCCGCAACGCGCCACGCCCCATCGACCTGGATATTCTGCTGTACGACGATCTGGTGCTCCAATCCGACGAGCTGGCTATCCCACACCCGCGCATGCACGAGCGGGCCTTCGTGCTGGTTCCTCTGGCCGAGATCGCCCCGGAGGTGCTCCATCCGGGCCTAAAAGCGCCAATTGCGGAATTGTCCGCCCGGGTGGGACAGGAGGGAGTAAAGCGGGTGGACCGCAGCCTAAAGCTGCGGCTGGAGCACGACGTGCAGCAGTCTCGTCCGGCCGTGGCGGTCAGCCTCAGCCGCGTCGGCGTCACCCATCTGCGCCGCGTCATTCGTATATCGGGCCCCCAGCGGGATTCGCTCTTTTACGCCACCCTCGATCTGTTCGCCGACCTCAGGCCGGAACAGGCTGGCGTGCACATGTCCCGTTTCAGCGACGTGCTGGAAGAACTGGTCGAGGAAATCTCGCTGGAACCGGCGCCTGACGTCGAGTCGCTGGCCGAACGTCTGGCCCGGCAGATCGTGCAGAGTCAGCAAGCCGCTCGCTCCAAAGTTCACATTCGGGCCGAGTTTCCGGTGACCAAGATCACGCCGGTGTCCGGCAAAAGCGTCGAGGAAATGAGCGTGCTGATCGGCATCGCGGCCTGCCGCGACGGGCACGTGCGGCGGGCAGTGGGGATCGAGGTGAGCGGACTGACCGTCTGCCCCTGTGCGCAGGATATGGTCAGGAGCTACTCCCGGGAACTGCTGCTGGAAGATGGGTTTTCCGCGGACGAGGCTGCCCGCATTCTGGACCTGCTGCCGCTGGCGTCTCACAACCAGCGCGGGCGGGCCACCCTGCTGATCGGGTCGCAGCCGCCGGTGCGGGCCGAGCATCTGCTCCACATCGCCGAGGCCTCGATGAGCTCCGAGACCTATGAGCTGCTCAAACGGCCGGACGAGTTCTTCATCGTCAACAAGGCCCACCGCAACCCCCGCTTCGTGGAAGACGTCGTCCGAGAGATGATCTACGACGTGGCGGCGATCTACCCCGATCTGCCCGACGACGCCTTCGTCCTGGCCCGGCAGGAGAACCTGGAGAGCATCCACCGTCACAACGCGTTCGCGGAGCGGTACGGCACCCTGGGCGAGATCCGGCGGGAGATCGTGCACGGCGAGCACGTGCCGCGCCACACAACTTTGGAAGCATGGCTACAGGCATAGCAGAAATACGCCCCCTTTTGTAACACAAGGCGGTTCGCACCAGGCGAATCTCGATAGAGTGTAAGAGAAAGAAATTATGGCAAAACGGAAAATAAAGAGACGCTACAAAAAACCCAAGAGCCACGGCCAGACCGACGGAGCGCCCAAGTGCGGCTTGTGCGGCAATACGGAAAACCTGACCAGAACCGAGTGTTGCGGACAATGGATCTGCGACGATGAGGATCAGTACGTCCTGTTTTCCTACGCCCGCAACAGCTGTCACCGCAACCATAGACGATTCACGCTCTGTGGCTACCATCACGCCGAGGGCCACGCCGGGGATTGGAAGACTTGCCCCCAATGTAGAGAGGCCTTTCCCACCGAACTATACGTCTATTACGGCACGAATGAATACAACTTTGAAAAGCTACAAAATCCCCCAGCGTATGAGCCAACCAGATGCGCCCAGTGTGGTCGGAAAATATCGCTGGGCAGGGAAGGATACAGTATCATGCCTGGCGGAGACTATATTTGCGAGATGTGCTCAGACAAAAGATTGGCGCAGCTTCTCAAAAATCAGGGGTAGGGCAGGCTTTGCACCTGCTCACCGGTGCGCCCGAGAGGATTCTCCCCCGCTTGAAATGAAAACAAAGTGAGAGGGGTCCAATATGCACAGCGTGCTCGTCGAAAAAGGGTATCTCAATTTCAGCGCCTCGCACTTTATCTCCTACATGGGCAAGTGCGAGCGGCTGCACGGCCACAACTATGCGGTCTCGGCGGCGTTGGAGGGCGCGCTCACTCCCGACGCCTACATCTTTGATTTCGTCGTCCTCAAGCGCATCATGCGGCAGATCTGCGACGAACTCGATCATCACTTCCTGCTGCCCACCCAGAGCGCGGCGCTTGAGGTGCGGAAACAGGAGGGAGAGTGGGAGATCCGGTTCGAGAACCGGCGCTACGTCCTGCCAGCAGCCGACGTACTCACCCTGCCGGTGGACAACATCACCGCCGAACGGCTGGCCGAATACATCGCCATGCGGCTGGCGGCCGCGCTGGCGGAAGGAGAATACGACACGTCTCACCTGACGGCGATGACCATCGGCGTGGAGGAAGCGCCGGGGCAGACCGCCTTCTACAGGGAGGAATTTCCACGTGCCTGAATATCTCTTTGTGACCGGCAAGCTGGCGGCCGACGCGCTGCACGCTACCCTGGAACGCCTGTCCCCCGATTTCGAGTACCGGGTGGCGGTGCTCAACATCTCGGTGGCAGCGTTGATGGAAACCGGCTGGATCGCCCGCCATCTGCATCAGAAGGACGCCCAGGGATGCCGCCAGGTGATGATCTCCGGCTGGTGCCAGGGCGACCTGGCCGTGATCGAGGAACGGGTCGGCGTCCCGGTGGTGCGCGGTCCCAAGGACCTGAAGGATTTGCCGGTCTTTTTCGGCCGGGAACGGGTCCGGGAGGGATACGGCGCGTACCACGCCCAGATTTTGGCCGAGATTGTAGAAGCCTACCGTATGCCGTGGGAAGAAATTCTGACCCAGGCCGAGTACTACCGGGCCAGCGGCGCGGATATCATTGACCTGGGCTGCCCGGTCGGGACGGCGCGGGGGTTTCCCGGTGTGGGAGACGTCGTCGCCGGACTGAAAGCGCACGGATTCACCGTCAGCCTGGACACCTTCCACCACGAGACGATCCTCCGCGCCGACGAGGCCGGGATGGACCTGCTGCTGAGCATCAACGCGACCAACATCGAGCTGGCCCCCCGTCTGCGCTGCAAAGTCGTGGTCATCCCCGATTTCGACCAGGGATTGGACTCGCTGGCGCGCAACGTGGCCCAACTGGAAGCGTGGGGCGTGCCCTATGTGATCGACCCGATCCTCAGCCCGATCAACTTTGGCTTTACCGAGTCCCTGCACCGCTTCTATGAGACACGGCGGCGCTATCCCGACGCGGAGATGCTGATGGGGCTGGGCAACCTGACCGAGCTGACCGACGCCGACACCACCGGCGTCAACGCACTGATGGCGGGGATCATCACCGAACTGCACATTGACTACGTCCTGACGACCGAAGTCATCAGTTGGGCCAGGGGGGCCGTGCGCGAGTTCGACCTGGCCCGCAAGCTGATGCACTACGCCCATCAGAACGGTATCCTGCCCAAGCACGTGGACGACAGCCTGATCACGATCAAGGACCCGCCCTACGAGACGTACACCGAAGCAGAGCTCCGCCGGATGCACGAACAGGTGCGGGATCGCAATTTCCGCATCTTTGCCGACGACCGGCAGGTTTACGTCTTCAATCGGGACGTGTTCGTCACCGGGACAGATCCCGGCGAGATTTTCGCCCAACTGGGCGCGACGGAAGCGTCGCACGCCTTTTATCTGGGACGGGAACTGGAGCGGGCCGCGCTGGCCGTCCAACTGGGCAAACGGTACACGCAAGAAGAGCCGCTCCGCTGGGGATACTTGACAAGTGCGTCGCACCTGACCGCCAGTCGGAGCAGGACAGAATGATCATCGAGACCATCTTCTCGACAGTGAACCCAGAGGGACACCCCAACTTTGCGCCTATGGGCGTGATCTGGGGAGAGGCGGTGATGACGGTCCGACCGTTCACCAGTACGACCACCTACCACAACCTGGCAGCGACCGGGGTCGGCGTGGCCAATGTGACGGACAACGTGCTCGCCTTTGTGCGCAGCGCCCTGTTCGACGCCCCGTTGGCCCACTTTCCTGCCCAGAACGTGCCTGGCGTGGCGCTGGAGGATGCCTGCTGCTGGTTCGAACTGCGTGTCGCACGTATCGAGAATGATGCGTCGAGCCGGGCCGACGTACACTGTCACGTCGTGGGGCGAGGACGGCAACGGGATTTCGTCGGCTTCAACCGGGGCAAGAATGCCGTGATCGAGGCGACCATCCTCGCTACCCGCCTCCAGCTTTACACTCCCGCCGAGATCCAATCCGCTCTCTCACACTATCGAGAGATCGTCGCCAAAACCGGCGGCGACGAGGAACGAGAGGCAATGGCATGTCTGGAGCATTACGTAGAGAGGTGGTTTCTTGGAAGTGAGACGAGTACGTGTTGAATCAGCAGCCCGGTTGCATCTCGGGTTCATAGACCTGCACGGCGGCATAGGGCGTCGATTCGGCAGCATCGGTGTCGCGCTGGAGAGGCCAGCGCTGATCCTGGAGGCCCGCCTGGCCGACCACCTGAGCTGGGACGGCCCGGACGGCGCGCGAGCCGGAGAGTTTGCCGAGCGGTTTTACGCGCGCTACGCACCGGCTTTGCGACACGCTCGTCAGGCTCACATCCAGGTCATCGAGGCGATCCCTCCCCACCAGGGATTGGGTTCGGGCACACAGCTCGCCCTGGCAGTGGGGACCGCGCTGGCGCGCTTGCACGGCGTCGAGACTGGCCCATTCGAAATCGCCCAGTTGATGGAACGTGGACGTCGCTCCAGCATCGGCATTGGAGCCTTCCAACAGGGGGGCTTCCTGCTGGACGGAGGGCGGGCATTGTCGAGCGATCGCCCCGCCCCCATCCTGATTCAACACGCGCTGCCCCCAGACTGGTTGTTCGTCATTGTGATGCCCCAAGCAGCGCCGGGATTGAGCGGCGAACAGGAGAAGCAGGCCTTTATAGAGCTGCCATCGCCCTCTGAGGAGATGGTAGGCCAATTGGCCCGCTTGCTGCTGATGCAAATGTTGCCAGCCGTGGTGGAGAGGGACATTGTCAGTTTTGGCGCTGCGTTAACCGAAATTCAGCGTCTGGTCGGCGATAGTTTTGCCCCGGTACAGGGCGGCCGGTACGCGAACGACCACTCGGCTAAACTGATCGCAGAACTGTTAGCCCACGGCGCATTGGGAGCCGGCCAAAGCTCATGGGGACCGACCGTCTATGGCCTGGTTCAGGGCGAGGCCGCCGCCCGTGAGCTGGAAGAAAATATCCGGAATTTTTCAGGGCCGATGGTATTCTATCACAGCCCTGCTGCAGGTCATGGGGCCCGGATTATCACAACATAGTGGACCGGCCCGCCCAGTCCACCGGTAGAGATGCAATGGTTCGAGTAGTTGGAATTGATCCAGGCACAACGAGTTTTGATCTCTGCGGCATAGCAGGCGAGCGGCTCATCCTGGACGAGAGCATCCCCACCGCTCAAGTGATCGCCGACCCCCAGACCCTCGTGGAACGACTGGCTTCGGTCGCGCCGGTCGAGTTGGTGTTAGGGCCTTCCGGTTATGGGCTGCCGTGGGTTCCCCTATCCCAGATGGAGAAGCGCGAGCTGGACCTGGCGCTGCTCAGCTACCGCCGGGAGCGAGGGCGAGACACCATCATCGGTGGCATGCGTGAATTGCTCACGACACTGCAGGAGACCGACCTGCCGATCCTGTTCGCGCCGGCCGTGATCCACCTGCCGACGGTACCGGCCCACCGCAAGGCCAACCGGATTGACATGGGCACCGCCGACAAGCTGTGCGCCGCCGCGCTGGGGGTGTACGACCAGGCCCGTCACCTCGACATCACGTATGAGGAAACGTCGTTCGTGTACGTGGAGTTGGGCGGCGCTTTCACAGCCATCGTCGCGGTGGACGGCGGGCAGATCGTAGATGGCATCGGCGGCAGCGCCGGCCCTCTCGGTTACCGCGCCCTGGGTGGAATGGACGGCGAGCTGGCTTACCTGCTGGACAGCTTCCCCAAGGGGACGCTCTGCTCCGGCGGCGTCGCCGACATCGTCGGTCAGCCGGAGGCCAAGCCGGAGACGTTGATGGCCCAAGCCGGAGGCGACCCTCACAGTCGGCTGGCGTGGGAGGCCTTTTTCGAGGGGTTGGTCAAGGGCGTTGCCGCCGAGATGACGGTGGTCGCCCCGCGCGAGATCCTGCTTTCGGGGCGGCTGTGCCGGGTTCCGGAACTGTACCGGCAGATCGCCAGCCGGCTGGCGGCTTTCGCCCCTGTGCGCCGGGTGAACGGCTTTGCGCAGACGGCCAAAGAGGCGGCCCAGGGGGCGGCCCTGATCGCCGAGGGGCTGGCGGGCGGCATTCACGCCGGGCTGGTGGAGACCATGCGCCTGCGCGAGGCCTCTGGGACCGTGTTGGACCACCTGTACGTCCGCGGCGCCGACGCGCTGCGGCAGCAGTATCAGGTGCGTCGCACCTTGGGAGGAGTTACAACATGCAAATCAACGGCGTCGAGATCGAGGACACATTCGCCGAGGCGTTCAAGATGCGCGCCGCCCGGCTGATCATCACCGCCGTCAACGAGCAGTGGGCGATGACGGCGGCCCAGGTGACCACCGGGTTCGCCACGTCCGTCATCGCCTGTGGGTGTGAAGCCGGCGTGGAGGCCGTCCTCGCGCCGGAAGAGACCCCTGACGGGCGGCCCGGTGTCAGCGTCCTCGTCTTTACGATGGGTCCCAAAGGGTTGGAGGACCAGCTCATCCGGCGCGTCGGGCAGTGCGTGATGACCTGCCCGACCACCGCCTGCTTCGACGGGCTAGGCGAGACCACACGCGAGAACCGACTCAAGATCGGCGGAGCGCTGCGCTATTTCGGTAATGGGTTTCAGATCAGCAAAAAACTGGAGGGGAAGCGCTACTGGCGCATCCCGGTCATGGAGGGCGAGTTCCTGGTCGAGGAGAGTTTCGGGATGCAAAAAGCCATCGGCGGCGGGAACTTGCTCATCCTGGGGCAAGACAACGCCGCCGCGCTGGCAGCGGCCGAGCGAGCCGTAGACGCAATCCGGCCCCTGCGCGACGTGATCCTGCCTTTCCCCGGCGGCATCGCCCGCAGCGGCAGCCAGGTCGGGTCGAAGTACAAATTTCTCCGCGCTTCGACCAACGTAGCCTACTGCCCGATGTTGCGCGCCCAGGTCGAGACCGCACTGCCAGAGTCCGTCAACTCCGTCTACGAGATCGTCATTGATGGCCTGAGCGAGACGGCGATCCGCGCGGCGATGCGTGTCGGGATCGAGGCCGCCGCCCAGGCTGGCGTGGCGCGCATCTCGGCCGGCAACTATGGCGGCACGCTGGGCCAGTTCCATTTTCACCTGCGGGAGATTATGGGAACACAGATTCACACAGATACCCGCTGATTTTGAGCTGACACACAAATCCTGCACCGATCAGTGTCCAAACAACAAGGAGGTCAACTTGGGCTGCATAGCGTGTATTGCTGCAATGCGAGATGAAGCTGCATCGGATGTTGTGACGCTGCGACTGAGAGCAGGCAGTTCGATCCCCGTCGAGGCGGATACGATCTGCCCCGATCTCTTCATCGGACGGAGCGAGGCCGAGATTGCGGCCCTGCCGGCCTTCTATGGCCGGCGACAGGTCACATTGGGCGATTTGTTCGAGGTGGACGGCGCCTATTCGGATCACATCGTGATGTGGGACGCCACGGACGACCCTGGCGGCCTGCGGCGTGTCAAACGCATCGGACAACGGATGAGCCGCGGCCGGATCGTCGTCCACGGCGACGCCGGGATGCACCTGGGGGCCGAGATGCGCGGCGGCGAAATCGTCGTGCACGGGAGCACGTCCACCTGGGCCGGCGCGCACATGGCCGGCGGCATCCTGCGGGTGGACGGGAACGCCGGCCCGATGCTCGGCGCCGCCTATCCCGGCGAGATTCGCGGGATGCGGGGCGGCGTCATCTTTGTGCGCGGCAGCGTCGGCCCCCGGGCCGGCGAGCGGATGCGGCGCGGGATGATCGTCGTGGGCGGCGACGCCGGTGAGTTCAGCGGCGCGCGCATGATCGCCGGCTCGCTGTTCGTCTTCGGGACACTGGGAGCCCGCGCCGGCGCCGGGATGAAACGCGGCACCATCGTCGCCGTCAATGGACGGGCAGAAGCGCTGCTGCCCACATTCCGCTACGCCTGCACGAGTCAGGTGACCTTTATGCGAGTTTATCTGCGTCGGTTGTGGGAACACGACTGCCAACTGCCGATCACCGACGCCCACGTCTCCGGCGCGTACCACCGCTACACCGGCGACATCACCACTCTGGGAAAAGGGGAAATCCTGATCTATGCTGAGCATTAACACACAAAGCGCAGAAATAGTCCAACGAATGATCGCCCATGCCGACGCGCTGGGCATCGTGACGCACCGGATGTCCAACGGCGCCACGCTGGTAGACGCCGGCGTTCAGGTCACTGGATCGTTGGAGGCTGGTCGGCTGTTCGCCGAAGTCTGTCTGGGCGGCCTGGGCCAGGTCCAAGTCTGCTACGTTCCGCTGGACCAACTTCAAATACCTGGTGTGACCGTCTCGGTGAATCATCCCCCCATCGCCTGTATGGCAGCGCAGTACGCCGGATGGGCAATTCACAAAGACGAGTTCTTTGCCATGGGATCCGGTCCGGCCCGGGTGCTGTACCACGGGGAAGGGCTTTTCAAAGAGATCTCTTATCGCGACCGCTCCGATGTGGCCGTGCTGGCTCTGGAAAGCAGCGTGCTGCCGACGGCCGAGATCGCCGACAAAGTGGCGCAAAAGTGCGATGTCACCCCAGATCAGCTCTACCTGCTCATCGCACCGACCGCCAGCCTGGTCGGATCGGTGCAGGTCGCGGCTCGGGTCGTGGAGACTGGCCTGCACAAGATGCACAAGATCGGCTTCGACATCAACGCCGTCATCGCCGGCATCGGCGCGTGTCCGCTGGTCCCTATCGCTGCCGACAATCTGCGGGCCATCGGACGGACGAACGACGCAGTGCTGTATGGTGGACGCGCTTGGTACACCGTCCAGACCGACGACGCCCAGATCGAAGCGGTCATCGAGCAGTTGCCATCCTCGGCCTCGCGGGACTATGGCAAGCCATTTTACGACTTGTTACAGCAGTACAACGGCGACTTTTACCAGATTGATCCGCTGCTCTTTAGCCCGGCCGAGATTTTCGTCAACAACGTCGCCAGCGGGCGTACGTTCCACGCCGGGCAGATCAACGCAGCGCTGGTGCGAGAGGCGCTGCTGGCCCCCGATGACGCTCGAGGGCAAGCGTGAAGATCGGCATCCTGGGACAGCCCAGAGGATGGCACACCACCGCGTTGCAGCAAGCCCTGATCCAACGCGGCATTCAGGCGTCGTGTTTCCCTATCACCCGCCTCACCGGTCGCGTCGGCGCGCGCCCCAGGCTGACCGCCGACCTCGAAGACGAGTTGGCGCGCTACGACGCGCTCTTTGTGCGGACGATCCCCGGCGGCTCCCTGGAACAAATCATCTTCCGCGTAGATGCCCTCCACCGGCTCGAGAACGCCGGCGTGCGCGTCATCAATTCGCCCACGGCCATCGAGCGCACGGTGGACAAGTACTACACCTCCACGTTGCTGGAAGACGCCGGCCTGCCGACGCCGCGCACCATCGTCAGCGAGCAGTTCGACCAGGCGATGGCGGCGTTCGAGGCGCTGGGCCGCGACGTGGTAGTCAAACCACTCTTTGGCTCAGAGGGTCGGGGCATGGTGCGCGTCTCCGACCCCGATGTGGCCTACCGCGTCTTCCGGGCGCTGGAACTGGGCCGTTCCGTGTACTACCTGCAAGAGTTCGTGCCTCACGGCCACGAGGATATCCGCCTGTTCGTGATCGGCCCGCGCGTCATCGCTGCGATGAAGCGTCAGGGTCAGACATGGAAGACGAACGTCGCCCAGGGCGCGACCGCTGTAGCCCTGATCCCCGACGACGAACTGACGACAATGGCCCTCCGGGCCGCGCGGGCCGTGAAGACCGACTATGCCGGTGTGGACATCCTGCCCGTCGCCGGAGGCGGCTACACCGTGATCGAAGTCAACGGGATTCCCGGATGGCACGGCCTGCGCCGGGCGACCGGCGTGGACGCGGCCGAGCACCTGGTCAGCTACGTGTTGGAAAGCCAAAACCCCCGATGAGCGACTGGAACTCGGACCAGATCGCCTGGGCGGCCCACATCGCCTGCCTGCTGGAAGTCTGCGCCGATAAACCCGGCAACGTCACCTGGGGCAAAGAGTTCTGGGACACCCGCTTCGTGGATTTTATGATCAGCGCCGTCGCCATCGGTCCGGCCCTGCGGGCCGCCCCCGCCGCGCCGGTCGGCGAGACGATCCTGCGGGCGGTGCAGGACACGCGCCGCTTCGTGCACACCAACACCAACCTGGGCATGATCCTGCTGCTGGCCCCGCTCGCCAAAGAAGCCGGGCGCGAACCGCCCCATCCCGAGGGCCTGCGGGCCGGCGTGAGCGACGTGCTCCGAACGCTGACGGTAGACGACGCTCGCCGGACGTTCGAGGCCATCCGCCTGGCAGCTCCGGGCGGGCTCGGCCGCGCCGACCGGTACGACGTGCAGCGCGTCGAAGCAGACGTGGACGTCACCCTGTTGGAAGCGATGCGCACGGCCCAACAGCGCGACGCCGTCGCTCGCGAATACGTGACCGACTTTGAGATCACCTTCCAGGTAGGCTGCGCCGCGCTGCGCCGGTTCTGGGCCGAGGGACGCAGCTTCTCCGACGCCGTCGTGCAAACGGCGTTGGTCATCCTTTCACAAGTACCCGACACCCTGATCGCCCGCAAGGAAGGGCCGGCGGTCGCCGACCAAGTCTCCCGCCAGGCCCGGCAGGTGTTGGAGACGGGGGGCGTCTTCTCCACTGCCGGCCGGGAAGCGCTGCGCCGCTTCGATCACGCCATCCGAGACGAACACCACCGTCTCAACCCCGGCACCACCGCCGACCTGGTGGCCGCGTCCCTATTCGTCTTTCTGACCGAAGGCGGCGGGTTGGACCGGTTCCCGGACCTGATCGCCCGTTGGTAGGGGGGAGTATGGAGATCATCGAGGGGTTCGCCGTCGAGACCACCGAGGGATTGATTTTCACCGTCAAGGGGATCATCCAGCCCCCTGATCGAGTGATCGCCTACCTGCGCTACGTTCCCGATCCACGCGGGGACCGGCAGCGCGTGGGCGTCTGCTACCGACGCGTCTACCAGTTCGAAGAACAACTGGCGATTCTCCAAGCCGATTTCCCTTCCTACCTCAGCGGCGCCGCCGACCCTGTTCTGGGCATCCCCGTGCAGTCCGTGCCCCGAGCGGCGATCAACCGGGCCTACGATCCCCGGCAGCGCCTGGCCGAGATCAGTCAGCGAGACGCCAACGATCCGCTCGAAGTCGCCGCCCGCGATCTGGCCGAGCTGCTGTGCGCCGCGAGCGGCCTGCCGGTCTCTTCCGGCAGCGTGGGCGTCACCGGATCACTCCTGTTCGCACTGCACACCCCCGATTCCGATCTGGACCTGGTCGTCTATGGCGATGCGCCGGCCCGTGCGGTCCACCGGGCGCTGCTGCGCCTGTTGGACGCACCCGATCCGGCCATCCCGGTGCGCCGACTGCATCCAGAAGAAATGACCGCCCTCCACGCCGCGCACCGGCCGGATACGCCGCTCGCTTGGGAGGATTTCGTCCGCTTGCAGAGCCGCAAGGTCAACGAATTCCGCTTTCGGGAGCGGGCGTGCTTCGTCCGCTTCGTGAAGCGGCCCGAAGAGGCCGGGGAGCGGTACGGCGAGCGGCGCTACGAACCGGTCGGCGCGGCGACGGTGCGCGCCCGCGTGACCGACGACCGGGATGCGATCTTTACTCCCTGCCGTTACGTCGTCGCCGAAGCGATGCTCGAAGACGGCGCACCCGTGGCAGACCTGCGGGAGATCGTCTCCTTCCGCGGCCGCTTCAGCGACCAGGCGCGGGCTGGTGAATGGGTCGTCGGGCGCGGAAGTTTGGAACGAGTCACGTCGCAGCGCGGCGCGCCGTACAGCCGGCTGGTCATCGGCGGGCAGGCGGGGGATTACCTCAGGTGCAAGTGCGTCGCACCTCGTCAAAAACTGGTCGCGCTGCAAGAGATTCTGTCCGGGATGGGCCGCGTGCTGGTCGCCTACTCCGGCGGCGTGGACAGCGCCTATCTGCTCTGGGCCGCGCTGGACGTGTTGGGCAGCGCGCGGGTGCTG
>DSDT01000380.1 GCA_011048615.1 Chloroflexota bacterium | reverse complement strand
TCGTTGGATGTGGAAACTGGTTTTTGCTGGCAAAAACACGGGTTAAATTGAGGTAGGTTGAGCAAAAGTAGATGTTTGCCTGTCAGATTCAAATGACGCACAGTTAAGCCAGAAAATCATTTACGAGTCTTATGCTCACCTGTCCTGGCCGAAAAGTACATCCACGCTACACCAGAGCGCAATTTCCCCACTTTATGGTAGAACAGCGACCCGCCCATCCTAATCTGCGAGGTAAACGATGACTTTCATCCGTCAAAGTGTACATTCTCTGCGCCAGGCTGTCAAACAAAGCTTGTGCCAATGGGCAAAACACAGCGTTGACAGTCCAAGGCCAGATCATTGGGGGGTGACAGTGCCAGCGAGCATTGGAACGCGCTGGGGAGCATTGGTAAGGACAGGTGGTTTTGCTTCGTTGCAGCTGGGTGTAGGATGGACGGGGTTTTCGGTCAGGACAGCGCGCCAGCTCTCGACTATTCGATGCCGGTTTCTGCTCCCTGCCATCTCGAAAGCCCCCTCGATCGGTCTCCAACTTGCTGGATCAAGGGAATATCGCCCTGACCGACCAATTCTCCCCACCCATTCTCTGCTTCCCACACCACCTGAGACGCGCGATTCTCGATCCATTGGGGCTGACTTCGGAACGGATGGGCTTTTCGGCCAGGACAACCATTTGGCAAGCCTCCTATTCACGAGATCTCTCCCATGATATTACTACCTGCCATTTGGCACAATATAGGATCAGGCGAGTAGCTATACCAGAAAACGGTATGTAACCGTCTAACGAAGCTACGCCTCAAACCGACGAGGTTGAAACTCACCGCAGAGCCCGCTGAGAAAAACATGGGAAAACTCTGCGCTCTGCGGTAAAATCTTGTCTCATTTGTAAAGAATTTTGGGTGTCAAGGAGTTCAGACACCAGGTGTGATGCACTTGTTCACGCAGAGATCAAAAGTGATGGTAGAATTCTCGGGGACGCAGTTCGACAAAGTCGTCCGCCTCCGCCAGGCGACGCCGCACATCCACACACAGGTGGCATTTGCCCGCGTATCCCTCCGGCCGGGACTCGTATCCGTACCGCTCCCGGGCCAGCTCGTACAACCGATACGGCCCGCCCTCGATCAGCGCCGCGATCAGCGGCGGATACCGATCCTCCTGGAAATCATCCAGCAGCCGCGAGAGGTCCCGCCAGCTCCCCACCGTCAAACCCCCGCAAAAGGCTGGGATAAAATTGCCGTCCAGGTCAAAGTGCGAGTGCTGGGCATAGAGCAGTTCACCGGCGCAGGTCGCCCGCGAGAAGGCCGCCGCCGGATGTCGGGCCGTCAAGTGGCCCAGCCGGTAGCCCGCCCGGCCGCCGGAGATGAGGCCATACCCCTCCCACAGAACTTGGGCCGCCCGTGCGGGTCCCAACTCTTCCTCGTACCGGGAGAGTGGGATGGGACGCCCCAAGTCGCCGGCGCTGAACTGCTGGATCAAATCGAGGAATTGAGACAGGTAGACCGTCACCCGGCGAGGACCAAAGACGTGCAGGGCGGCGCGAATGGCGCGGACCGTGCGAGCGGGTGGGATGCGCTCGGCGTGAAAGGGAGAGCAACTGACCAACACCGCCTGCAAGCCCGCCTCCCGCAAGGCGACGAACCGCTCGACCGCCTCCCCTTCGTCGGTGCACCAGCTCCCGCTGGTCTCGACATAGACCGGGATGGACAGCCCGGCCGCCATCCGTGTGCCCTCCAGCAGCAGGGGAAAATGGAGAAACGGCTCGCCGCCGGTCAGATGCACCTGCGGCGTCTGGGGCCAGACGAGAACTTGCTCCAACGCCTGGCGCAGTTGCTGCGGCGACATGGCCTCCTTTCCCCAGCCCGGGCCACAGTTGTAGAGGCAGTGCTGACACCTGCTGTGACAGCGGTAGGTCAGAATGATGCCCAGGTCCTGGGGGTGAAGGACAAACATCGCAGGAATCAGCGTCCAGCGCGGAAAAGCGCCGCGGCTAGGACAGGTTCACCACGCGGGCGATGACACTATCCTGGGCCTCGACCAACCGCTCACCGCGCACGTCACGGGCCCCCTCCGGGATCTCTTTCAGATCGAACCGCTGCCGGCGCCCATCCTCCAGGTAGACGTCGACCGCGCCGCTCTTGGCGACAGTCACGCCCCCCATCCCGCCGCCGGATTTCGTCTCCCGCAGGCAACGCGTGCCGGTCGCTCCCCGGCCCTGCACCGAGAACTCGGCCAGAGAGGTGCGATGGGCATAGCCGCGCTCCGAAAAAACGACCACCTGCCACTTGGTTTCCTCTTTGGCGGCGGCCGGCACGACTATGCCGCCCAGCAGGCGATCACCCGCCCTGACCTTGGCACCCGCGACGCCGGTGGCTGTGCCGGTCTGCTGGGGATTGATCTCGTCCCCATCCAGGCGCAGCAGCTGCCCCTGAGCCGTATAGAACAGGATGTGCGCCCCCGCGCCCGCCACACTGCCGAACAGCACCTCGTCCCCCTCGCCGCTCAATCCCATCACCGCGTCCCAGGTCCGGGCGGGTAGAGAGAGGTCCTGGACGCGCGTGCGCTTGACCTTGCCGGCCCGGGTGCCCATCACCAGATAGGCCTCCGGTCGTGGAACAGCGAATCCAATGACCCGCTCCCCCGGCTCCAGGCCCAGCCCCTTGGGCGTGCCCTCTGGGGGGATGAAGCCGACGGCCCCTCTCCACCCGCGCCCTCGATTGGTGAGCAAGATCACTTCATCGCCCGGCTCGACCGTCACGTAATCCCAACGGATGTCTCGCACGGCCCGCTTGGTCAGGCTGCGGCTGGCCCGGTTGGAAAAGCTGGCCGCGTCGACACGCTCGATTCCCTCAGGCGTCAGCGTCAGCACTTGAGCGCCCTCGGGCATCACCAGGTCGGCTTCAGTGGTGACCACGCCGGTCCCGGCGACCGCTTCTTCCTTGTCCAGAATAAACGTGCGCCGGGGCACAGCGAATTTCTCTTGTATGTCGGCCGTCTCCTCGATGACCACGGCCAACCGCTTGGCCTCAGAGGCGAGTAGGCCCTCCAGGTATTTGATCCTGGCTCGCAGCTCCAGCTTCTCGTCGGCCAGCTTTTTGCGCTCCAGGGCAGCCAGGCGGCGCAGCTGCATATCGAGAATAGCAGTGGCCTGAATCTCGGTAAACCCGAACTTGCGGATCAGGTTTTGGCGGGCCGTATCGGCAGTCCGGGAGCGGCGGATGGTATCAATCACCTCGTCCAGCACATCCAACGCCCTGAGGAGCCCCTCCACGATGTGCAATCGGGCCCGTCGTCTGTACAGTTCGTAGCGGCTGCGGCGCTCGATCACCTCCAACCGATGGGCTACAAAGTGAGTCAACAGGTCACCGAGCGACAGGTATTCGGGCCGGGTGGCGCCGTTCTCTGCACTGGGCACCAACGCCAGGTTGATGACCCCAAATGTCTCCCGCAGTTGGCTGTATTTCAACACCTGCTTCAGCACATCCTCCCAATTCGCCTGACGGGAGACCTCGATCACCACTCGCATCCCGGTGTGGTCCGACTCGTCCCGCAGGTCGGTCACGCCGGCGATGCGGCCATCCCGAACCTCCTTGGCGATCTTTTCGATGACCGTGGTCTTGAGCACCCCGTAGGGCAGCTCGGTGACGACGATGTTGAACTTGCCGCCGCCAATGTCCTCGGGGATGACCCGGGATTGCATCACGATGCGTCCCCGTCCCGTGTCATAGGCCTGGCGAATGGTATCCTCGGGGCCGTCCCCATAGTCCCGATAGCGGTAGATGATGCCGCCGGTGGGAAAGTCCGGCCCGGGGATGAACTTGATCAGTTCGTCTACCGTGATCTTTTCTCGTTTCTTCCAGTTCTGGGCCACGTGGATCAGGGCATTGCAGACCTCGCCCAGGTTGTGAGGCGGCATACGGGTGGCCATCCCCACGGCGATGCCATCCACACCGTTGACCAGCAGGTTGGGCAGCACCGCCGGCAGGACAGTCGGCTCCTGGAGTGAGCCATCGAAATTATCCGCCCAATCCACGGTATCCATCTCGAGGTCCTGGAGCATCGTCTCGGCAGCAGCGGTGAGCCGGGCCTCGGTGTACCGCATCGCGGCCGGGCTGTCACCGTCAATGGAGCCAAAGTTGCCCTGACCATCCACCAGGGGGACCTCCATCACCCAGGGCTGGGCCTGGCGCACCATCGCCAGGTAGACAGAACTGTCACCGTGAGGATGGTATTTGCCCAGCACTTCACCGACGATACGAGCGGACTTTTTGTGCGGCCGGTCGTGGGCCAGCCCCAGATCATGCATCCCGTACAGAATGCGCCGCTGCACCGGCTTGAGACCATCCCGCACATCCGGCAGCGCCCGGTCGGTGATGGTTTCACGGGCGTAACCGATGTACGCCTGGGTCATATCGTCGGCCAATTCGACGGTCTCTATCTCTACCACAGTCTGTCTCTCCCCAGCCATAGTCGCTCCCCTTCGGTCTCCTTACTCCTCATCCTCCATGTCGGTCCCGTTCCCATTCTCAATATCGTCGTCCTCGTCTTCGTCCCCAACCCCATTGTCATCAAGCAGCACAGCGCCGTCCCAGTAACGCATCAACCGCGTGCGTCTCCGCTTGGGACTGCCACCCATCCAGAGGGAGATGGCAGCGTTGGCAGCGTGTACCTCGTCCACCGAGACCTGCACGATGTGTTCGTTGATCGAGGGGTCATCCCCATCCCCCGGCTTGAAGACAGTATGCCGCAGCTGCTCCGGGTTCATCTCGCCCAACCCCTTGTACCGCTGAATGCTGACCCCTCTGGGTCGTTTCCACTCCTCCAGAATGCGGTCTCGCTCCTCATCGGTGTAGGCGTAGCGGCTGTCCCGCCCATTGCGCAGCAGATAGAGAGGCGCCCGGGCCACGTAGAGCCGCCCGGCGTCCACCATGGGGCGCATCAACCGCCAGAACAGGGTGTAGAGCAGTGTCTTGATGTGATCCCCATCCACGTCAGCGTCCACCAGGATCGCCACCCGCCCGTAACGCATCTTTTCCACGTCAAAGTCGGGTCCCACCCCGGCCCCAATGGCGGCGATGATCGCCTTGACCTCGCGGTTGCCCAGCGCCCGGCTCAAGCGCGTCCTCTCGACGTTGATGATCTTGCCCCGCAGCGGCAGGATGGCGTGGTAGCGCCGGTCCCGCGCCTGCTTGCAGGACCCTCCCGCGCTGTCCCCCTCGACGATGAATAGGGTCGTCTGCTCCACCCGGCTGCCCTTGGCCACGTCGGCCAGTTTACCGGGCAGTTCGTCCACCTCCAGCGCCGAACGGCGCATCACCAGGGAGCGGGCCTTGGCCGCGGCGTGCCGGGCGCGGGATGCGGCCAGGCAGCGGGTCACGATCTTTTTGCCCAGGGGAATCCGCTTGCGAAAGAGAGTCAGCAGCGTGTCGTAGACGATGGAGTGAACCTGGCCCTGCACCTGGTCGGAGCCGAGCTGGGTCTTGGTCTGGGAGGTAAACTGGGGGTCACGCATCCGAATGCTGACCACGGCCGTCAGCCCGGCGATAGTATCCTTACCGGTGATCTCGTCCCCCTTCTTGAGCAGCTTTTTCTCGGTGGCAAAGGCATTGATCGCCTTGGTCAGCGCGGCGCGGAACCCGGCCACGTGCCTGCCCCCGTCGGGCGTGGGAATGGTGTTGACGAAAGAGACGATCTCCTCGTCCTCGCCGCCGTGGTACTGGAGCACCATCTCGACCTGGGTGCCGTCCTCGGCCTCGCCCTTGATCTCGATGGGAGGATGGATGCCCTTGCGATCCCGATTGAGATACTCGACGTACTCGACCAACCCACCCCGGTAGCAGTACTCGCGCTCTTTCTGCCGCTTGCTCCGCTCATCGGCGATGCGCACGGTCAATCCCGGCACGAGAAAGGCGACCGTCTGCAAACGGCGGGCCAGGGTGGCAAAGTTGAACTTGACCACGTCCAGATAGTCGGGATTGGGCAGGAATGAAACGATGGTGCCGGTGCCGATGGAGCGGTCCTTGTGCTCCCGTACCGCCGTCACCTCACCCCGCACTCCGACCTCTCCCACCACCTCCCCGGTGCGAGGGCTCAGAATCTGGACCGGCGTCACGGGCAGCCCTCGCTCATGACGCTGGCGGTACAGCACGCCATCCCGTTTGATGGTGACTTCCAGCCAGGTGGAGAGGGCATTGGTCGCTTTGATGCCTACGCCGTGCAGGCCCCCGGAGGTCGAATAAGTCCCCTCATCGAACTTGGCCCCGGTGTGCAGCTCGGTAAAGGCCAGTTCCAGGGTCGGCCTGTTCTTCTCCGGGTGGATGCCCACTGGGATGCCACTGCCATTGTCAGAGATGGTGATGCTGCCATCGGCGCGGATGACGACCTCGGTACAATCGCACCGCCCGGCCAGGGCCTCGTCCACCGCGTTGTCAATCACCTCGACGGCCAGGTGGTGCAGGGCCGACGCGCCCCGTCCCCCGACGTACATCCCTGGCCGGCGCTGGATATTTTCCGGATACTCCAGGACTTGGATGTCTGCTTCGGTGTATTGTGTTTTCTGTGCCAATTCTCCCCCTCTCTGAAACCTGTCCGGGCCCAGTCGTTGGATGATGAGGAGTACGTTTCCCTTCCCCAACACAATTGTTTATTTTACCATGTCAGAGCCATTGGGTCAACGTTGGATTGCGTGTTCCTGCTGCCAAGCGAGGTATCGAACAGAACACCTGTTCTAATTATACTGGCAAATTAAAGGATTGTCAAGCAAAAAGCCGGAGAGTCCGAAAAACTGGACTCTCCGGCCGCCAGTTGGGTGAATCCCACGCCCTCGTTACGAATCGGCAGCTAGATCGTCGGATCGTTCTCCTACCAGGCCGGGCAGTTCACCGTCGGGATCCTCCCCAGATTCGTCCACTGTTTCGTTGATCGGATCGGCGCGGACCGGCGATGCTGCGCGTTGGTAAACCACGGGGGTATAGGCTGCCGTGCCGAAACGGGTCAGTACCACCGCCCCCAGCCCCATCCAGCCCAGGATGGCCGTCAGGAGCCACCCCAGGGGCGCCAGGCAAAAGGCGGTATCCAGCCCGGCGCTGACTATGGTGATGACCAGAGTGCCCAGTCCAGCGGCCCACAAGGGAGCGATCTCGCGAGCCTTGAGAGCAACCAGCAACCGTTCCCCAAGCAGTGCCCCGACGGCGACCCAGCCGAACAGTCCGGCCGCCCCCAGAGCCAAAGCGGTCAGCGCCGCGACCGGGGCGAGGCAAATCGTGATGGTCAGAAGAACGATCAGCACGACAGCCAGGAAAAAGGTCAACAGGCCAACACCCAAACTGGGCCACGGCGCTGAAACCAGCGTACGGCTCACATGCGCCGTCTGGTCAGGCCAGATCAATGCGATCAGGCCCCCCACGACGGCGACCACCAGGATCGAAGCCAGGCCGCGGATCAACCTGAACGCCCAATGCATCGCTTGACTGGGACCAGAGGCCCAAAAGTTGGATAAAGCCGGTATGGGAATAGGGGTACCGTCCCGGTATTGGAATCGGAGAATGGGCAGGGAAGGTAGCGTGGGCAGAGGAACTCCCTCGCTGACCCCTCCCTCCACGCGGGAGCCCTCCTCCCGCTGGAGGTTGCAGCTCCAACTGCACACGACCTGCCCCTCAACCAAGGCATTGTCGCCCAGGTAGATGTCTCCATTGGAGACGACCACATCCCCTTCGACAGTACCCTCGATCGTGGCGCTCCCATTCCATACAATGACAGCCCCCTCGACACGGCTGCCCTCCTCGATGGTGGCATCTCCGTTAAAAATGACCAGGTCGCCCCCCAGCGTCTCGCCCTCTTCCAGCGTGTAATCCCTGTTCCAGACAACAATGCCATCATCCGGCGGCCCGTCGCTCGCCCAGGCTGGGGCAGCCGGGAGCAGAATCAGCACGATCAGCAGACCGGTCAATCCAGTTAACCATCTGTTTTTACGCATCAATTACCTCCATCGCTAATCGTTGGATACTTGAATCAACTTGACAGCGCCAAGCCCGGTGGCAATCTGAATGTGCAACTCGACCTCTGCCTTGCCAAAGGCATCGTTGACGTATACGTCACCGCTGCGCCGCAGGCCAGAGGTCTCTACGTTCGCCAGGCCATCTACTTGGATTTCGACTCCCACATCGTCGGGCAAGCGCAGGGTGAGGGCGCCGATTCCAGCGGTGATGTCCACCTCGGCCGAGCGCACCCAGTCGCCGGTAAAGTCCAGGGTGATATCTCCCACACCTCCCTGGACGGTGATCCGCTCCGGTCCAGCGTTGCCGATGCCCCGCACTTGCAGCTTGGAGGCCCCAGTATTCAGGGCAAACCGTTCCAGCCGGGCCTGGTTAGGCTCATCGAACCGGACGTCAAAATCCCCTGCTCCCAAGTCCAATTCGAGCGTCGTCAACTGCAAGCCGGTCAGGTCCATGCGCCCCTTGCCAGCCCCAACCTTGACGTCCATGTCGAGAGGTATGTCGGGCGAAAACCCGAGCTCCCACTCGTTGTGCGCGTTTCCGGTCGAGATACCCCAATCGTCACTATCCCCCTGCTTGATGGTCAGGACACCATTCTGAAAGTCTATCCGGGGCTCCCATTGCTCAATGTTATATCGAAAGTGGCCGGAGAGAAGCAGGTCGGGATCCCCGGCAGCGATCTCTAGCTCGCCGGCTCCAAAAAACAACTCGACGGTGGCCGATTCCACTCCCGAGAGGGGGATTTCCTCCCGCTCGTCCCGCATTTCCCCCACCTGGACGGTTGGCACGTTGATTTCGATCTCTGGCAGGCGAGGCATAATGCAGCACGCGATATTGCTGCCGATCAACAACAGGGCTCCCAGTATCAAAGCGATTCGTCTCATTTTCTACTCCTCCTATGATAACCGTGTTACGATTCGGTTCGCAAGCGACTCACAGCGCCGGTCCACAACCTGCTCAGGGCCAGGGCCAGCGCGAGACTGCACAGGCTCAGGGCAGCCAGAGGCGTGACGAACGTCTCCAGCAGAACCAATAGAGCACGTCCCATCGTTCGCATCAGCGCCAGCAGTTGGACGACCGTCTCGGGTCCGGCGCTGAGCAAAGTGGGCGCGATGCCCACCATCCGGAGCAGGTCGAGCAGCACCGGGGCCAACAGCAAAAGCATCAGCGTGATGGTGCCCAAAGCCAGGGTCGTGCTGCCGACGATGGCCCGACGAGCCTGCTCCCGGCGCTGCAGGCGGGTCATAACCTGCACCCGCAGACGGACCGGGGAGCGTACCATCGGAGCGGTCGTCAACAAGTCATCAAGCCGTTGCAAGCTGCGCCATTCGGCCTGGCAGGAGCAGCACGCGCCGATGTGAGCCTCCAGCAGCACTGTAGAGCCATCATCCAAGTGACCATCCAGCCGCGCTACCATCATCTCAGTCGCTTGTTTGCAGTCCATTCTCCCCATCCTCTTCCAACAACTTGGCCAAGTCACGCCGGGCGCGATACAAGCGCGATTTGACCGCGCTCACTGTCAAGTCCAGCGTCTCGGCGATTTCCTCGTAAGAGTAATCGTACCAGTACAAGAGCGTGACGGCTGCCCGGTCAACGGGTGACAAGGTGGACAGCAGCGTCTGGATCTGCACCGCTCGCTCCTGCTGCGTCACCACAGATTCTGGATTCGGCAGATCGCTGGCCAGTTGGACCAAGCCGCCCTCGACCGGGTTTTCGGGAACGGCGATCTCGTCCTCGAACGACAGCCAGGTGAGCCTCCGCCGCCGGAGCTGATCAATACAGTAATGAGAGGCAATAGCCATCAACCAGGAGCGAAACGGGCGCTGAGGATCATAGCTACGCAAGTGAGTGTAGGCTCGCAGAAACGCCTCCTGGGCGGCCTCCTCGGCCTCCGCTGCGTTACCCAGCATCCGGTACGTCAAATTGTAAACGGGTGTTTGGTAGGCTTGAACCAGGCGACCAAATGCGACGTGGTCCCCAGAGCGCGCCTGTTGGATCCATTCCGTTTCAGTAATCACCCGTATAACTCCGCCCGGCCCCATCACTTCAAGGGTCGACACTCTATATTACGCATTAGAACGTGGAGGGTTGCATCCTCACAGCGAAATCGGTTTGACATTGAAAAATGTATATAATATGCTATACTTTAACATGGGAGGGCAAAAATGAGAAGACGAGGTAGAGGACGAAGAGCAGTGCGGATGTTGGAGCCAGCACTGCTCCTGCTTCTACATCGCGGTCCAGCTCATGGCTATACGTTATTGGAACAATTGGACGAATTCGGCCTGGACAATCTCAACCCCAGCGTCGTCTACCGGGCACTGCGGGATATGGAAGCCCGAAGTTGGGCCACCTCGACCTGGGACGAAGAACAGACCCAAGGACCGCCTCGCCGGGTCTATCACATGACAGCGCTAGGGGACGAGGTATTGGCCCAATGGGCACAGGACCTGGAGGAGACAAGAAACAGAATCGAATACCTCTTGGACGTTTACACCCAACACATGGCGAAGGGAGAAGGATAACATCACCAGCACACAGATCGAGGCCAATGACCTTACCCCCACATCCAACGCCCACCATTGGGTGTTGTGGGGGATTGTCGCGCTGGCCCTGCTCCTGCGAATGGGCTGGCCGACGCTGGCAGCTTTCAAGCGGGACGAGTCCACCATCGTCCGGCAGGCTCTGTCCATCGCCTACGAGGGAAACCTGCCGGCTGCCGGAGTGGACACGTCGATGGGAGCAGCCAATCTACCCCTGACTCTCTACCTGATGGCCATTCCCCTGCGGCTGTGGCGGGATCCGGTGGCAGCCGTCCTCTTCACAGGTCTGCTCAATGGATTGGCGGTCCTGGCCTGCTACGGATTGGGACGGGTCTACTTTGGGCCGGTCGTTGGACTGGTGTCCGCCTTTCTCTTTGCCGTCAGCCCGTGGGCAGTCGTCTACGGGCGGCAAATCTGGGCCCAAAACCTGCCCCTGATCAACGTGGGCTTTTTTGCCGCCCTGTTCGCCGCCCTGGTGCAGGGCAAACGCTGGGCGCTGGTGGGCGCCTTCGCTGGGTTGGCCGCCCTGCTGGGACTTCACATGGGAGGGCTGGCGTTCATTCCCATTCTGGGCCTCTCACTGCTCCTCTACCGGAAGCAGGTGGCGCTCCGCCCCCTGCTGGTCGGAAGCCTCGTTTTCACGCTGGCGATGTCCCCCTATGTGATTCATGATGCCCTCCATGAATGGCGCAGCCTGCGGGCTTTCCTGACCTATGCCGGGGAGGAGGCCCAATTCTCGTGGGACGCCCTGCGCTACGCCTTTATCAACACGGGCAGCTATGGCATCCACGGCATGGCCGGCGCTCTCTGGCCGGACTATATGGCCGGCCTGCCGAATTTGTGGTGGTTGAACGGGGTGATAATCGCCCTGCTGACTGCGGCCATCCTGTACAGCCTGATCCAGATCGTACGAGGGCCCTCAGAGCGGCGACGGCCCCTGGTCCTCTTGCTGATCTGGTTCATCGTACCCATCGCTATGCAGAGCCGCCCCACCGCCCCGGTCTATCCATTCTATTTTAACGTGCTCTACCCAGTCCAATTTCTCCTCATCGCCGTTCTGTTGGGCGATATCCTCACCCGCTGGCAAACTCCCCGACTCTCCTGGCTCGGACGAGGAACCTCCCTTGCGACGCTGCTGCTTGTCGGGGGACTGCTGGCGTGGGGGATCTGGCAAGGGGCGGTCATCGGACGGCTGCTCTACTTTATGGATCAACACCCCTCCACCGGCGGGTACGGCATCCCCCTCAAGTACACCCGGTCCGCCGCTCAACAAGCGCTCCGCCTGGCCGAGCCATCCGTGGCCGAGATCATTGTCCTCGGTTCCGGGACGGATCCTGCGATGCACGAGACGCCCGCGACCTTTGAGGCCCTGCTGTTCGACCATCCGCATCGCTTCGCCGACGGACGTTGGTCCCTGCCGGTGCCGGATCGCTCCAAAGTGATCTACCTGGTGGGACCGGTGCCAGACGACACAGAAACAAGCTCCGAGCTGACGCCGGTCTTGCGGCGGCTGGAGGGGCTGGCCCACGTGCAGCCGGGCCCGGTCGTCATTCTGCCCGATGGACTGAGCTACCGCATCTTTTATCGCAGCGGCCCGGATCGTCAAGACGTCATAGCCGGATTGACTCCTTTTCCTGAGGCCGTCCCCTTTGCCAATGGGACCGTCTTCCTGGGCTACCACGTGCCGGAGGCAGTCCAAGTGGGGGAGAAACTGGACGTCTGGGTGGCCTGGTGGGTCCGCACGCTGCCACCCTCCGGGACCCGCTATCATTTCTTCACCCATCTCGTGGACGGAGAGGAAAAGCTGCTCAGCCAACAGGATGGAACGGGATTCCCCACCTCCCAGTGGCAGGCCGGCGACCTGGTAGTAGAGTACTTTCCGCTGATCCTGGCGTCGGACATAGCGGCCGGACGAGCACAGATCTGGGCCGGCCAGTACACCTATCCCGCCGTGGTCAACGTACCGGTCATAGACAAAGCCGGCAATCCCGTCACCGACCGAGTCAGGCTGGGGGAAAGCGTCGAGATAGCGGGCCAATGACTCTGGCACCCGTCACCGCATCGCGCCCATCACCCTCAACTGACTTGATCCGCCTGCACAAGTCATCCTATCCGGACAAATGTGGTATAATATAGCCCTGTACAGTTGCTACTCAACAGGAGGATAAGGAGGGGATATCTATGGACGTGCATCTGTACTTGTCAATGATGCCCGAAGCACTGATCGCTTCTATGCTGCCCCCGGAAGAGTTCGGCGTCTATTACGCGGTGGGGAGCGCCAAAAAATCGCGCGGGCAGGCAATGTTCTTCGAGCTGAATCCGGGGTTCCGGCACGAGTACTTTGACGTCGAGGAGGGCATCCGGCGCTGTGTGCCCCACGAGGATGGCAGCCCCAAGCGATCAATCTACATCTCGGTCTATCGTGTGCTGGAACACGTGTCGCTGGAGGCCCTCCAAACCCTCTACCTCGTGACCCAGGATGGACGGTCTCTCGCCCTGCAATCCAGCTCAGAAATGCCCCAAGAGACCAGCGGGTTACACCTCTACCAGGAGATTGCCCCTGTGCATCCCCTGGTCGTGAGCACCCTCGGCCCGCGCCAGTTCTACGAACTGATCGTCAAGAACCCCACCAGCCTGCTCTCCCTGCCGGCGGTCTGCTTTGTGGAACTGCGCCTGGACCAACTGGCTCAGGACCCGGAGCGAGGAGCGGTAGGGGATTTACCTTACTCCAATATCACCCATTTGCGCCAGTGCCTGGTCGATTTGAGAACCAAGATCGTCCACACCAAGATGGTCAACCGGGTGGAACCGGCCTCGTTTCCGTACCGTACCATCAAGAGCGGCATCTTTGTGGGAAACCAAAAAAGGCTGACCTACTTCCCGATGCCCTCACAGAATGAACTGCGGACCCACCATTATCGCTGGTGGCGCTCTGCCAACATGTAATTGGAGATCAGAATGGAAACCATCTGGCTTGTGGTGGGATTGATTTCGGGACTGATGTCGGTCGGGGTGGCGATCTGGCTCTACGTGTGGGTCAATCGTCAAGACGAGGGCAGCGAGGAAGCGCGCAAAGTGGCCGCCTGGATCCGCCAGGGCGCCATTTCCTACCTGAAAAAGCTCTACGTGGCGCTGATCATGATCGCGGTCGTGCTGGCGCTGATCATTGCCATCGTGTTTGGAATCAGCAAGGGAGATTCGGTCTATGGGCTAAAGATGGCAGCCGCCTTTGTAACCGGGGCGGTCTTCTCGGCCATCGCGGGCTATATGGGGATGACCGTCGCCGTCTCTGCCAACGTCCGCAGCGCGACGGCGGCCGAGCGGGGCCTCAATCCGGCCTTCGACGTGGCCTTTCGGGCCGGATCGGTGATGGGGCTGGCGATGGTCGGCATCGCCGTTGTGGGTATGAGCATAGTCTATCTGCTCACCCGGGAGCCAGAGATCGTGCTCGGCTTTAGCTTTGGCGCTTCGACGCTGGCGCTGCTGGCCAAAGCCGGAGGTGGCATCTACACCAAAACCGCCGACATCGCAGCCGACCTGGTGGGCAAAATCGAGGTCGGCATCCCCGAGGACGACCCCCGCAACCCGGCCGTCATCGCCGACAACGTCGGGGACAACGTGGGAGACGTGGCCGGCATGGGCGCGGACATTTTTGACAG
>DSDT01000255.1 GCA_011048615.1 Chloroflexota bacterium | reverse complement strand
TGCCTGTCCTACAGCCGCGTGGCCTATCCCCAGTTCGTCGCAGAGATCGAGGGAGTGGCAGAAGGGGCCGAACTGCCGTTCGAGGAGCTGTTCCTGCTGGCGTGTGAGGAGCTGTGGGAGCCAGCGGCGTGGCAAGTCGCTGGCTCGACGGGGCCGCCGACGCCCCGGGGCTGCACCGACTTTGCGGCGCGGGGCCGCGCGACGGTGGATGGCACTACGTTGCTGGCCCACACCAACGATCTGGCCGCCGAAACCGAGCCGGACCTGGTGATTCTCAAGGTCAAGGCTGGTGACGATCCCGAGTTCCTGGGGGTCTCGGTCGGCGGCCTGGTCTACAGCGCCGGGTTCAATGCCGCCGGCATCAGCATGACTGGCAATGCGGTCTCGTGCCGTGACATCCGCCCTGGCGTGCCCCGCCTGCTGATCGTGCGCGCCATCCTGGCGGCGCGCCGCCTGGGGGAGGCGATGGACGCCTGTCTCTTGGAGACGCGAGCCTCGAACTATAACAACATCATCGCCGATGTTCACGGCGAGGTCTACAGCGTGGAAGGGTCGGCCACCGACTGCGAGCCGATCTATATTGACGACGCCGACCGGGACATTATGGCCCACGCCAACCATTACGTCAGCCTGCCGATGCGCAGGTTCGAGGCCCAGCCCAGCGACATTGGCGGTTCTATCCTGCGCCATCACCGCGCCCTCCGCCTCCTGCGTGAGCAGTACGGACAACTCTCGCCGGATCGGTTCCAGCAGTTGCTATCCGATCACGCCAATTATCCAGCCTCGATCTGCAAGCACGAAGGCGAGGCGGTGACGGTCTTTAGCATCATCATTGATTTGAGCAAGCTGCAAGCCTGGATCGGGCGCGGCCGCCCGTGCCAGACGACCTATGTCGAGCATCGCCTGGACCCCTGGACCCCGCCGGCAGGCTGGCCCCCGGTGCTCAAAGAGTAGAGAGGCTGTGGGGTGGCGGATTCCAGATTCGACCTGGAGGCGTGGCTGCGGGTTCCTTTTGTGGATCCCGATCAGGGATTCGACGTCGCTCCTGATGGCTCCCAGGTTGCCTATTCCTGGAACCGGACTGGGCAGTGGGAGGTTTACCTGCTGCCGCTGGATGGCTCCGGACTGCCCCGGCAGGTCACCAGTGGGGCAGGGGCCAAGTTTGCCCCTCGCTGGTCGCCCGATGGACGATCCCTTGCCTACGTCCTGGACCTGGATGGGAGCGAGCGTTTCGATGTCTACGTCTGCGAGTTGGCGACGGGGCGGCACACCAACCTCACGCCCAATACTGACGCCCCCATTCAGCCCAGCCTCTCCTGGTCGCCCGACGGCGCCCGGTTGGCCTTTATCTCTGCCGAGAGCGGCCGCTTCGACACCTACGTGCTGGAGGTTCACGCGGATCGTCCCCCCAGCCTCCTGCTCGACTGGCCGCACCCCGACGGGGCGGTCCACTGGTCGCCCGATGGCCGCTGGCTGGCGGTGGTGATGGAGGCCCAGGGCCAGGAATACTGGACCGTCCTGGTCTCGGCGGAGGGTGGAGCGGAGCAGGTCATCGCTGGACCGGACGGCCCGCTCTGCGCCAGGGATATACGTTGGTCTCCGGACGCCGCCCGAGTCGTTTTCTGCTCCGACGTGTCGGGCGTTTACAATCTCGGTATCTACGAGCTTGCCACAGGCGAGGTGACCTGGGTGACGGAGGGAGGCGGGGAGAAGGAGCAGCCGGATTGGTCGCCCGACGGGCGGCGGCTGGCCTACGTTGCCAGGGATGGACCGGCGACCTCGCTGGTTGTGCTCGATTTGGAGGATGGGAGCAGTCTCTCCTGTCAGGTGGAGCCGGGGGTCTGCTATCGGCCCCGCTTTACCCCGGATGGCGAGGGGTTGGTTTCCGCCTTCGACAACCCCCGCCATCCCACCGATCTGTGGCTGCTCTCTTTGCGGGACGGTGACCTGCGGCAGTTGACCGATTCCCTGGAAGGACAGCCCGTCTCACGGGCCGCCGTCGCCCGGGCGGCGATGCCCGTCCAGATTCATTATCCCAGTCTGGATGGCGCCCGCGTGCCCGCACTGTTGTACCGGCCGCCGGGAGTCGAGGGGGCGCTTCCCCCCGCGGTGGTGGTCGTCCACGGCGGCCCCAATTGGCTCGCCCAGGTGACCTGGGACCCGTTGATCCAGCACATGGTCGGCCGGGGGTGGGCGGTGCTGGCTCCCAACTATCGCGGCTCGACCGGCTATGGCCGGGCGTGGCAGTGGGCCAGCCGGTTCGACTTCGGCGGCGGCGAGACGGAGGACGTGGTCGCCGGGGCGGATTATCTCGTCCGCGAGGGATTGGCCAACCCGGCCCGCATCGCCGTCACCGGGCGGAGTTGGGGCGGCTACCTGACAATGACCGTCCTGACCGGCTTCCCCGACCGCTGGGCGGGCGGCTCGGCGGTGGTGCCGTTCCTCAACTGGTTCACCGGTCATCTCAACTCGCGGGAGGACCTGCGGCATTGGGACATTCAGAATTTCGGCCACCCCGTGGAGAACGCGAGGCTGTATTACGAGCGTTCGCCCTTCTTTTTCCTCCACCGCGTCGCCGCGCCGGTGCAGCTCATTTGCGGCGCTCACGACGTGCGCTGCCCGGCCAGCGAGTCCACGCAGGCCCGCGATCTCTTGCTCGCCCAGGGCCGGGAGTGCGAGCTCGTGTTGTACGAGGACGAGGGACATGATTTCCTCAAGACCGAAAACGTGGTGGATGCTCAGCAGCGGCGCGTGGACTTTCTGGCGCGCGTCCTTGGAAGTGGACAAGAGAGCCGGGAAAGCCAAGTGGACCGCCTGTTCGCTGCGTGGGATCGGCCCGATTCCCCCGGCTGCGCTGTGGGGATCATTCAGAACGGCCGGTTGATCTACCAGCGGGGGTATGGGATGGCGAACCTGGAGCACGATGCGCCGATCTCGTCCCGGACGGCGTTTCGTATCGCCTCCACGTCCAAGCAGTTCACCGCGCTCTGTGTTGCCCTGCTGGCGGAACAGGGACGGCTGTCGCTGGATGACGACGTGCGCCGGTACGCGCCAGAGCTGCCCGTCTACGAGGCCCCCATCACCATTCGACACCTGATGCACCACACCAGCGGCCTGCGGGACTATTTGACCCTGATGGAATTGGCCAGCGCGCGGGACGAGGATTTTTACACCGCCGACGAGGCACTCGACCTGCTGGTCCGGCAGTCGGGGCTCAACTTTGTGCCGGGGAGCGAGTACCTGTACAGCAACTCGGGCTATTACCTGCTCGGCCTGATCGTCCAGCGGGTCAGTGGGCAGTCCTTGCGCGAGTTTGCTCAGACCCACATCTTTGAGCCGCTGGGGATGACGAGCACTCATTTTCACGACGATCACACCCAGATCGTGCGCCAGCGGGCGACCGGCTACTCGACCCAGGAGGGTGGGGGCTGGCGGATAGACGAGACCACCCTCGACCTGGTGGGGGACGGCGGCCTGTTCACCACGGTTGAGGACCTGTTCCGTTGGGATCAGAACTGGTACCACAATCGGCTGGGGCGGGGAGGTGACGAGTTGATCTGCCAGGCGCAGACGCCGGGCCAGCTCAACGGCGGGGAGATGCTAGAGTACGGGTTCGGGTTGCGGGTGAGCGAATATCGAGGGCTGCGGACGGTCAGCCACGGGGGGGCTTTCGTGGGTTTTCGGGCCGAGCTGCTCCGTTTCCCAGAGCAGCGGTTCTCGGTGATCTGCCTGGCGAACCTGAGCGCCGTCAACCCCGAGCGGCTGGCCCGCCAGGTGGCGGACATTTACCTGGCGAACCAGTTCGAGGAGCGCGCAGGGCCCCGATTTCGGCCCCTCTCTTCATTTCTCCGGGATCGAGTCGGCGTCTATTGGAGCGACGCGACCCAGACCATCATCGAGCTGTCTGCGGCGGATGACGCACTGGCGGCGGACCTGGGCGGGGAGCGGGTCACCCTCGTGCCGGTTGGCGAGAGTGAGCTGCTCCTGGTGGATGGACCGCTCGACGGCGTCATTCGGTTTGAGGGGCCGGACGCGATGCACCTCTGCCTGGAGGGAGATTGGCCGGATACGCTGCGTCCCATCGAGGTCGTTTCACCCTCGGTCGAGCAGTTGGCCGAGTATGTGGGAGAGTACACCAGCCCGGACCTGCAGGTGACCTACGATCTGACAGAGTCGAAGGGGCGGCTGCAGGTCCAGCGCTGGGGCGCTCCAGCCAGGGCGCTTAGGCCGGGCTTCCAGGACCTGTTCTGGGTAGACGACGTCACCCTGCGGTTCACGCGCGACGAGGGGGGCCGGGTCACCGGTCTCACGCTCGGCGCAGGCCGGGTGCGAGACCTTTACTTTGTCAGACACCATTAGATGACGCTTGGCGCCTGACGAATGACATTTAGCGGAGGAATGACAATGAGACAACCAGATTCATTTTTGCAGCAGCTCCTTTCCCTTCCGGAAGTGTTCGAGGCTCAACTGTCCCCGGACAGAAGGTGGATCGCTTTCGAGTGGTACCGCATCCACGAGAACCTGGACGTGTTTCTCGTGCTGGCTGATGGCTCGGCCGCGCCGGTCCCTTTGACCCACACCCCAGAATTCACCACCTGGGTCAGTTGGACGTTCGACTCGCGGGCCGTGATCGTGGCCGAGGATCACGATCGGGACGAGCGAGAGCGTCTCTTTCGCGTGGACGTGGACCGGCCCGGTGAGATGCAGCCCCTCACGCCGGATCGGCCGCCCTACTTTATTCGCGGGGGCAGTCTCCATCCCGATGGGCGGACGCTTTTCTACGGGGTGAACTATGATTTCGCCGCCGAGCGGGTGCTGGAACCGACCTGGATCTATCGCCACGACCTGTCGAGTGGGGAGCGGACGCCCATCGCTCGCCCCGACCGCCCGGCCTGGTGCAAGCCGCTCCTGAATCGGGCCGGCACGCACCTGATCTATACGCGCAAGGACCGCCACCCGGCCGGGGCGCAGGTTCACCTGGTGGACGTGGAGGGGCGGGAGGACCGGGAACTGTTGAATTTTGGCGACGAGGTCAAGATATCCGCCTGGTGGTTCCCCAATGGGGAGCGGCTGCTTGTCCTGTCCGAGTCCCGCGACGGCCGCCCTCAGGAGCACTACAGCCTGGGCGTCTACCACTGGCCTGACGACGAGATGATCTGGCTGTTGGACGATCCGGCCCGCTCTATCGAGGACGCGCGAGTCTCCCCGGATGGGCTGATCGTGGTCGAAGAGCTGCGGGAGGCACGGCGCATCCCTTCGTACATAGACCCGGCCACTGGCATCGAGACGCCGTTTCCATCCCGGCGGGGCAATCTGTGTCCCCTGGGGCGGGCCGCCGACGGGGCCTGGATCGCGCGCTATTATGCGGCCACCTCCCCCTGCGAGCTAGTGCGTCTCGCGCCGCCGTCCACGCTGACCTCTCTCACCCACGTGTGGGAGCGCACCGAGCTGGACGCCGACCAGCTCACGCCGGCCGAGGATTTTCGCTGGCGCTCCACCGATGGGTTGGAGGTGCAGGGGTGGCTCTACCGGGCGCGGACCAACCCGCGCCGCGCCATCGTCTACGTACATGGCGGGCCGACGTGGCATTCGGAGGACGATCTCAACGCCCAGATCCAGTACTTGGTCTCCCAGGGGTTCAACGTGTTGGACGTGAACTATCGCGGCAGCACCGGTTTTGGGCTGGCCTATCGCGAGCGGATCAAGGAGGACGGCTGGGGAGGGCGGGAGCAGGACGACATCACCGCCGGGGCCGAGGCGCTGATCGAGGCCGGGCTGGCGGAGGCCGGGCGGGTGGGCGTGACCGGCACCTCGTATGGCGGGTACAGCGCCTGGTTCCAGATCACGCACCGCCCGCCAGAGATCATCGCCGCTGCCGCGCCCATCTGCGGCATGACCGACCTGGTGGTGGATTACGAGACCACCCGTCCCGACCTGCGCCCCTACAGCGCCGAGATGATGGGCGGTCGCCCTGACCAGGTCCCGGACCGGTACCGCGAGCGGTCGCCGATCCATTTCGTCCAGGATATTCACGGTCATCTGCTGATCGTGCAGGGGGCGCAGGACCCCAACGTGACGCCGGAGAATGTGCGCCAGGTGAAGGAGCAGTTGGAAGCGCACGCCGTCCCCTACCAGTTGTTGACTTTCGAGGACGAAGGGCACGGCATCAGCAAGCCGGCCAATCAGGCCCGGCTGTACGCCCGCCTGGTCGAGTTCTTCGACCGGGCGTTGGGCGAGATGTGAAATCGCAGGAGGGATGATAGGGGAAGATCAAAAGAGGCACTGGATGCCGCGCTCACTGTGGACGAAACCATCTAGCCGTTTGAAAAAGGAGGAGTAACGTGAAGACCAATCTGTGGAGATTTCTGGTAGTGTGCGTCGTTCTGGCGTTGACAGCACCCAGTTTGATCGGCTGCCAGCCTCAACCAGAGACGACGACGGAAGCGCCCCAAGTTCAGCCCACCGAAGCGCCGGCGGCGGAACCGACCCTAGCAGGTGCTGAACCGCCCACCGAGCCCGAACCGGTCACGCTGCACGTCGGCACGACCTACATCTGGGACACGGCCAATCCGACCTTTGGCTGGTACAACTATAACCTGCGCAACTTGATTTACGACACGCTGATCGAGTGGGGGGATATTGATACCTTCGAGCCTGACCTGGCCGAATCCTGGACCGTTTCCGACGATGGACTGGTCTGGACCTTCAAGATCCGCGAGGGGGTGACGTTCCACGATGGCACGCCCTGCACCGCCGAAGAGATCGCCTGGAGCCTGAACTGGACCATCGAAAACGAAATCGAGACCTTTAGTTTTTACCTGGCCAATTTTGCGGAGGTGGTCGCTCTGGACCCCACCACGCTTCAGGTCACACTCTCTGATCCAGTCGGCAATATGGAATCCGCTCTGCTGCTCTTTACCTGGATCCTGCCCCCCAGCGTCTGGGATGGTATGTCCTACGACGAGATCATGGAGTTCGAGGGGGTGGCAGCCGGCATCGGCACCGGGCCGTACAAGCTGGTCGAGTGGGTGGAGGGGGAGTATCTGATTCTGGAAGCGTTCGAGGATTACTGGCGGGGCAGGCCGGCCATTGACCGCGTGGTCTACCGCGAGTTTGCCACCGACGACGTGATGATCCAGGCCCTCCTGGCCGGGGACATTGACGTGATAGACATGGTGCCCGGTCCAGGGGTGCAGTCCCTGGAGAGCGCGGACACCGTCGAGGTGTTGATCATGGACTCGCTGTTCATTGACGAGCTGATCATCAACTCGCACGAGAACGGCACCCAGCCCGCCAGCCTCAACGACCCCCAGGTGCGCCTGGCGATGGAGTACGCCTTCGACCGGGGGCAGATCATCACCTTGGGCTATCTGGGGTATGGCGAACCGGCCACGACGGTGCTCCCAACCTCGATGGGGGATTGGCACAACAGCGATATCAAGCCCATCCTGTTCGATCCCGTGGAAGGGAACCGCATCCTGGACGAGGCCGGCTACCTGGATACCGACAGAGACGGCATCCGGGAGGACGGGGAGGGCAACCCGATGGAGTATCGCCTGTACGCCACGGACAGCGCCTCCAACGCCCGCATCCTGGAGGTCATCTCCGATGGCCTGTCCCAGATCGGCATCTCGGCCCCGCCCACGGTGATGAATGAGGATAGCCTGATCGGGCTGTATCCCGACTTTGACTTTGACCTGATCTACTGGGGCTGGGGACTGGACCCCGACCCCGACTTTGCGATGTTCATCTTTACCTGCGATCAGCGGGAGGAGGGCGGTTGGAACGACAGCGGCTACTGCAACGAGGATTTCGAGCGTATGTACGAGGAGCAGGCCGTCACCGTGGATCAGGAAGAGCGCCGCGAGTTGATCTGGGAGATGCAGCAAAAGCTCTTTGACGACCGGCCCTACCTGGTCTCGACCTATTATGACAACATTCAGGCCTACCGCAGCGACCGTTTCACCGGCTTTGGGCTTGGATGCGGGGACATTCTCTGGAAGTGGTGCTTTCTCCAGGGCAGTCCCATCGAGTAGGGACAACTCTTGCAGTTGCCCTGATAGCGTACGGCGTCCGGCTGCCCTGCCGCTCTGACGGAGTGGCCGGACGCCCAACGAGGTGACGATGCAGCGTCGAGATTACCTGATCCGCAAGATCTTTTTCGCCTTCATCACATTGATCGTGGTAGCTTTTTTCAACTTTTTGCTCTTTCGCATCCTGCCCGGAGATCCGGTCCGGCTGATCATCCACAGTCCCCGCATGACCCGCGAGGCCCAAGAGCGCATCCGGACCAATTTCGGGCTTGACAAGCCGGTCTGGTTCGACGGAGAGCGGCTGCACGAGGGAGATGTGATCGGCGCTTTCGACAGCCAGTTCACCGCCTACGTGCGTAACCTGCTGCGCGGCGATCTGGGCATCTCCTTTGCCCATCGCCAGGACGTCTCCACCCTGCTGGCCGAGCGGGCCTGGCGCACGGTGGTGCTGCTGTTGGGCGGCGACCTCCTGGCCGTCGTCCTGGGCATGACTGCCGGATTGATCGGCGCGTGGCGGCGCGGCACCCGGCTGGACCTGGCGATTTTGCTGTGGGGTCTCTTTAGCTGGGCGCTGCCCACCTTTTTCCTGGGCATCATCCTGCTGATCCTGGCCCGCGGCCGGCTGCCCGTGGGCGGGATGGTCACGGCCGGTCTGAAACCAGAGGCCGGTTTGACCTACTGGCTCGACGTGGGCAAGCACCTCATCCTGCCCACCATCACCCTGGCCGTGGTCTATACCGGTGAGTACATCCTGATCATGCGCAGCAGTGCTATGGAGGTCTTGTCCGAGGATTACATCCTGACCGCCAAGGCGAAGGGGTTGAGCACCTTTCGTATCCTGCGCGACCACGCCCTCAAAAACGCCATGCTGCCCATGGTGACCATGATCGCCCTCACCCTGGGGTACACCGTCGGGGGGGCGATCCAGGTGGAGACGGTCTTTTCCTGGCCTGGACTGGGCCGCTTGATGTACGAGGCGGTGCAGAAGCGGGACTATCCCGTGTTGCAGGGCAGTTTCCTGCTCCTGGCCATCAGCGTCATCGCGGCCAATCTGCTGGCCGACCTGCTCTACTCGGCGCTCGATCCGCGCGTCAAAGCGGAATAAAGTAGGGGTAAGCGTTCAGGTGCGACGCACTTTTGCCACAAAATCAGGCAGATTCGATACGTAACCGGTGCTGGCAAGCCGTTGAAATCGCAAGTGCGTCGCACCTGGCGTCTGAACGGTTACAAGTGAGAATGAGAGAATGAATGCAGTGAAACAGTTCGTGCGCAACCCTATGGGGGTCGTCGGGGCCGGGATGCTCCTGGTGGTGATCCTGATCGCCCTCCTGGCGCCCTGGTTGGCCCCCTACGATCCCCAGGTGCGGGTCCAGGTGACGCCCGACGACATCCTGGCCCCCCCCGATGCCGAGCACCTGCTGGGTCGGGACGACGCCGGCAAGGACGTGTTGAGTCAACTTATCTATGGGGCGCGGGTCTCGTTGATCGTCGGCTTTACGGCCTCCTTCATGTCCATGTTCATCGGCACGACGGTGGGCCTGGTGGCTGGTTTCTATGGGGGGCGGGTGGGCAACTGGCTGATGCGGCTGGTCGACTTTTTGATGGTGATCCCCGATCTGCCGCTGATGCTGGTCATCATCGCGGTGACGGGGCGCGGTCTGACCAACATCATCCTGGTGATTGGGCTGCTGGGCTGGACCTACACGGCCCGGCTGGTGCGCTCCCAG
Source organism: Chloroflexota bacterium (assembly GCA_011048615.1). Classification (GTDB taxonomy): domain Bacteria; phylum Chloroflexota; class Anaerolineae; order B4-G1; family B4-G1; genus DSDT01. The sequence goes on along the minus strand of DSDT01000255.1, from coordinate 4,451 downwards.
GTGCTCTCGGTCAAGGAACGCCAGTTCGTGCTCCGGGCGCGCTCCCTCGGCGCCAGCGCCCCGCGCATCATCCTGCGCCACATCTTTCCGCAGGTGGTGCCCCTCGTCATCGCCCAGGCGGTGCTCGACATCTCGGTCGCCATCCTGGCCGAGTCGTCCCTCGCCTTTTTGGGGTTGGGAGATCCGACATTGATCAGTTGGGGTATGATGCTCAACTTTGCCTTCGAGCGGGCCATCAGCCGCCAGGCCTGGTGGTTTCTGCTGCCGCCGGGGCTTGCCATCGTCTGGGTCAGCCTGTCCTTGATCCTGATCGGCAACACGTTGGACCAGATCGTCAACCCCCGCCTGCGCACGCATCACCTGTTCGACGCCCGGCGTATGGTGGCGTTGGCGGTGGGCGTCCCGCCGCTGGCAAAAGCCGATGGGGCCGGGGAGTGAGGTGAGACGGATGGCTGTTCTGGAGGTGCGCAATCTTTCGGTGGACTATGTGGCCGATGACGGCACACCGCTGCACGCGGTGGCGGATGTGGGCTTTAGCGTGGAGCAGGGCCGCTCGCTGGGCATCGTCGGCGAGAGCGGCTGCGGCAAGACGACGGTGATGATGGCCCTGCTCCGTCTCTTGCCGGAGGAGGGCCGCATCGTCTCCGGGCAAGTGCTCTTCGACGGGCAAGACGTGTTGCAGTACAGCGAGTCGCAGATGCGCCAGGTGCGCTGGCGTGGGATTTCGATGGTCTTTCAGGGGGCGATGAACGCCCTCAACCCCGTCCGCACCGTGGAGAGCCAGATCGTGGAGGCGCTCCAGATTCACGACGTCGTGGAGCAGCGCCGCGCCGCCCGCGAGCGGGCCGGGGAACTGCTCCAGTTGGTCGGCATTCCGCCTCAGCGGGGCCGCCAATACCCCCACCAATACAGCGGCGGCATGCGGCAGCGGGCGGTCATCGCCATGGCCCTGGCCTGCAACCCCCGTGTCCTCATCGCCGACGAGCCGACCACTGCGCTGGACGTGATGATCCAGGCCCAGATTTTGGAGCTGTTGGAGCGGCTGCAAGCGGAACTGGAGCTCTCGCTCATCATGGTGACCCATGACTTGGGCATGGTGGCCGAGACCTGCGACGACGTGCTGGTCATGTACGGCGGCATGGTGGCGGAAAAGGCGAGCAGCGACGTCATATTCAACACACCCCAGCACCCCTACACCCGGCGCCTGCTGGAGGCCTTTCCCGACGTGGAGGAACCCGATTCCGACCTGGCCTCCATCCCCGGCAATCCGCCCCGGCTGGACGACCTGCCGGCGGGCTGCCGGTTCGAGCCGCGCTGTGAGTGCCCAGAGCGAGGTGCCATCTGCGCGCAGACCGCGCCGCCGCTGGTCGAACTGGAACCCGGTCACTGGGCGGCCTGTCATTCGGTCAGGAGGGTGGGCTGATGGAGATGCGATCCACCCCCATTCTCCAGGTAGACAATCTGCACAAGTATTTTCCCATCCCACGCCACGTGGGTGACGTCCTGGCCCGGCGGCCCCGCCGCTCCGTCCGGGCGGTGGATGGGGTCAGTTTTACCGTGCAGCGCGGCGAGATCCTCGCCCTGGTCGGCGAGTCCGGCTCCGGCAAGACCACCGTGGGGATGAACGTGCTGGGCTTGCAGCAGCCGACCGAAGGCCACATTCTGTTCGATGGTTACGACGTGACCGAATGGAGCCGGGGCCATGGGGCTTCCCTGGAGGCGGCGGATCGGTTCCTGGTCCCTCTGAGCCGCCGGCGGCGGGTGATGACGCTGCGCGAGCGGGCCCAGATGATCTTTCAGGACCCTTACGAATCCTTGAACCCACGCCAGACGATTTTCGACATCGTGGCCGAGCCGCTGGACATTCACCGCCTGACTCCGTCGCGGACCGAGAGGCGGGAGCGAGTGCGGACGGCGCTGGAAACGTGTGGACTGGCGCCGGCCGATCACTTTTGGGATCGCTTCCCGGCCGAGTTATCCGGCGGACAGCGGCAACGGGTCGTCATCGCCGGGGCGCTGGTGTTGGAGCCAGAGCTGCTGGTCGCCGACGAGCCGGTCTCGATGCTGGACGTCTCCATCCGGGCCGAGATTCTGAACCTGCTGCGGGCGCTGCGCCGGGAGCGGGGCATCACCATCCTCTACACGACCCACGATCTGGCGACGGCCGGCTTTTTCACTGACCGCATGGCGGTGATGTACCTGGGGCGGATCGTCGAACTGGGGCCGACCGTCGAGGTGCTCTCCCAGCCGCGCCACCCCTACACGCGGGCCCTCATCTCCGTCGTCCCGGTGCCGAACCCCCGCCGCCGGCGCCAGCGGGTGATCCTGGAGGGCGAGATTCCCAATCCGATTGACATACCGCCGGGCTGCCGCTTTCACCCCCGCTGTCCCGAGGCCATCCCCGCGTGCCGGGAGATGGACCCACGGCTGCACCCCGTGGCTCCGGGACACGACGTGGCCTGCCTGAGGGTCTGAGCGGCGATGCAGACGGTCTACACCGAACGACACCATCTGCACACCACCGACCGGGTCCTGTTGGAAGGGCATCCCTTCACCGTGGAAGAGGTCCCGGCCCGGGCCGAGGCGATCCTGACCGCTGTGCAATCCGCTGCTTGGACGGCCGTCATCCCGCCCACCGATCACGGCCTGGATCCGATCCTGGCCGTCCACGACGCCGAGTTCGTCCATTTTCTGCGCACCGTCTATGCAGAGAGCGCGCTGCGCTGGGGTGAGGGGCCGGTCTTTCCGTGGACCTTTGCCACCCGGCACACCGGGCGCAAGCCCCGTTCCCTGGCTGGGCTGGCCGGCTACTATGCCTTTGGGTTCGGCAGCCCGATCCTGGTCGGGACGTGGGAGGCGGCCTATTGGAGCGCCCAGTCCGCTCTGACGGCCGCCGATCTGGTGCAGGCCGGCGCGTCGGTGGCCTACGCGCTGTGTCGCCCGCCCGGTCATCATGCCGCCGCCGATCTGTATGGTGGGTTCTGCTATCTGAACAACGCGGCTATCGCAGCCCGGGCGCTGCAAGCGGGAGCGCGGGGATGTCGGGTCGCCATCCTGGACGTGGATTATCATCACGGCAATGGCACACAGGCCATCTTTTACGCTGATCCCACGGTGATCTACTGCTCGCTTCACGCCCATCCCGACGAGGATTATCCCTATTACTGGGGCGAGGCCGACGAGCGAGGCGTGGGAGCGGGGGAGGGCAGCAATTGGAACTGGCCCCTCCCGCGCAGCACCGACGACGCCGGCTACCTGGCCGCCCTGGATGAGGCGCTGGCCGTCATCCGCGCGTTTGCGCCCCGATTCCTGGTTGTCTCGGTCGGGTTCGATATCATGACCGGCGACGAGGTAGGCTGCTTTGATGTGACCGCGGCCGGCCTGGAAGAGATCGGGCGGCGCGTCGCCGCCCTCGAGATCGCGACCGTCGTCGTGCAAGAGGGGGGATACGTACTGGAACGGCTGGGTGAGTACGCGGTGACCTTTCTGCGCCCCCTGGCCGAGCGCGAATGAAATCCCCCTAGACAAATTCGCCATTCGTCATTCACTGTTCACATTTGGAGGCAAAAGTATGCGCATCGAGCAGATCGAGCTGCGGTACGTCAAGATCCCCCTCAAGGGTCACTTTGAGACCAGTTTTGGCCGAGCCTATGGGCGGGACACCATCCTGGTCACGGTGTGGGCCGACGGGGTGGAGGGCTGGGGCGAGTCGCCGGTCGAGGATGGGCCGTGGTATTCCTCAGAGACAGTCGAGACGGCCTGGCACGTCCAGCGAGATTTCTTGATCCCCATGCTGCTGGGGCAGGAGGTGGATGCGGCGGCCCAGGTCTTTGAGCGGATGGCCCTGGTGCGCGGTCATCCGATGGCCAAGACCGGCCTGGAAGAGGCGCTGTGGGACGTCGAGGCGCGGCAGCAGGGGGTCTCGATCGCCCAGTTGTTGGGGTCCACCTGCTCTCACATCCCCTGCGGCGTCAGCGTGGGGATCCAGGATTCGCTGGCCGACCTGCTCACGCTGGTGGAGGGCTACCTGGAGCAGGGGTATCGGCGCATCAAGGTAAAGATCAAGCCCGGCTGGGACCTGGACGTGGTGCGAGAGCTGCGCTGCCGTTGGGCCGACGTGCCGCTGATGGTGGACGCCAACTCGGCCTACACGCTGGAGGACGCCGACCACCTGACCGCGCTGGACGATTTCGACCTGCTGATGATCGAGCAGCCGTTGGCCCACGACGACATGTACGAGCACAGCCTGCTCCAGCCCCGGTTGCGCACCCCCATCTGCCTGGACGAATCCATCCACACACCGGCTCACGCCCGGGCGGCGCTGGACTTGGGGAGCTGTCGCATCATCAACATCAAGCCGGCCCGCGTCGGGGGACTGGCCCAGGCCCGCCGCATCCACGATCTGTGCCGGGAGCGGGGCGCGCCGGTCTGGTGCGGGGGACTATTGGAGG
>DSDT01000192.1 GCA_011048615.1 Chloroflexota bacterium | reverse complement strand
GCTGAGAGAGAGCGGCGCGTACTAGATCGAGTCAAGCTGCCCCCTTGGCAGATTGTCGCTTCTCGCAACCGATAGTATAATACATCCCAACACACGAGAGTGAACAGGAGTGTACGAGATATGGCACAACAAGCCCCTGCAGGGTCCGATTTCTATCCCCCAGCCCCCAAGTCTGTCGAAGAGACAGGATTGGGAATGGGTTTTCTCACCGACCTGGCGATCAAGATCATGTATTTTGAAGGAAATATCACGGGCGCTCAAATCGCCGAAGAGATGAAACTCCCCTACGCCGGCGTCGTGGATCAGCTCCTCGAATTTCTCAAACGGGAAAAGCTATGCGAAGTGAAAGGGACCGGAGGGTTCGCAGAGGCATCCTACCAGTACGCCATCGCCGAAAGAGGGCGCGCCATAGCCCGTGAGGCCCTCGAACGGAGCCAATATGCCGGACCGGCTCCCGTCACCCTGGAGGACTATACCCTCTCCATCCACCGGCAGACCGTGGGCAACATCGTCGTACATCAACGCACCATGCGCCAGGCTCTCTCCCACATGGTCATTGACGAAAAAACCTTTTCCCAACTGGGGCCGGCGGTCAACTCTGGGCGCTCCCTCTTCTTGTTCGGCCATCCCGGCAACGGCAAGACCGCCATCGCCGAAAGCATCGGCAAAATGATCCTGGGCGATCCAATGTACATCCCCTATGCCATAGAGATCGGTAGCCAAGTGATCCGGCTGTTCGACAACGTCAACCACGTCCCCGCCGAAGGACCAGTCCCTGCTCGACAAATAGATCCCCGCTGGATCCGCGTCCAACGCCCCGTCATCATCACCGGTGGTGAGCTGACCCTGGAGACCCTGGACCTGGTGTACGACCCCAACAACAAGTACTATGAAGCCCCCTTCCAGGTAAAAGCGAACGGTGGCATGCTGCTCATTGACGACTTTGGACGCCAGCAGGTGCGTCCACGAGACCTGCTCAACCGCTGGATCGTCCCCCTGGAGAAGCGGGTGGATTTTCTCACCCTCCACACCGGGCGCAAGATCGAGGTTCCTTTCGACGTCCTGATCGTCTTCTCCACCAACTTGGCCCCCCGCGACCTGGTGGACGAGGCATTTCTACGCCGTATCCGGCACAAGATCGAGATCACGGATCCGAGCTGGGAGGAGTATCGCGAGATTTTCCGCCGTGTGTGCGAAGCCAAGGGCGTGCCCTACGATGAAAAGGCGCTGGCCTACCTGATCCAGGAGCACTATCTCAAGCACAACCGCGAGAGACGATCCTGCCATCCCCGCGACCTCGTGGATCAATTGATAGACACAGCCCGCTATCTGAACGTCACCCCTGCCCTGAGCAAGGAACTGGTCGACCGGGCCTGTGACGCCTACTTTGTGGAAATCTAGACCTTGGTGAACTGGAAAACCGGAAACCGGACCCTCGGACGTCCGCTCAACATCGCCCATCGCGGAGCGAGCAGCGCCGCCCCTCCCAATACCCTGTCCGCCTTTGAAAAGGCCCTCGAGCTGGGCGCCGACGGCGTCGAACTGGACATCCACCTCTCCGCCGACGGTCTGCCGGTGGTGATCCACGACTTTACCGTGGACGCCACCACCGACGGCTGCGGAAAGGTGACCGACATGACCCTCGCCCAGCTCCAAGAACTCGACGCCGGCTCGACCTTCGACCCGGCTTTCGCCGGCGAACCGATCCCCTCCCTCGAACAGGTTTTCGAGACAGTAGGAGATCGGCTGCTGCTGAACGTCGAGTTGAAAACCACCCGTCTGCGCGATTACGGACTGGAACGGGCCGTCATCGCCGCCATCGAACGGCACGGCCTGTCGGGCGACCGCGTTCTCATCTCGTCGTTCAACCCCTTCGCCCTGCGGCGGATCAAGCGCATCGCCCCTCACCTTCCGACCGGCCTGCTCTACGCCCCCAACCTGCCCCTCCCCCTGCGTCGCGCCTGGCTGGCCCCCCTCTGTCCCCACGAAGCGCGCCATCCCGCCCATTCGATGGTCAATGCCCGCTACGTGGCCTGGGCCCGACGGCAGGGCTACCTGATCAACGCCTGGACGGTGGACGATCCCAACGACATGCGCCGCCTCATCAGCTTGGGCGTTGATGGTATCATCACCAACCTGCCAGACCTACTACGCGCCATCATGGAATCAGGAACGCCATCTTGACCCCTCAGCCCCCGCATCCCCCCGGCTACCGACCCAACTATATCCACCTCGCCATCACCGTCGCCGGATTCCTGGAACGAATCCCCCCCCTGGCCCTCACCCCGACCTGGCTAGCGCTGTCCGCCATAGGGTGCTGGACCTGGGGAGACCTCCGCCTCCCGGCCGCGGTCCTGTTGTTCGGCCCCATCCTGGCCGACGGGACCGGCCTGGCGCTGCTCCCCCGAGCAGGCCGCTCGTTCGGACCCGTCACCCCGCCCCTGCTGGCCCTGGCCCTCACCCGCACCGCTATCCACGCGGCGCTGGGATTGGCCTGGCCGACGCTGCCCGGTCTGCTCCTGACCACCGCGCTGCAGCTCGCGATTCTCGCCGCTGCCCTATACGCCACCTGGATCGAACCGTTCCAACTCACCGTCACCTCTATGGCCCTCCAATCCCCCAAGCTGGACGGCCACCCTCCTATCCGCCTGCTGCACATCAGCGACATTCATGTCGAGGGGATCACCCCCCGGGAACGAAACCTGCTCCACCAGATCGAGGCTCTAGCCCCCGATGTCGTCGTCCTCACCGGTGACTATCTCAACCTCTCCTCCGTGAACGATCCCCAGGCCCAAACCCAGGCCCACGACCTGCTGGCCCAGATCTGCGCTCACGCTCCCGGCCCCGTCTACGCCATCACCGGCAGCCCGCCAGTGGATCGCCCAGAGATCGTGCCGCGAATTTTCAGTGACCTGCCCATCATCTGGCTGCTGGACGAGATTCAAGACCTACACCTCAACGGTCACACACTGCGGCTCGTCGGGTTGCGCTGCACAGCAGACCGGAGTCGAGATATCCCGCGCCTCCGCCGTCTGCTGGACGGCCCATCTGGAACCCCCTCGCCGTTCACCCTCTTGCTCTACCATTCCCCCGACCTGATGCCCGAAGCGGTCGGAATGGAGGTGGACCTCTATCTCTGCGGGCACACCCACGGCGGTCAGATTCGACTGCCCCTCTGGGGCGCCATCGTCACCAGCTCCGATTTTTGGAAGCGATACGAGATGGGGCGGTACGAAGAGGGGGGCACCACCCTGTACGTCAGCCGCGGGCTGGGCGTAGAAGGGTTGGGCGCCCCCCGCGCCCGCTTCCTCGCCCCACCCGAAATCATCCTGTGGACGCTCTCCTGATTCCGCGCTGTCCGTCTTCTCCCTGCTTGCTCACAACACCCTCTGTGTTATAATCCAGCCGACACGCCCAGCGAGCAGGTAAAAAATGGGGCAGCGAGTCGCAGAGACATATGGCTGAATTGGGTGAAGAACTCACTGAGCGCGAGATAGAACTCTTGCAGATGGTGGCAACCGGCATCACGAACCGGGAGGTCGCTCACAAGCTGAGCATCAGTGTCAACACCGTCAAGGTTCATCTGCGAAACATCTATACCAAACTGGGGGCTGAATCGCGCACCGAAGCGACCATGATCGCCGTGCGCGAGGGCTGGGTAACCGTGGAGGGACTCGAGGAACCGGACGGAGAGGCCGGTCTCCAGGCTGAAGGGCAACGAGGAGCCCCCATTATCATCCAGCCCCCCTTGCCCTGGCCCAAGCGAGTGGCCCTGATCGCCGCCCTCCTGCTGGTAGTCAGCGGTTTGACCATTACCTGGCCGCGCGAGCGATCCGAAGCCGGCAACGCGCTGGGACTACCTCCCGATCTTGCGCCGGAACAAATAACCGCTGCCGAGACCGAAACCGGCGAATCCCCGTGGCGCGAACAAGCTCAAATGCCCACCCGCCGCGCTTACTTTGCCCTCGTCGCTGCCCAGGAGCGCCTCTTTGCCATCGGCGGGCAGACCTCGGAGGGCGCCACTGCCGCCGTCGAAATCTATGACCCCGAATCCAACATCTGGACCCGAGGCAGCGCCAAGCCCCGCCCGGTCGCCTACGTGTCGGCGGTCGTGCTGGGATCGGACATCTACGTGCCAGGGGGATGTGACGACGAACACTCCCCGATCCAGGCGATGGAGGTATACGAAATCTCGACCGATGTCTGGCGCGAAGCCAGCCCTCTACCAGACCCCCGCTGCGCCTACGCCCTGACCAGCCGGGACGACAAACTCTATCTCTTTGGCGGATGGGACGGGCAGCGATACGTGGCCACGGTGCTCATCTACGACCCCGAGTCCGATACCTGGTCCACCGGGACACCGATGAACAGCCCGCGCGGCCTGGCCGCCGCTGCGACCACGTCACGACAGATCTATGTCGTGGGTGGATACGACGGGAAACAAGAGTTGACCCAGTGCTCCATCTACGATTCGACCCAGGATACGTGGGAGGATTGTGCCCCTCTGATCGTAGGGCGAGGCGGGCTGGGGCTGGTCAATCTAAGCGACCAGGTATACGCCATCGGCGGGGGCGGTTGGACCAGCTATCTGGGCTTTAACGAACGGTACAGCCCCGAAGGCAACCGCTGGCAAGCCATTGACACCCCGATGATCGGAACGTGGCGCAGCCCGGGTGTGGCGGTGTTGGGCACATCTATCTATGCCATCGGCGGCTGGAACAATGACTATCTCAGCCTGAACCAGTCTTACACCTCTTTCCGCGTGTTCATTCCCATCAGCCAGTACTAGCAACCCGGATTCCCCCAGGGGAGAAACGGGACTATCTCTAGAGGGCCGGAGCGGCCAATTGCGTGATTTTGAGCTTCATCTCGCGCCAGGTAATCTTGGAGACCCCCAGCTTTTGGCGCAGCCTGTCCCCCTCCATCCCAGCCTTGTAATCCCGTACAGCACACGTCCACCGGAGCATCTCGAAGGACATTCCCCCAACGATTTCTGCCTGTTCTGCGACGCCGGCCAGAACGTACTCGAGGTTGCGGGCCGTGCAGGAAAAGAGCGTCTCCTGCACCTGGTATTGAGAGCGATATTCGGCCAGCACCGTCGGCCACCAGACCGGCAGGCGGAGCTTGCGCTCCTTGTGGCGGCGCCGGGGATCAGCGTAACGGATCCACACCACGGGCTGTGACGGGTCCAAGTCAAAATGATTCATCACAATCCCCATACATTCCCCCTTTTTGATGCCGGTGTGGAGCAGCAGCGTGACCAAGAGATGCGGGCGTGCGTCGGGTTTTTCGCCGTGGCGCAGGGACTGGGTCACCGCCAGCACTCGTTCAATCTCGGCATCGGAGAGAATATCGGGCAAGGGCGTCATCACCGGCTTGTGGATCACGGGATCGGATGGATCGGAGGACAATACCCCGGCCTCGGCCAGCCAGCTAAAAAAGACTTTTAACGTCGTCACGCGACGAGCCAGTGATTTGGGATTGCACGGTACTCCACGATCGTGCACCAGCCAGTGGGTAAAGCGGTTCAAATCCCGTGTAGAGATCGCCTCGATGGCCGTTCCCACTCCCATAAACTCTACCAGGATACCGAGATCGGAGAGAAAGGCCTTGATCGTATTCTCGGCAAAACCCCGCTGTCCCATATAGACCTCGAAGGCGGCTGTCGCGGTACGCAGCGAGGATTTGGACGTAATTCCCACCGGTACAGCAGGTTTCGATGGAGCCTCGTCAGCATCCGTCGCCAACGGATCCACTTCGGGCAGTGATAATTGTTCAGTCATTCTCACCTCCGACGCCAAAGCGCCCACAGATCACAGGTCCTATGCCGATTTCTTGGCCTCATCGACACTTTTGGCCACCTGAGCCTCGATATCGGCCCCCTCGACGACGGGGCGCAGGAGCAGGAAAAACGCCGCTCCGCCCTCCGCCAACGAGTTCATCCCCTCGATACGCCCCAGATACCTGTCCGCTCCCAGCGATCTGTGACCATACACCCGGCCATTCGCCCGAACCTGGCCCACGTACTGGTCTAGACCGAAGCGGCGCTCATAGATTCGCCCATCACCCAGGCGCACTTGGCCCAGACGTTTATCCAAGCCAGCCCGACGCCTGTACACCCGACCGGTATCCAGTTCCACGCGCCCCAGATACTCGTCCGGGCCAAACCGGTGCTGATAGACTCGCCCGCTGTCCGATTCGACCCGTCCCAGGTACTCGTCTCGCGCGCCGGGCTTGTGCAGATAGACCTTTCCCATCTCGATTCCTCCCCCCTGATAAAGATAGCCAATATCACTCGTTCTCCGGTGTCGCCGTCTCACCCGGCCGAGGGGTCCAGGTGGGCAGCGGAGTCCAGGTCGGCGGCAGGGTCATGCCCGGCGCGGGCGTCGAGGTGGGCAGCGGAGTCCAGGTCGGCGGCACCGTAATGCGAGGCGTTGGCACCCAGCTCGAAGCCCGGGTGGACGTAGGAGTCACCAGCAGCGTTGGCGTGACGGTCAGCGTCGGCGTGATCGTCGGCGGCAGGGCGATGGTGGGGCTTCCCGTCAGCGTGGGCGTCCAACTGGGGAATGGCGTATAGGTCGGGCGCGGCGTGCGTGAGGGGAGAAACGTCCACGTCGGCTGAGGAGTGTACGTGTCGCGCGGTGTCCACGTGGGCGGCAGCGTGAGGCTGGGCGACGGGGTCAACGCCACAGTAAAAGTGGGCAGCGCTTGCACCGTCGGCGCCGGCGTAGACGTCGCCTTTCCCCAAGACAGCGCCCCAGTGCCCAGCGCCCAAAAGAGAGCAGCCAGAACGATAAACGCCACAGCCAACAGTCCCCCGCCGACGATCACGAGCGTACTCGGTCGCCCTGGAGGGGTATCGGCCAGCGCTGCAAGCTCGTCCCGCTCTGCGGAGCGGTCGGATTCGACCGACTCGTCAGGCCCGGCGTCGCTCCACCCTTCATCCTCTCCCTCAACCGACTCGGCAGCCAGTTGGGAATCTTCAAGCTCATCCCCCTCGGCCGGCCCGGCTTGCTCGATCGGTTTGTCCAACGCCGCCTGCTCCACCGGCTCCCTCACCACAGGTTCGCGGGCTGGTGGCGGCTGTCCCGCACCGGCTAACAACCTCTGCAAGGCTCGTCTCGCCGTGTCGTTCTGAGGATTGATCGCCAGAACCCGCTCCAGACAAAAGCGGCGCTCCTTGTCCGTCTCCACCACGCCCCCCAGCCACATCCAGGCCATCTCGTTGGTCGGCTCCTGTTTCACGGCCTGGGCCAGCAAGCTGCGCGCTTCGGTTTTGCGTCCCTCTTTGAGAGCCGCGATTCCCTGCTGCACAAGATTCTCGCCCATCATGCCATTCTATCCTCTCATCTCTTCTCAAGTGATGGTACAACAAAGGTTCGATTTGGGCAAGTCGGCCCAGAATGGTATACTTTAGGTATGCGTGCAAGCACACCCACTCAGTATGGAGAGAGGAAATGACCCGTCACCACATCGCGCTGTGGCTGGCCCGCCTGGCCTTGAGCACCGTCTTCTTCTTCAACGTCACCTGCGCCATAGCCTTTATCGTCCGACCAGCAGCTTATACCCCCGGGTTCGAGGTCAGCGGCGTGCCGGGCCAGATGCTCGTGCGCGGCGTGGGTATCCTCTTTTTGATGTGGAACGTCACCTACCCGCTGGCGATCTGGCATCCCTGGCGCTACCGCTGGCTGTTCACCATCGTCATCATCCAACAGATAATCGGATTGAGCGGTGAGATGTGGATGCTGCTGACTCTGCCGCTGGGACACGCTCCCCTCGTCAGAACGGGGTGCCGCTTCATCGCCTTCGATGGGGGCGGGCTCGTGGCGATGCTCGTCACCTATGCCCTGATGCAAGCGACGTCCCCCTTCCAAAGAGACCGAGCGACCAGGCAGCAACCAGACAACGCCGATCCCGGCCAGCCCAAAAACGATAGCGGCGAATAGAAAGGGAACCCGTAATCCCAACCAGGCCGCCAGCGCGCTGCCCACCATCGGCGCGATGGCATTCGCGACCGAAACCACACTGGCATCCAGGCCATACACGATGCCCTCCTGTCCCTCCGGTGCTGCATGGGCCAACGATGCACTGACAGAGGCCAGCACCCCTCCCATCATCAGCCCGGCTCCCATCTGCCAGACCATCAGTCCCCCGGTCCCGGTCACAAAGTACTGGGGCACGTAACAGGCACAAGAGACCGCCGCGCAAACGATCAAGACCACGCGATGCCCGATCCGGTCGCCCAACCGCCCCAGCCCAAACGCTCCCACGGCCCCGGCCAGCGCGCTGAGGCCGCTGACCAAACCGGCGATCGAGGCCACGGGCGCATCTGGGGCGACCAGGTCCTGAATAAAGAGCGGCAGCACCGGACCCACCAGGCGCGATGCCAGCCGCATCATCAGACGCACACCCAGCAGACCGAGCAGCACCGACGACCCTACTATGGGAGCCAGGCGATTCCACACACGTTGGTGCAGCGTCAAGCGCTTCGCAAAGGCTGCGGGCGATTCATTCATCCCTCCCTTGGACAACCACGGGGACAAAGGCCTCGCAGGCGCAGCGGGGTGAAATTCTTCCCGCACAAACAACAGGATACTCACCGCTGCCAGGCACAACAGCCCTGCCGTTGCAATAAAAATCACCGGGTAGCCGAACATGTCAGCAACCCATCCTCCCAACAGCGGCCCCACCGAAGCCCCGAGGTAGATTCCAATCTGTAACGTGCCCAGGGAAAAACCCACCTGCTCTCGGGGCACAGAGGTAGCGACGAGGGCGGTAGCAGCAGTGACCGTGCCGGTCAGTGCGCCCTGCAACAGTCGCAGAATGACCACCTGCTGCACATTCTGGGCCAGAGCCATCAAACCGACCAACACAGCCCCACTGAACATTGCCCGCTCCACCATCACCTTGCGCCCATACCGGTCACTCAAGGCGCCCCAGATAGGGCCGAAAATTGCCATCGTCACCGCGTGGGCAGAAAAGATAATCCCCGACCACAACCTGATCTGCCGGTCGCCTTGCACGCCCAATTCCTGAATGTAGAGGGGTAGAATAGGAAGAATGACGCTAAAACCGATAATCGCCACTAGTTCAGCAAACCAGATGACGACCAGATTGCGCCGCCAATGGGCAGACACGAGACAAGTAGTGCTCGTCTGAGGTTGAGACATAATATTCTCTCCGTCACCCGATTATACGTCAATTCTCAATCCCATCAAGTTGCAGATTTGCCAACGTAAGCGTTCAGGTGCGACGCACTTTTGCCACAAAACCAGGCAGATTCGATACGTAACCGGTGTTGGCAAGCCGTTGAAATCACGTGAACAAGTGCCTCGCACCTGGCGTCTGAACGGTTACTTGCCAACCACCCCCGATGCTGGTATAATATCGTCCACGCCACCCTAGCTCAATCGGCAGAGCAACCGCTTCGTAAGCGGTCGGTTTTGGGTTCAATTCCCAAGGGTGGCTCTTGTTACGCCAGTCCCAAAGGTGGGACCTATCCTCTCAGATAGGCCGAACTGTGGCAAGCAAATGATTGATCAAACCGAACGCGACCCCTGGCGCATGGTGTGGCAGATCGCGACTAGCAATCAGTGGATGGCAGCCCTGCTACTCTGTATTGCAGCAGGGTTGCTGCTGGCGACCTGGCTGCCCCAAATGCCCACATCGGACCCTCCGCCCCCGGCCGCCTACGCCCAGTGGCTTTCCGATGCCCAGGCCCGCTTTGGCAACGCCACATCCACGATGCAAGCATTGGGATTTTTCCACGTCACACGCTCCCTCGGTCTCCGCCTCCTGCTGATACTGCTGGCTGCTACTCTGCTGCTCCACCTGATCGAAGGAATTGACCAACTGTGGCAGCATCGCACCGTGACCCAGCCTGCCACAGAATGGCGCTCCCTCGCCGCGACATCCCTGCCCAACGTATTGGGCGCGCTGTCCCATCGCCACCGTGTACTGAGCGCGCCCCCCCTCCACCAAGCCGATCATTGGCCGTGGGCGGACCTGCTCCCTCTCCTGCCCCAGACCGGCGGGCTGCTGCTGCTGTTGGGAGCTCTCCTCACCCACCTGTGGGGCTGGCAGGTGGATGGCCTGATCGTCCAGGGCGGCGAACGCACCCTCATACCCAACACCAACCGCTGGATCGTGCTGGACAAAACAGCTCGCAGCGCGGCGCACAGCCCCGGAATTGTGGTGTTCATCACGGACCAGGTTCCAGGTGTACGAGCCTATGCCTACGACGAGACCGGGAAACCGTTGGCGTTGCAGCGCGCAGCCGGGTCTCCGCCGCTCCCTCAACTCGCAATAGCCCTCACCGAAGAGCAGGTCCTTGCCATACCAGAGGCCCAACTGTACATCCGGTTGACACCACAAACAGAATCCATCCGCAATCCCACGGCCGATCTCCTCGACCCCATACTCGTCCAAATGTACCAAAGCCCACCCGGACGGTTGATCCAGCAGACAGTGATAGAAGAAGACACCGAGCTGGCGGTGGGGGACGTGAAGCTGCACCTGGACGGTCTGCCCTACGCCCGCTTGACCGCCGTGTTCAATCCCGGCCTCTGGTTCACCGCCGCGGGCGTGGTGCTCCTCGTCGTCGGCCTGGTCGGGTGCCTGATATGGCCCACTCGCCGCATCTGGCTGCGAGAAGGAGAACAGGTCGAAACGACGGGGGACCCCCTGCCACCGCTGGCACAGAGAACCGAAAACGGGGAGGCATAGCGTGACACCCGGCCTCATCCTGATCGGCACAGCGGGCGGCGTGCTGTTGACGATCATCGGCCTGGCGCTGTGGGATAGTTGGCGACACATCCCTGGAGCGCCTCGCGCCCTCTGGATCCTCCGCTGGACGACGACGATCATCTTGCTGATGGGAGCACTGCTGGCCTGGCAAGAGGGGGATTCCCAGTCCCTCAATCCCGTGCCTCGTCTGATGTTGATGGCCGCCCTGGCGACGGGACCGGGATTGCACCCCCACTCATCCTCTTTATCCTCCGCTCTCCAAGTGCTGCCAGCTCTGGCATTGACCGAGATCAGCCTGCTGTGGAGCGCCCAACCCTCGGACCTTTCAGGGGTATCCGGAGCCGAGTTCGGCAATGGTATCCATTCCGCCATAGAGTGGACGACCGTTCTCTGCGGCGGCCTGGGAGCCCGAACCTTGGGACAGGTCCTGTCCCAACTCGTCGCCTGGATTTCTAGCACCGAAAGAGAGTTGGGATCCTGGAGCGATGAAGAGGAGGGCGAATCGGAGTCAGTCTCCACAGAGCAGGACAGCGATCCCAGAGAGAACGACTCTCCCGTCGTCCCCGATTCCTCTTCCACCACCACCTACGCCCTGCTGACCCTGCTGATCAGCGCGATGACGTTGGTGAACCTATGGCAGCGGGGAACCCTGTGGACAGGAACGACGGATGGGACTCGGCTGGTCGGAGCGTGGTTGATTTGGAGCGCGGCATGGCTGATCTCGCGCTCCCCATCCTGGCTGCAGACGGTTTTGATCACTGGGGCAGCCTTGCTGCTCACCTTGACGGCACTGGGGATCTAGGCGATGCCAGGAAACAATACCAAGAGGAAAAGTATATGCGCCCCATAGTGATAGGAGTAGCAGGAGGAACCGGTTCGGGCAAAACGACGGTGGCCCACGAGATTCTGGAGCGCGTGGGGGCCGAGCACATCACCTATATCCCCCACGATGCTTACTACCGGGATCACAGCCACCTGCCACTAGAGAAACGGGACCAGGTCAACTATGACCATCCCGATTCGTTGGAAACAGAGCTGCTGATCCAACACCTGAAAGAACTGCGCGCTGGACATCCTGTCGAAATTCCAGTCTACGATTTCACCACCCACACCCGCACATTGCAGACCCGCCTCATCGAGCCGGCCCCGGTCATCCTCGTCGAAGGCATCCTGGTCTTTGTAGAGTCCCAACTGCGCGACCTGTTCGATGTCAAGCTGTATGTGGACACCGACGCCGACGTGCGCTTCATCCGCCGGCTCGTGCGGGACATTGAGGAACGAGGCCGCAGCGTCGAATCAGTCTGCGAGCAATACCTCTCGACGGTGCGCCCGATGCATCTGGAATTCGTCGAGCCGAGCAAGCGGTACGCCAACGTCATTATCCCGGAGGGAGGCTTCAATCAAGTGGCTGTCGAGATGGTCGCCGCCCGCATCCGGGGGCTGCTGGAAGACCGAGAACGCTGATCGGAGACCACGGTGAGACCTACCGGCCGCCTCCCGGGAGAAGCGCTTCATGCTCAGCGGGAGAAAAGTGTCCGTTGAACACCCGGTTCCAATACCGGAATGCCTCTTCCAAATCCCCCTGCGCCGCCGTCTCTTGAGCCCGGCTGATGTGATACAGCGCGGTCCTGAGACTAGAAATTACCTTCCTCCTGTCAGTTCGTGCCATCCGGCCAGGAATGGACCCGGATATCTCTCGGGGATCCTGGATATCGGCCAGCTGATCCTCCCACAACTGCTCCAACAGGTGCTGCAAATCAACCGAGTAGACAATCATTTTCTCGGCCGAGGCGTAAGCCGCGCATCGCAGCTCCAGATAGAACGACGAGATTGGAACGTCGCGCACGTATTTCCACGCCTTGAGCAAGCGGATCAAAGATTTTAGCTTGCCCTCCAACATATAGTCGGTGCTCGCAATATAGTCACTGTGCGCGTCGGGGCTGGAATACATCCATCCGCCCGCCCCATCCACAATCTCATAGATGTGGTGACCGGCCTCCGTCTGCCCGACCAACCTGGCCGGGATCACCTTGAGAGGGGGCCGCCCCTCTCCATCGCCAGAGATGAGCACGCCAGGAGGACGCGCCACGACCTTTGCCCTGGGAAAACGCTCAACCAACACCTCCCTGACCCTGTCCAGGAAGGAGAGGGCCTCCCCGGTCATTCGATGCTCGTCCATACTGGCAAAGTAATCCACGCTGCTGTATCCCCGAACGCCCGTATCGCTCAACGAGGAGCCGCCTCGGAAGAACGCATACAGTCCAAACCGAGCCTCCAGGCACTCTTTGATCTCCTCCCGCAGCCCCTCCGCCGCGGTCACATCCTCGTCCCGCGGCGTCAAGCGGTCGAGGAACTGCTCGAACCCCTCATCCAGTGAACGTACCACCACCCTGACTCTCCTATTCCCGATCCCACATCTCTCCTGCCGCCACCCAGGTCCACCGCACCATCAGGCCAACAGCGCCATCGCCTGGGCCACCAACGCCATCCGCTCCAGGAGCGGGACCCAGCCGTTGCGGGCAATGCGCAGCAGACTCGACGCCTGGTAGAAACAGACCCGCTCGTTCAACTCGTCGGCGTCCCCGTCAGCAGGGCTGGCCTGATGATAGGACTGGAGAAAATGACGAACGAGAAACGCCGTCTCTGCGCCCCGCCCCCCCTGCCGCCGGACGCTGTGAACGAGTTCGGCCGCCAGCCGGCCCAGGTCGAAGGCCGGATCCGCCGTGTGCAGACGCTCCCAATCTATGACCACCACCCCATCCTGGCCTGGAAAGACAAAGTTGGTCGTCGTCGCATCTCCGTGCACGAGAGCAGGTGTGAAGCAAGCCATCGCCGGGCGCTCACCCCAGCGTTCGATCAGGCGGCGCAGACCATCGGCCACGGTGGGTTCATCGTTGAGCACTCCGTGCGCCACCAACTCGGCCACGTACTCCAACGTCTCCCCTAGCGCAGGCTCGAAATCGGACCTGGCGTCCGACTGCTCCCCTGCGGTGTGCAATCGGGCCAACAGCCCGGCTACGTGCGTCAGACTGGCCATGAGGGATCCGGGCCGACTCTGTCGAACGGCGATCACGTCGGCCAAGGTCAGACCCTCCACGTACTCCAAGAAGAGGATGCCCCGCCACGTTCCGAGCGCCCGAATGGCCCGTCCGCCCTCACCGGACAGGCCGGCTGCGCGCACCTGTTCGATGTACCTCATTTCTTGGTGGGCGTGTTTCTGCGCCGACGCGCCGGTCTTGGGCTGGTAAAACTTGGCGATCACGGCATACCCGCTCCCCATCTCGCGGTAGAGATAGACCGCCTTCGAGAACCGAACCGCTTCCCAGGCACCGACCGGCTGCGACCAGTAATTCTGGGTGATGTGCTCGACCACCGGGTCAGAAAGCGACAACGGGATCCAATCACACGACCAGTCCACAGCCAGTTCAGCCGGCGGCTGGAGCGGCTCGACAAAAGTACGCTCCGATGACGACTGCGACGCCGAACAGGAAATTTGCTCCATGTCTGCTCCCCGTAAGCGAATGTATGCGCGGTGTAACTGGGCAATTACTGCCCGGTACCATATCACGTTTTTCTGCGTTCGTCAAGCCAATTTGCATTGCCGGGCACGCTGTGCTACAATCCCTCTTGATCCCTGTCCCACACCATCGAACTGCCGTCATCCTGATGGCAGACGAGATCGTAGTGGGCGCTTGACAGCAATTCCCGTTTTAGCATCGCCGTCACACATTTGACGTTCGTAGTGGCGACTTTAGTCGCTTCTATTGCGCAAACAGCGACTAAAGTCGCTACTACGAACTCCATAACGGGAATTGCT
>DSDT01000189.1 GCA_011048615.1 Chloroflexota bacterium | reverse complement strand
GCGCGCATCACCATCTCTGGCGAGACGCGCCCTGAGCACATCACCCGGATGGGCAGCACGTTGGGCGGCTGCTGCATACGGGAAACGCCGGCTGTGTCGGCCGCGGCATAGGTACACCAGTTACACATGAAGGCAACGATTCGCGGTTCAAACTCTACACCCATGCGAGCACCCCCTCGATTTGAGCGACGATTTGTTCGTCGGTAAAGTGTAATGCCTGGATAGCACCGGCCGGGCAGGTCGCCGCGCAGGTGCCGCACCCTTTGCAGAGCACCGGGTTGACTTCCGACTTGCCCTCCACCAGCGCGATGGCCGTGTAGGGGCAGACGGGCACACAGTCGCCGCAGCCGACACACCGCTCGGTGATCACCTTGGCCGTGGTGGGCGAAATGGTCACCTCGCCCTTGTTCAACAGCGCCAGGGCCATCGAGGCGGACGCGCCGGCGTGACCCACTGCATCGGGCACGTCCTTGGGACCTTGCGCACAACCGGCCAGGAAGACGCCGTCCGTGTTCGTCTCCACCGGGCGCAGTTTGGGGTGCGCCTCGGCAAAGAAACCATCCGCTGAGCGGCTCAGGCCGAACAGCGCGCCGATCCGTTCAGCGTCGTGCGGCGCTTCGATGGCCGAGCTGAGCACCACCATATCCACGTCCACGTGCACCAGTTCGCCCAGGTCGGCGTCCTCGCCCTTGACCCGCAGCTTGCCGTCCGGCAGCACCTCCACCGACGCGCCCCGTCCGCGCACCATGGTGATGCCTTCTTCCTTCTGCACCCGTTCGTAGAACTCTTCGTACCCCTTGCCAAAGGTCCGCATATCCATGTAGAACTCGTACACCTTGGCGCCGGTCTTGTCCCGCACCAGGTGGGCCTGCTTGAGCGAGTACATACAGCAGATCCGGGAGCAGTACTCGTGGGCGTTGTGATCGCGGCTGCCGACGCAGTGGATCACCGCCACTCGCTCCGGCTTCTTTCCATCCGCCGTCAGGATCTCGCCCCCGGTGATGCCGCCGGAATTGGACAGTCGTTCGAACTCCAGACCGGTGATGATGTTGGGGGACTGGCCGTAAGCGTACTGGGACAGCTTGGCCGGGTCCCACATTTCGAAACCGGTAGCGACGATGACCGTACCGACGTTCAACTCGATCACCTCGTCCTGCTGCGTAAAGTCAACCGCGCCGGCCTCGCACAACATCTGGCAGGCTCCGCAGGCGTCGGCGATCTCACCTTCGGTCCGGTCATTCTGCCGAAAGCGGATGCAGGCGTCGGTATCGATCACCGGTACGCGCGGCACCGCCTGGAGCGACGGGACGTAGATGGCCGAAGTCGGGCCCAGCGGCTTTTCCTGATAGATCGCGGCCTGCTCCAGCACGATCTCGATGGCCCCGGTGGGGCAGACGATGGTACAAGCGCCGCAGCCGATGCACTGGCGCGTTTTTTCCAGGAAGGGCGGTCCCACCTGGCGCTCGATGCCGCGCTGAGAAAAGTTCAACACGTCCGCCTTGACCAACTCGTGGCAGACCCGCACGCACAGCCCACACAGGATACATTTCTGCTCCGGGTCATCGGTCGGGAAGGGCGGCTCGGTGACGCCATATTCCTGCGCCAGGTCTTGGAGCAGCGGTACGCCGGGGCAGCGGGACAGCAGCAAACCCAAGATGACCTGACGCGCCTCTCGAACTGCAGGTGAGTTGGTTTTGATCTCCAACCCATCCCACGCGGGATACGTGCACGAGGTCTGCAGGCTGGACCATCCACGCCGAATGACCTCGACCGTACAGAGTCGGCAGGCGCCGTGAGGCTCCATCAAAGGATGGTGACACAGCGTCGGGATCTCGATCCCATTCGCCCTGGCAACTTCCAAGACGGTCTGTTCTTCCTCAGCGTGTACTTTTTGTCCATCAATAATCAACGTTGCCATAGTGAGTTCCTCCTATCTCACGCCCACCGCGTCGAACTTGCACACGTCGTGACAGATGCCACACTTGATGCACAGTTCCAGGTCAATGACGTGAGGCTCTTTCTTTTCCCCGCTAATCGCCTGCTGCGGGCACTTGCGGCGGCAGAGACCACAACCCGTGCAGTTTTCCGCGATGATATAGTACTCGATCAGCGCCTTGCAGACCCCCGCCGGGCACTTTTTCTCCTCGATGTGCGCGACATACTCGTCACGGAAATAGTGCAACGTGCTGAGCACCGGATTCGGTGCCGACTTGCCCAGGCCGCACAACGAGGCGTTCTGCACCGTCCGCGCCAGTGCCTCCAGCGTGTCTAAATCTGCCATCTCGCCCTCGCCCTGCGTGATGCGGGTCAGGATCTCCAACATGCGCCGGATGCCCTCGCGGCAGGGGGTGCACTTACCGCACGATTCTTCCTTGAGAAAGTCGAGGAAGTAGCGGGCGATATCTACCATGCAAGTATGATTGTCCATCACGATCATACCGCCGGAGCCCATCATCGAGCCGGCCTCGATCAGACTGTCGTAATCCACCGGCAAGTCCAGCTGATCGGCCGGAATGCAGCCGCCCGACGGCCCACCGGTCTGGACCGCCTTGAAATCGCCATTCCCCGGGATGCCGCCGCCGATGTCGTACACGATCTCGCGCAGCGTGATGCCCATCGGCACTTCGATCAGGCCGGTGTTGGCGATCTGTCCCACCAGGCAGAACGTCTTGGTGCCCTTGCTCCTCTCGGTTCCAACTGAGGCAAACCAGTCCGCGCCATTGTTGATGATCAACGGGATGTTGGCCCAGGTCTCGACGTTGTTGAGCGCCGTGGGCTTGTCCCACAGGCCGCGTTCCGTCGCATGATAGTGCTTGGGGCGCGGCTCGCCGACCTTGCCCTCGACCGACTGCATCAACGCAGACGACTCGCCGCAGACAAAGGCCCCAGCCCCACGCACGATGCGGATATCGAAATCGAATCCGGTACCCAGGATGTCCTCGCCTAGCAGGCCATACTCCCGCGCCTGCTCAATCGCCATGTTCAGATTGCGCACCGCCAGCGGGTACTCGTCGCGCACATAGATGAATCCCTCGTGCGCGCCAATGGCGTACGCGCCGATGACCATGCCCTCGATGATGGCGTGAGGGTCGCCCTCCATCAGGCTGCGGTTCATGAACGCGCCCGGGTCGCCCTCGTCGCCATTGGCCACTACGTACCTCACGTCACCCTCAGCCTGGCGGGTGGACTCCCATTTGCGTCCGGTGGCGAATCCCGCTCCACCGCGACCGCGCAGCCCGGACTTTTTGACTTCCGCGATGATCTCCTCGGGTGACATCTCAGTCAGCGCCTTGGCCAGAGCCTGATACCCATCCAACGCGATGTACTCTGCGATGGACTCAGGGTTGATCATCCCGCATTTGTGCATCACGTGGCGCATTTGTTTGTTGTAGAACGGAATATCCTCGTAGTAGCAAACGTCTTTGTGTGTCAGCGGCTCCTTATAAGTTAGCCGCGGGACCGCCCGTCCTTTGATCAACGTCTCCTCGACCAGCTCTGGTACGTCGGCCGGCTGAACGTTGGTGTAGAAGATACCCTCCGGCTGGAGGAGGATGACCGGCCCCATCGCACACAATCCCCGGCAGCCGCTTTCGACGACTTCCACTTCCGTGGTCAAGCCGCGCCGTTCGATCTCCTCCTGGAGCGCAGGAATCAGATCTGGGCAGCGGCCGTGCAGACAACTGACGATTACGTCGGCTCGATGTTGTTCAGCCATCTTACTCCTCCTGCCCCATCGCAATCCGGCCGACGACCCAATCGTCCACCACGCGCCCGTGGATCACGTGCTCCTCGATGATGCGCGGCACCATTTTAGGAGTGACGTTACCATACGTGATGCGCGGCTCGTCGCCCTGCTGAATGTCCAGCAGGGGTTCCTTTGAGCACATCCCAATGCAGCCGACAGTCGTCACGTGGGCCTTGATCTCTCGTGCGTTCAACTCTTGCAGAACTGCTTGCATCACTTCGCGCGCGCCGGCCGAGATGCCGCAGGTCCCCATTCCCACGGTAATCGTAGTGGTGGTCTCGGTTCGCGCCGTCAGGTCTTTCTGCACTTGCGCTCGCAAATTGCGCAACTCCTCGACACTTTTCAGTTTCGGCATTTTACATCTCCCCCTTTCGTCTAACCCGCCGGTGGTACGCCAGAGAGGTCCACAGTGGGACGCGCCGACGCCCGTTCAGAAGCAGGCTGTGGAGCTGCGACTTTTTCGACGTCACTCGATGCGATTTTACGGATCAGATTGGTGGCTTTCTCAGGCGTCATGTAGCCATGAGGCTCCTCATTGACCACCATCACTGGTCCCAAAGCGCACGCGCCCAGGCAGCGCACTGCCTCCAATGAGAACTTGCCGTCCGATGTGGTCTCACCGGCTTTGATGCCCAGTTCCCGTTCCAGAGCCTCCAGGATACGCGGACCGCCCAGCACGTGACACGCAGTGCCCATACAAACCTTGCACATGTACTCGCCCTTGGGCTGCAGGCTGAACGAAGTGAAAAACGTCGCCATGCGGTAGATTTCACCGACCGGCACGTTCAATCGTTCTGCCGTCCATTCCAAAGACTTCCGGGGCAAGTAGTTGTACTCCCGCTGTATATCCTGCAGGATCGCCAGCGCGTTCATTCGATCCGCGCCGTAGCCATCAATGATCTCGTTGATCCGATGCTGATCTACCATCATCGCTCCCCCGGCCTCCTCTCTCCTACGCTCATGTCGCCCATCTTGATCAGCTTCAGGCGCGGGGTGCGCCGCGTCAGACACTCGGTCCAACACGTGCCACATCCGGTGCACGCATCCTCGTCCACGTAACGGGCCTTTTTGCGTACTTTGATCTTAAAGTTGCCCACGTACCCGGAGACCTCCTCGACCTCACTATAGCTCAAGAGCGTAATGTTGGGATGCCGACCGGCATCCATCATTTTGGGGCCGAGAATTCAGGTAGAACAGTCGAGTGTGGGGAAGGTTTTGTCCAACTCGGCCATGTGGCCGCCGATGGACGGTTCTCGCTCGACCAAGTAGACGGGATACCCCGCGTCGGCAATGGTCAGCGCGGCCTGGATGCCGGCGATGCCGCCGCCGACGATGAGAGCGGCCTGGGTAACCGGCTCCTTGCGCGGTTCCAGCGGGCTTTGGTAGGCCACCCGCAAGATGGCAGAGCCGACCAAGCGCTTCGCCTTGTCGGTCGCCTGCTCGATGTCCCGGATGACCCAGGAGACGTGCTCGCGAATGTTCGCCATCGCAAAGTAGTAGGGGTTGAGACCGGCTTCAGCCACGGCGTTCTGGAAAGTGGCCTCGTGCATGCGGGGCGTGCAAGAAGCTACCACCACGCGATTGAGGCCCAACTCCCGGATGTCATCCTGGATCATCTTTTGGCCCGGCTCGGAGCACGTATACTTGCTCTCACGGGCCACGACGACGTTCGGCTGCCGGCTGGCGAAGGCGACTACATCCGGCACATTGACCGTGGCGGCGATATTGATGCCACAGTCACACACGTAGACGCCAATTTTAGGTTCGTCCATATCGCATACCTCCATCTCTCCATTAAGGTGCTAATGTATCATCCATTTGCACTTTTACTTGCATCACTTTTGCCAACTGCATATTGTATAAGCCCCTCCTTCTATATGTAATCGGCGGTCACAATTCTGTCCCATGCTTTCAATGCTTCGATAAGACCTTCCACGACCAGCTGGCGCAGCGGGATCGTGCCCGCTTTGTCAGCGACCTGCGCCGGGTTGATCGCCAGCCCAACGATGAAATGGATCCGATCCGCCGTCAGCAGCGACCGGGCCAGGCGGGTCGCTCCGTCCTCCGCACGGGGCAGCTCACTGGCTCGTCTCGCCGCAAGGATCCGCTGGCGAGCGGCGTCCATCGTCACCAACCCCTCCGTCACCAGACCCACACCCTCCATCGTCATAGTAGGCGGCACTTCGGCCCAGCCATCTTCGGGGCGCGGTTCCAAGTCCAGTTCCGCCCCTAACAACCGGGCGGCGATCTGCGCGGTGGTGTCCCCGCAGATGACCCGCGTGTCCGGTTCGGCCATCAGCGCAGCCAGCGCCGCTTCGTCCTGCGCCGGGTCGACCGGCGGACCGGTCCACACGGTGACGGAGCGCATCGGGCGGACGTGCATCGCCACGACAGATACCGGGCGCCTGGATAATTGGTTATCTGTCTCTTTCGCCTCGGCCAGTCGGTGGTACGTGCTGAACAGGGCCTCCAACAGTTGCTCGGCGCTGGAGCCGATGCTCGTCAGCCGGCGGGTATAGGTCGCGATCTCTTTCCACACCCAACGTTGTCCCTTGCTCTGCCCTCGGACGTACCCCTCACTGACCATCGCCAGGTAATCGCCATCCTGTAGGGAGAAGCGACATGTGCGAATCAGGTGCCCCTGGTGGACATCCTCGAATACCGGCAGCAGCACCAGTTCGCCCTGCCGGGTCAGGAACAGGGGAGGAGCGTCACAGTCGGCCAGGCAGGCATGGCACTCGCCCGCCGATTCCGTGAGGATGCGCAGGATAGAGAGGGGCAACCGGCGACCCTCGGGATCTGCGAATGTGGTGATCACCGTCTGCAGCGCATCATCTGGCGGAACTCTTTGCTCCAACAGGTGTATCGCGGTCTCGGCCATGGCCGCTGCGTTCGATTTCTCTGGGTGCAGCGGGCCGCTGGCGAGCACAACGCAGAACTGATCTCGAGTTTGAAAGGTTCTGATCTCGTCGCCGTGTCTCTCCATCCCATCACCTGGGGGAATGGAGAGGTGGGCGCTCTCGATCCATAATGGCAAGCCTTTTCCCATCAGACTGTCGGCATGGTAGATCGTCCATCTACCCACATGCCCCGTTCTCCCTCACCGGCGAGGGTCAGGGCTAGTTCGGCCACTGTCGCCTCCTTCATCTTGAGGGTCGTGCGCCGGCACATTTCCTTCAAACGATGGGCGTCACCGTTGGCGATCAGACTGTACCGGTCCAACTGGGGAAAGCGCTGGCGCGCGTCCATCGGGCTGATGTTGAACGAGATCTCCACGCCTCTCACATTCAGGTCGGGTGGGACAAAGCCCAGGTTAGCGATGATGCTGTAGACGGGCCGGTCCACGTGAGCCGGGATGCATAGACCGCCCAATTTATCTACCCGCGCGACGACCTCTTCGATCGAAAAGGAGGACGAGGTGATGAGCATTTGATCGAGATAGCCCGCCGGTTGTCCCTCGGCGTCGAGGATCAACTGTTCTCCAAACCTCGCCTCGTCGTTTTTCAACGGGGGCAGGCTCCCATAGACCTGTTCCTGCCAGGCCATGACCTGCTCCAGCGAGTCGAACAGGGTGACGACGTGTACTTCTTCGCGGGTCTGCACCTCTATGCCGGGGAACACCGTGATGCCGGTGCCCCGCGCTGCGTTGACCACCGCTGCTGTGTTCTCGGCCGAATTGTGATCGGTGATGGCGATAATCTCTAGTCCCAGTTCCTGCGCCTGCTGGACGATCAGGTCGGGCAGCATTTCTAGCTCAGCGCAGGGTGAAAGACATGTGTGAATGTGCAGGTCTGCCCGAAAGAATGGCATAGCCATAGGGAATCAGGTTCTAACATGACCTACGTCGAACTCGATTTTCCCATCTTATTCAGTATCTCGCATAGACTGCCAGACCAGTTCCGTCAGGTCCAGCGGTCGCACGCGAATCCGGTGCTGACGTGCCCCTTCCTGCAGGGTTCGCTTGCACTGTTGACAGGCCGAGAGCACGTATTGGGCGCCGGTGGCCTGCACCTGGGCCAACCGCTCCCCAGCCACGTTCATAGTGACTTCTGGATCGGCGATCTCGACGTCGCCGCCGCCGCCGCAGCACATGGCGTTTTCACGGCAGGCGGACATCTCGCGAAACTCGAGCCCCGGAATGGCGTTCAGCACCTCACGGGGCGCGTCATAGACGCCGCTCTTGCGTCCCAGGTCACAGGGGTCGTGATAGGTCACCACCTCTTCGAATGCGCTCAGGGCGATGCTGTTACCGGTCAACAGTTCGGCCAGGTACTCGCTGGCATGCAGCAGCTTGATGCCAGAGACGTCCGTGTATTCGGGGTAGAGATGTTCCCAGGCATAGTAGCAGGAAGGACAGGTAAAGACGACCTTTTTTGCTCCCAAAGCTCGCGCTTGCTGCACATTGTGGCGGGCCAAATCCACCATGCGGTCTCCCATTCCCGCGATGTGCAGGGGATAGCCGCAGCACCACTCTTCACCGCCTAGGGTGGTAAACTCGACCTCGGCCCGCTCCATCACCTGGACGAGGGATTGGGGAATGCTGTACGCGCGGGGGTAGAAGGAGCTGACACAGCCGATAAAGTAGAGCACTTCGGCCTGTTTCCGGCGCGGCTCGACTCCCAAGGGCACCCGTTCCAGATTCTGGCTCCAGATTTGGCGATTCGTGTTATCATCCCCAGAGATGTTGTAATCGGTGACGATGGTATCCCCGAATATTTCCATCTTTTCCGGAACATTTATCCCGCTATCCAGGGCGTACTTTTTTAGGGCAATCATCGAGTCCATCAGATCAATGCCCCGGGGACAGCGCACTTGACACGCTTTGCACGTCGTGCAGAGCCAGAACGTGCGACTGCGCATCACGCGGTCCTGCATACCCAGATTGACCATACGCCATATCTGTCGGGGCGTATAATCCATAGCACTGGCCGTGGGACAGGTAGCGGAGCACGTGCCGCACTGAATGCAGCCCCTCAAGTTCTCCGGGGGATCTATGGTCTCTAGAAACGAGGGGACCAGTAATTCACTGGCCAGATCGAAAGATTTGGTTGGCGTGACGGTCATCAAGTTTCCTCCTTAATTCTGTCTCAGTTCAGCTTCGCCTGCAGCGATAAATTCTTGCAGCCAATCCCGCACCGCCGGGTGGGTCAGCGGTATGTCCTCTAACTCGGTTCTCATATCCGCCGTGTGAAACTCGAACTCTCGTCCATTGATCCGGTGGACGTAGTGCAGGTCACACGAGCCGAATAGGATAAAGGCCAACAGCGTACTTTGGATATTCCCCAGAGGCGCACGATCAATGTGACTGTGCTGAAAAACCGCCTGGAGCGTGGTCCCCTCGCCAACCTGCGACGTGATGGTCAGATCTCCGTTGCAACGCTCGGCCGCGGCCTTGAATAAAGGCACCCCCAACCCCACGTGGCGCGTGGTGCGCGTCGTATAAAAAGCATCAAAAACACAGGCCAATTGCTCGGCGCTCATCCCCCGGCCATTGTCGTGCACGGTGATGACCAGCCGATCTGCCGCCAGGTCCTCCTCGATGGTCAGCTCGACGCACGTCGCCCCGGCTGCTAACGAGTTCTCCAAGGCGTCCAAAATGTGTAACCCCAGCTCGCGCATACTGGCCCAAGGTCAATTCGTCAGCGTACTGGGTGAGAGGCGTGGGCTAATCCAGCCCATCCATTACTCGTCGAGGCTCTCCACGCCCGGCACGCCCAGCTCGTACAACCGGCCCACCACTGTGAACGTCGTAAGCTCTGTCGTCAGGATGGGCACACCTTCCTCCTGCGCTTTGTTGATCGTCGCGTCGTCGGGCTGCACCCCCTCAGTGATGATGATGCCGGCTGCCTCCGTCAAGCTGGCCACGGCCACGATATTGGAATGGCCCTGCAACGTCACCCACACGCTGCCGGCCCGTGCTTTGGCCATCGCACAGCTCAACAGGTCCGCGGCGTAACCACTTGTGACCTCTCGATCCAGTGCATCGCGTCCGGCGTGGACGGTTAATCCAAGTTGACGAGCGAGTGTTTCTAATTTCATCACCGGCCCTTTCTCTGAAATGAGAGGCCCCGTCTGGTCATTAGTCATGCTTCTCTTCGACCAATGGGGAGGTGTTCGTCCATGTAAATTGTGACTCTCAGAGTCGTGCGGCTGCCGAAAGGGGATTCCAGATACATCTCGTCAGCGCACTTTTCAATGTTCGTCAGCCCCATACCGGCCCCAAACCCCATCTCCCGAATCCAATCCGGGGCGGTGGAAAATCCGCGTCGTTTCGCCTGTTCGACATCGGCAATCCCTGGCCCCAGGTCTAGCGCGCCGATGATGATCGCATCAGGCCGAATCTCGGCCGTAATCAAGCCTCCGAAGTCATCAGTGTGGATGATAATGTTGATCTCTGCTTCGTACGTCGCGATGGCTGCCCGGCGGATGATTGGCCGGGGAATGCCCAGGTGTGTCAGGGTGCGTTTGATATTCCTGGACGCCGCTCCGGCCTGCTTGAAATCGCGCGAGGCGATGATATAGTGCAAAAAGATGCTGGTGTGGTCAGAGATGACGTCCTCGAAAATGTGGCTGGCTCGATAGCGCCGGATTTCCTCCTCGTGATACTCGACCTCTAGTTTCTTGAGCAGTCCCTGGGTGACGTCGCTGGGTGTGAGAATGCCCACCATTTTGCCCTGTTCATTGACGATGGGGAAGCGACCAAACCCGTACCGGTTAAAGTAATCAACAGAGAGCACCAGCGGCTCATTGGCCGATAGAACTATGGGGTTGGGCGTCATCTTTTCGCCCACCCGGGCATCCATCTCTCCCCCAGCCAGGGCTTTGATCAGATCCTCAATGCTGATGATCCCTACCAGCTCACCGTGCTCTAAAACTGGTATACCCGAGATACGGTGTCGTTGCAAAATCTCTCGCACCTCGGTCATAGAGGTTTGCGGCGTGACAGTGATGACCTCCCTGGTCATAACCTGGGATATCTCGAGCTCGTACACCAGTTCGTGGAGCCTGGTGATTTGAGACGCTGGAATGGCCGAGTTGTTCTGTATGCCCACGAGTTTCTAGCCCCTGACTCACTCGTCTGGTATATGGATGTCTCTCAAGCCAGCTTGGTAGAGACATCCACATGCCTCGAACATGGAATAGGGGGTGGATACTAGGGGGATCCGTTCCTCCTCCGCCAAAGAGATCGTCTCTGGCGGTGGTTTTTTATCCCGTACAAAGATGATGGCTACAATGTCAGCCATCTCGGCCGTACATACAACTTGGGGATTGCACAGGCCAGTCAGCAGGATAGATTCCGGCTCCGCGAAAGCCAATACGTCACTCATCAGGTCTGCCGCGCTGATGTGCGTGACATCCATGTCCAATTTGGCTATCTTGGTGATTAACTCGCCCTTTACAATCGCAATGATTTCACGGAATTTCACAGATACCCATCCCCTGGGTACACCCTACACATAGGCATCAAGGCCAAGCCTAATTCGAGGGTTTGAAGTTGAAATGCGGTCGAAACACGTGGTGTCACCCTCAGACCAGCCCTTTGACGGTATCGTGTCACAGTGCAAAGGACCGCCCATGTGGCGTCGCTCAATTATAGCCACCGGGCAAGTCTTGCCAAGAGCCACATGTCACATCCTGCACCTGCAATATATCACCACATTCGCCGGACCAGCAGCCCCATCATTTCACCCTGCATGCCATCATCATGATACTGGCATCTACCTTGGAGATCGCAAGTTCATGCGAGTGTCGAAAGACTTGCCCGGTGCCCTGCGCTTGCAACAGCGGCATAAAAACGTCCTGGAATGTCCTGTTGGGCGCGTTACAGAAGCTAATTTGATCAAGCGCCGGACACCCGAGTAGTCACGATAATTGTAGATAGAGCACCAGAGAACAAAGGTATCCTGCACTGGCGACCTTCTGTATCCCTCTGTTCTTTCGAGTTCTGATTTGACCAGGTGAGAGTGATAAGGCGATCCTGCATCGCCCTCTGCCTGCCTCGTGCCGACAGACTCGTTGTACAAAATACATCCGTAGGCGGCTTCGGCTCACCACTGGCGTGGGAGTGCGAGCTGCCCATCCTATTAGGCGATCTGCCTATTACCCCAGGATATCCTGATACTTTTCTGCCTCTTCCTCGATGAACGCCTTTAATTCAGGCGAATCACCCTTCATCAAGTTGTCCAACTCGGAAGCATCGGTCATCTCGATCCTGACCAACCACCCCTCGTCGTAAGGAGATTCGTTGACCAGGTTCGGTTCCCATTCCAGTTCTTCGTTGACTTCGGAGATTGAGCCGGAGACCAAGGCGGCGATGCGACCTACCCACTTGCCTGATTCCATAGACATAAAGGTCTGCCCCTGCTCAACGTCCCGCCCAGAGCGAGGAACCTCGACAAAGACAATTTCCTGCGCGATGGCCTGCCCAAACTCGGTCAGCCCCTGGACGACGACGTTCCCTTCTACCCGTGCCCAGCTGTGCAGCTTGTCATAGTACAGGTCGTCGGGAAACTCGTAACCACTGATCTGCATTCTACACCTCCTGATTTATGTGATGCCTCCGCTCGGTCAAGGTACGAGCGGAAAACCCGGGAACAGAACAAAGAGCGCCGCTGCATTCACAACGGTGCTCTCGTGACTAGATCACAACTTCTCCCATTGGCATGGATGGCACTCAGGCAGCACGTTCGGCCTCGTTCAGATGTTGCATCAAACGTGACTTGCGACGAGCGGCGTTATTCTTGTGGATGATGCCCTTTTCGGCGGCCTTGTCCAGAGCGCTAGAGGCCGCTCGTACGGCCTCGCGAGCTTCTTCGATCTGACCGGCCTTGATCAACTGCCTGGCCTTTTTGATGGTCGTGCGGGCTCGCCCCACATACACCCGGTTGCGCAAGCGCCGGCGCTTGGCGCTACGAAGACGCTTGATTGCTGATTGTGTGTTAGCCAATATTCAATACCTCCAACAGCATATTTATAGGGATGCCATTGTACAACAACTTGGCTGATTTGTAAAGCCTAAAATCTGGCCTATAATACTTCAGTGTGCAACAGAGACATGCCCCCTCGAAAACCTGGGCCCCTCATCGAGAGCGATGTTCAGGAGTGCAAAATGGCCGCCAATCTATGTAAAAGGACGATGCTGGTCTTGACATTTGTGGTGCTGCTGACCGCCTGCCATTCGACTCAGCCAACCCGCACCGCTGCCGGCCAAGCCGCAGCCGTCGCTTTCGTCGTAGACGGCGACACGGTCGAACTGACCGATGGACGGCGCGTGCGGTACACCGGCGTCAATACCCCCGAGATCGGCCAACCCTACGCGGCAGAGGCTCGGGCACTGAACGAGTCCCTCGTCGCAGGACAAACCGTGTGGTTGGAAACGGACGTGCAGACCAGCGATCTGCATGGCCGTGTGCTGGCCTACGTCTGGATCGCTGACGTTTTTGTGAACCTGGAACTGGTGCGCCAGGGATACGCTAACGCGTACATCCTACCGCCCAACGGGCGCTACGCGGAATCGTTCGCGCGGGCAGAGCAGGAGGCTCGCGAGTCCGGACGCGGACAGTGGACGCCATCCGAATCGCCAATGCGCATCACCGCTTTGCAGTATGATGGGCCGGGCAGCGATCGCATAGCCCCGAACGGGGAATGGGTCGAACTGACCAATACCGGAGACACGGCAGTTGATCTGGATGGATATGTGTTGCGAGATGCTGGCCTGTACTTGTACGTATTCCCTCCCATGCTCGTGGCGCCGGGCGCGACAATACGGCTCTACAGTGGGCGCGGCGCCGACACGGACGCAGCATTATACTGGGGACTGGCCGGCGAGGCGGTGTGGAACAATGATGGAGACACGGCCTACCTTTACGACCCCTACGCGGCGTTCGTGGACGCTTATCCCTATACCCCGGACGACTGACCTCTCTCCTTGACAGCCATAGGCAGTGTGTTATCATAAAATCGGCGTCCAAGTCGGCCAGGCGGTCGCGTCCCCTCCTTTCATCCCCCCAGTGGGGGAAAGAGGGGGGCGAGGAAAGTCCGGGCTCCACAGGGCACGGTGCTGGATAACATCCAGGCGGGGTGACCCGACGGAAAAGGGCCACAGAAAAGCAGACCGCCCCCTCCCGCTGGGGAGGGGGTAAGGGTGAAAAGGTGGTGTAAGAGACCACCGGCGTCCGTGGTGACACGGGCGGCCAGGCAACCCCCACCGGGAGCAAGGCCAAGCAGGAGCGAGGGGCGGCCCGTCCCATTCGAGCTCCGGGTAGGCCGCTAGAGACGGCGGGCAACCGCCGTCCCAGATAGATGACCGCCCACGACAGAACCCGGCTTATCGGCCGACTTGGACGCCAGTAACAGAGGATGAGGCAGACCAACCGTGGTTGGGCGAGAGCCAGGTTTGGGCCTCCATTCAAGAGTTCAAGAACTTTCAAGCAGCGCGGCTTTTGTTGGAACGAGTACCCCCTGTGTGCTCACTTCGATGAGTACTGCCAAGAGACCAAAGAATCCATGCGACAGTTGACGAGAACACCCACGTAGCAAGCTGACGGTGTGCGTTCGAAAGCACGCCTCCCCATTTGTCACCGTTTCTGTCCTATGCTACAATCCAACCTGTCACGAGACACTTGGTGATTAAGGTTACCTTTAAGGCAATCGCCAAAGCAGGCTGTGGGCGATCATTTCTGTTCGCAAAGGGCAAATACACATAAATGATTTTCCAGCTTTTCCGTGCGTCATTTGAATCGTGCAGGAAAAACTCTCACTTTGAGCCTGATTGGGCCTGTTTTCACATCGGTGTGAGCAGTTTTGATGCTCAAACAGGCAG
>DSDT01000188.1 GCA_011048615.1 Chloroflexota bacterium | reverse complement strand
CTTTCGCCCCGTGAACGGGGCTCCCGAGCCCGATTCATCGGGCGCTGCTCCGTAGCGACTTTATCGCCGGGCGTTTGCGCCGCAAGCGTGGTTTTACGCTAATGTGCCATTGTCAAACTAGGTCAACATCGCCTCTACCATGGCCAGCACTTGCTCAGTAGTCAAGTTGCGCACGGTGGTCGCTTTGTTGGGACAGGCCACGGCGCACGCTCCACAACTCTGGCACAGGGCCGCGTTGACCGTCGAAAGCTCTCTCCAGGGGTGGAGTTCGCGAGCCCCGTAGGGACAGACCGGTACGCAGCGCCCACACCCAGAACAGAGCGCTTCGTCCACGCAGGCGACGGTCGGTTCTGCCACCATCTCCCGCTGGGCAAAGAGCTGCAGCACCTTGGCCGCCGCACCCGAGGCCTGGGCCACCGTCTCGGGGATGTCCTTGGGAAACTGGGCCGCGCCGGCCAGGTAGATACCGGCCGTGGGACTCTCCACCGGGCGCAGCTTGGGATGAGCCTCGGCCAGGAAACCGCTCTCGTCCGTGGCGACCCGCATCAGGCGGGCCAACCCGTCGCTCCCGGCGTGGGGCACCGCTGCCATCGCCAGCACCACCAGGTCGGCCTGCACCCGCACCGCCTGGCCGCTCAACGTGTCGGCCCCCCACACCTCCAAACGGCCGTTCTGCTCGACCGGAATGATGCGCGAGACCTTGCCCCGCAAGTAGACCACATCGAGCTCCTCCATCGCGTACTGGACGAACTCGTCGTAACCGCGCCCCTGGGAGCGGATATCAATGTAAAAGACATAAGCCTGGCTCTCGGGGATCGTCCGCCGGTAGGCGATGGCCTGCTTGGCGACGTACATGCAGCAGATTTTGGAACAGTGGGAGCAGTGCAGGATGGGGTCGCGGGAGCCGGCGCACTGCACCCACACGATCTCGCGCGGCACGCGCCCATCGGAGGGCCGCCGCACCTGACCGGTCCTGAGCATCTCCTCGAAACACAGGCCATCCACCACGTTGGGGAGCCGTCCACCGCCATACTCGGGCAGATTCTGCTGGGCGTAGAGATCGAAACCGGTCGCCACGATCACAGCTCCCACGTCGTAGGAATCGGGAGACGGTTCGCTGGCGCTCCTCCCCCCGTTCTTGCTCACCGCCGCTTTGAAATTCCCCACGTACCCCTCGAAATCCGTCACCTCTGCTCCCGTGTGCACCTGGATGAGGGGATGATGCAGGACGGCCTCGACGCGGCTCTCTAACAAGTTCTCGCTGTCGTCAAAGTTGAGATAGAGCCGGGAGAGCTGGGCCATACGACCGCCCAGCTCGTCGGCCTGTTCGACCAGGACGACGGGATACCCGGCGTCGGAGATCTCTAGCGCGGCCGTCAGGCCAGCGATCCCTCCGCCGACGACCAGCGCGCGTTTGGTGATGGGCAGTTCCAGGGGGATCAGCGGTTCGTCGTAGCGCGTTTTTTCCACTAGGGATTGGACTGTCTCGATGGCCTTGCGAGTGGCCTCCTCCGGCTCCTTCTGGTGCGGCCACGAGATCTGCTCGCGGATGTTGGCGATCTCTACCTGGTAGGGATTCAGCCCGGCGGCGGCGGCCGCCTTGCGGAAGGTGGCTTCGTGCATAGCCGGGGAGCAGGCCGCGACGACCACACCGTCCAAATCGTGTTCCTGGATGGCCTCTTGAATCAACCCCTGGCCCGGATCGGAGCACATGTACTTGTAATCGGTGGCCAGAGCCACGCCGGGATAATTTCGCAGCGCCTCGGCCACCCGTTCTACGTCCACGGTGCTGGCAATGTTCAGACCACAGTGACAGACAAAGACGCCGATACGAGCCACGTTATTGCCCCTCCTTCTCATTTTCTTTGCCCCAACGGGAGAACAGTTTGAGCACCTGAGCCGCTGCCCCGCTGGCGTGGGAGACTGCTTCTGGAATGTCCATTGGGCCGGTGCCAGCGCCGGCCAAAAAGACGCCGGGCCGGACTGTCTCCACCGGGCGGACGTTCGAGTCGTGGGGCAGCAGCCAGCCAGACCCATCCACCGGCAACGCGAGCATCTCGGCCAGGCGGCGCGTCTCGGGCCGTGGCAGAAAGGCCGGCGCCACCACGACCAGATCAGCGGCGATCTGGACCTGCTGCCCGCTGAGCGTGTCGGATCCCCACACCATGACCTTTCCTCCCCCATTTACCCCTCCGGGCGCCAGGGGAGGGGCGTGAAAGACACGGGACACCTTGCCCCGCAGATAGACCACCTGCTCGTCCTCCATAGCCCGCTGTGTGAACTCGTCGTATCGCTTGCCGGCGGCCCGGATGTCAATGTAGAAAACATAGGCCTGCCCGTCGTGGACGCGGTGGCGGTAGAGGGTGGCTTGCTTGGCGGTGTACATGCAGCATACCTTGGAGCAGTAGGGCATGTGCTTTTCCGGCTCGCGGGAGCCGGCGCACTGGATAAAGACCACCTCGCGGGGCGTCCGTCCGTCGGAGGGACGGTGTATCTTGCCGGCAGTGGGCCCGGAGGCGGAGAGCAGCCGCTCGAACGCCAGCCCATCTATCACATCCGGCACCTGACCGCCGCCGTACTCGGGCATGCGGGACAGGTCGTACAGGTCATAGCCGGTAGCCAGGATGATGGCTCCGACCTGCTCCTCGACGATGGTATCTTGCTGCTCGTAATCAATCGCCCCCACCGGACAGACCCGCTCGCAGACCTTGCACTTGCCCCGTTGGAAAAAGGTGCAGTGCTCCCGGTCGATCACCGGCTTGTTCGGCACTGCCTGGGGGGAGAGGGTGTAAATCGCCTTGCGCACTCCCATCTGGCGCTCGAAATCGGCGCTCACCTTGGTGGGACACTTTTCCTGGCAGTAACCACAGCCGGTGCAAATGTCCCAGTTCACATAGGTGGCGCGCCGACGGAGGCGGACCCGGAAATCGCCCAGTTCCCCCTCGATAGCCTCGACGTGGGAATAGGTGTACAAATGAATGTGCTCGTGGTGCCCGACCTCGACGGTGCGGGGCGTGAGGATGCACTGGGCACAGTCCAACGTGGGAAAGGTCTCGGAGAGCTGCGCCATGCGCCCTCCAATGGAGGGGAGCTGCTCCACCAGAATGACGTCGTACCCGGCATTGGCAATGTCCAGGGCGGCCTGCATACCGGCGATGCCGGCCCCAACGATGAGCACCCGTGAAATAGAAGGTTGTATTGTCATGCGTGCAAGTATAACCCATTTTCGGCAGGAAGCCAATTCACATGTGTCATGGATCGGCCATAACGCTTGTCACACATAGACCCGTTGCCATGCTGGGCAGATGTGTTACAATTTGCTCCATCACACAGAGCGAGGTGCATCACGATGAATAACTATAACCCTGAACTGGGAGTAGAGAACGAGAACGGGCTGCGGGCTTTTACCACTCTCCACGAATTTCTGGAGGAGGATGGATGGTTTCCCCAACAGCTCCCGGACAAGTATGTCTACCGCATGGGGTTTTCCGGTCATCATGGGCAGACGGTCTGCTATGCCCAGATCCGGGTTGATTTGGAACAGTTTCTGTTCTACGTCATCGCCCCAGTCAAAGCGCCGGAAGAGATGCGTCCGACCGTCGCCGAGTTCATCACTCGGGCCAACTATGGCTTGCGCATCGGCAACTTTGAGATGGACTGGGACGATGGCGAGGTGCGTTACAAGAGCAGCATTGACTTTGAGGGGGAAATCCTGACCCCAGGGCTGATCAGGATGGCGATCTACCCGGCCGTGCAGACGATGGACCGCTACTTGCCCGGCTTGATGGGTGTTCTCTATGGGGGACAGACGCCGGTCCAGGCCATCGCCGAGATCGAAGGGAATCGGGTGACCTAGGACAGCAAGAACCCCCGTGCTCGCTCCCAGATCAGGGACAACTGGTCGTTGAGCCGGTGATCCGAATCCACCTCGATCAACTCCACCCGATCGGGGAAAGCGTCGGCGTACTCCCGGCTGCCAGCGATGGGCACGACCTCATCCTCCTGCCCGTGCACGATCACCGTCGGGACCGGCGGGGGGATGGGGGTTTGATACCGCAGTCCGTCGGCGTGAAAATCGTAGCGCAGGGGGACGTCTGTCTCGAAGGCGTGGTGGAACGTGGGCGCAGTGCCTGCCTCCTGCCACCGGCGGTACTGCTCCCCGTTCCACTCTCCCACCGGATACCGCAGGACCGGCGCTAACAGGAGCATCTTGACCACCTCGCCAAAGCGGTGGGCGTAATGCAGTCCCACCAGGGAGCCGAGCGAGCTGCCCACCAGCCGCACGTCCTTCAAATCTCGTTCCAACACGACCTGCCGGAGCCGGTTGATCATGCCGGTGATCGTCGTATATTCGAAATCCCTCGGCGTGGGATTAAAGTCCAGCCCGTGGAAGTCGACCTGTGCCACTGCTGCGAACCTGTCCCGCAAAAATCGGCCCTTGATCCCCTGACTGGAAGAGGCAAAGCCGTGCAAAAACAGAATGGATTTCCTCTGCATGTCACTCTCCTGCCCTCAGTATGGTGTGCTGCTCCAGTATACCATGCCCCTGACTCCCTGCAAGCGTCCTGTCCACCCACCACAGCCCCGCGAACCCAGCACGACGGTAGGACGATCAGCAGGTGCAGCGCTGGGCTGCGCTCAGGGCGTCAGGTAAACGTTCCGTTTTGAGCGAGATAGGTGAGTGTTTATGCCTACATGGTGCCGAATAGGGGCGCTGCAAAAAGACCCTCTCCATGGAGAGGGTCTGGTACAGCCTGCAGATGTGATGGCGCTAGGGCTTGCTCACGACGAGATTGTCAAAGTGAATTTCTGTGGGGTTGTTCTCATACGTCGTTGCAGTCAGGGCAATATCGCCAGCGGCGAACGTGCTGTCCTGAACCTCCTCGAGTTTCCGTCCGTCGACGTACATAGCCAGGGTGGAACCAGCGCACTCGATTCGGAGACGATTGGTCGCGTTGCCCTTTTTGATGGCGCTTGATTCGGTCCAATCAACCAGCGCTTCGAACACTCCTCCCTCGGCTTTGGCGATGCTGTAGAAACCGTCTCCTGAAATGCGGAGATAATATCCATCCCCGTTGCCCTGTTCCCGGCACACGACTCCATAGGCATTGTCGTGGTCGGGGCCAGCCGCCACCTGGGTTGTGTCCAACTCGATCACGCAATTGTCAAAGGAGCGATTGGCGACACCCCACATGACAAAGTCTGTCCTAGTGGAAGTCACAAAGTAGGCCCCCTCTTTGTACCCCACACTGCCGTCGTCGTAATTGCCCACTTCCCATCCAGAACTAGAGTTGCTGAAATCGTCCTGGAAAATGATCTCGGTCGGGGTTGGCTCTGCTCCGCCTCCCCCGCAAGCGAGGACAGTTCCCATCAACAGGGCTAGAGCGATTAACAATTGACCTGTCTGTTTGCTTTTCATGTCCCTCCTCTCATTGGGGCGCGTTTGGCGCGTTAACAATCGGTGGTTATGGACTGCTTACCACCAGATTGTCAAAATGGATCTCGGTAGGCTGATCTTCATACGTCGTCGCCGTCAGGGCGATGTCGCCGGATGTATACGTGCTGTCCTCGGCTGTCGCTACCTCCTGGCCGTTGATGGAGAGCTTTAGGCTGCTCCCGTTGCACACGGCCTGCAGGTGGTTGGTCGCATTCCCTGTCTTGATGGCAGCCGACTCGGTCCAACTTGCCAACTCGATGAACTGTCCGTCTATAGATTTCATGATCGAGTAGAAGCCATCGCCAGAGATGAGCAGGTAATAGCCATCTCCATTCCCCTGTTCTCGGCACACGATCCCATAGTCGTTGTTGTCGTCGGGACCGGCTGCGATCTGGATGGCGTCCACTGCGATGATGAGGTTGTCGAAGGATCGGTTGGCCACACCCCACATAGTGCTGCCGTTGGCGATGGATGTGACAAAGTAGCGGTCTTCTTTGTAGCCCACGCTGCCGCCATCATAGTTTCCCACTTCCCAACCGGTGCCCTTGTCGCTAAAATCGTCCTGAAACAGTGCGTTCACCGGTTCAGCCGCGGGAACTGTGGGCGAGGTTTCCGTTCCGGGTAAAAAGTTACACGTGCAAGCCAAAACTGTTGCTGCCAGCATGATGAGCAAACCGACTACTTTTCTCTTCCGCTCCATTTTTCTGCCCTCCTTTTTATATCATTGTACTTGCCACAGGAGAAATGTCAACTGTTCTACCCGTCCACTCGACTCTTTTCTGTCTCAATGATCTCTTCGTCCAGTTTCTTGAACAGTGGTTGGGGGCTTCTCAGCGCCTGCCCTGGTGCTAGTTCGCTGGCCTTCCATGCGCCAGTAGCCTTGCTGCCGTCGTAGCACAGCGCCTGGTGGACCCGTCCTCCTTGCTCCTCGAAAGTGGCGATGTAGGGTTCCCCGAACAGGGGGGGGGGGTAGCCCAGATCGTGGTGCAACTGGGTGGACGAGAAGGGCAGGAAGGGAGCAAAGAGGATCTTGAGCGAATCGATGGCCTTGAGGGCGGTGTAGATGGTTGTGCCGGCAGCCTCGCGATCTTGCTTGATTTGGAACCACGGCCCCTTCTCCTCCAGGTAGCGGTTCGCCTCTCGGGCCAGTTCCATCGCCTCGTTCAACGCCGCCCGAAACTTGCAACCGGCGATCAGTTGGCCGATGGGTTCGAATCCGTTTTCGATTCGAGTGAGCAGGTCGGTGTCCACGTCCTCCAATGGGCCTGGCGTGGGCACGCGCCCGTCGAAGCGCTTGTAGGCAAAGGTCAGCGCCCGGTTGACCAGGTTGCCCCAGGTCGCCACTAATTCGTCGTTGTTGCGGCGCACGAACTCGTCCCACAGCCAATCGGTATCCCGCGTCTCGGGCATGGCAGCCGTGAGATAGTAGCGGATGGGGTCGGGGTCGTATCGGTCCAACGCTTCGTCCATCCACACTGCCCAATTCCGGCTGCCGGCGATTTTTTGCCCCTCCAGGTTCATGAACTCGTTGGCCGGCACATCGTAAGGTAGATTGAGCGTTTTCGATGGATCGTCTTCGTAGAGCCGTCCCACTCCCATCAGCTCGGCTGGCCAGATGACGGCGTGGAACGGAATATTGTCCTTGCCGATAAAGTAGAGGGTCCTGGCCGTTGGATTGTACCACCAGTTCTTCCACGCCTTGGGATCGCCCTGATTGTGGGCCCATTCGATGCTGGCAGAGAGGTAGCCGATGACGGCCTCGAACCAGACGTAAAGACACTTGTCATCCCATCCAGGCAAGGGAACCCGGATTCCCCATTCCAAATCGCGGGTGACGGGCCGGCCTTGCAGTCCTTCTCCTACATAGCGGCGGGCAAAGTTGATGACGTTGGGCCGCCAATGCTCCTTGCCCTCGTTCAGCCAGTCGGCCAATCCGATCTCGGCCAGCTTGGGCAGGTCGAGGAAAAAGTGTTCCGTCTCGCGAATGACGGGAATGCTGCCGTCCACCTTGCTGCGCGGATTGAGCAGGTCCTGGGGGTCCAGCAGCGTATTACACTGGTCACATTGATCCCCGCGGGCCGATTCGTACCCACAGTGGGGGCACGTGCCCTCTACGTACCGGTCGGGCAAAAAGCGCTGCTGGGCCTCGGAATACATCTGTTCCTGAATCTGTTTGTAGAGATACCCTTTTTCCCATAGCGTGGAGAAAATGTCTCGAGACACTCGGTGATGGTTCTCCGTGTCGGTGTGGGTAAACAGGTCGTAGCTGATGCCCAAGCGGATGAACAGGTCCAGAAACCCTCGATGAAAGTGTTCAAAGACCTCGCGCGGGGTTTTACCCTGCTGGTCGGCTACTACCGTGATGGGGGTGCCGTGCGAGTCGGAGCCGGAGACCATCAGTGTGTGGTGGCCGACCAGGCGATGATAGCGGGCGCAGATGTCACCGGGGAGATGGGAGCCGGTGACGTTGCCGGCGTGAATCTTGGCGCTGGCGTATGGCCAGGCAATGGCGACGAGAATGTATTCAGACATGGGTATTCCTCCTTTTGTGAAGCGTGACAGTATTTTATCATAGGTTGCGACAAACAAAAACCGCCAGCGAGGCTGGCGGTCTGTTGCCGTGGGCCACAGCGCGACGGCCCTATCGCGGGTGCAGGGCCTCTTCCCTCACCCGCCACGGCAGGATGTGCATCATCATGGTCAAACGGCAGGGGTGCATGTGTGTCTACCTCAAATAATCGCGGAGCTGGCGACTGCGACAGGGGTGGCGCAAGCGACGCAGTGCTCGGCCCTCGATCTGGCGGATGCGCTCCCGCGTCAGGCCAAACTTTTGCCCCACTTCTTCCAGCGTGTAACTGCGCCCGTTGACGAGGCCAAACCGGAGCCGCAGGATGCGGGCCTCGCGTGGGTTCAACGTGGAGAGCATCTCTTCGATTTTGTCGCCCAGCAGGTAGCAGTAGGCGCTTTGGGTGGGGGTCGGAGAGGTATCGTCCTCGATAAAGCTGCCCAACTCGCTGTCTTCTTCCTCACCCACCGGTTGATCGAGGCTCAACGGTCGCCACGAGACGCGGAGCATCCATTGGACCTTGCGCGGCTCTACGTCCAGTTCATCGGCGATCTCCTCTGGTGTGGGCCGCCGGCCGTACTCCTGTTCCAGGGTCCGGGCTGTGTTGTACAGCCGTCGAATGCGGTCCGACATGTGGACGGGCACGCGGATGGTGCGTCCCTGGTCCGCAATGGCCCGGGTAATCGTCTGTCGAATCCACCACGTGGCGTAGGTGCTGAAGCGGTATCCGCGATTGTAATCGAACTTTTCCACGGCCTTCATCAGACCCAAGTTGCCTTCCTGAATCAGGTCCAGGAAAGGCACCCCGCGGCCCATGTACTTTTTGGCGATACTGACGACCAGCCGGGTGTTCGCCTTGATCAGGTGTTCGCGGGCGGCCAGTCCCTCCTCGATTTGTTGTTCGAGTTCGGCTCGCTTCAATGGGTCGGAGCCGTCGTTGCGCAAAACCTCTTGGGCGAGACGTCCCGCTTCGAGGGCCTTGGCCAAGCAAACCTCCTCGTCGTTTCTCAGCAGGGGGACGCGGGCCATCTCTCGCAGATATAGTCCCACCGTGTCGTCGCTGGCGATGCCGCTCAAGTCATACTCCTCGTCATCGTTGGTTTCATACTTGCCTATGGGGCCGGTCAGTTCAATCTCGTCATCTTTGTCATCAATGCCCATCTTGTCGTCGTATACTTCGATACCGGCATCATGCAGCAGAATAAAGACCTCCTTCAACTGCTCCAGAGTTTCTTCAGCATCCGGCAGCGAATCCAGAATGTCGTCGGTAGTCAGGTACCCCTGAATCTCTGCTTTCTCGAATAGCTCCCCAACTACGTCCATAGGCCTCCTAACCCGTCAGGTTTTTTAATACTGCCAAGCGCGGATCGATCCAGGCGCGATCACAAGCACATGATTCGATATTG
Organism: Chloroflexota bacterium; assembly: GCA_011048615.1. Lineage (GTDB taxonomy): Bacteria > Chloroflexota > Anaerolineae > B4-G1 > B4-G1 > DSDT01. The sequence goes on along the minus strand of DSDT01000188.1, from coordinate 5,160 downwards.
AGGTTGGCTCCACATTGTGGACACAATCCTTTGCAATTGAGGTCACATAAGGGTTTCATTGGGATGTCGACCCAGACCTGTTCGCGCAGTAGGGGAATCAAATTTATCCAGCCGTCATCTCCCACGACGTGAACGTATTCGGGGTTCAAACCTGCTCCCGATAGCCGAAATATCTCTTCCAGTTCCAGAGTAAAGGGAAAAACAAAAGTTTCCAGGCAGCGGACACACTCCAACATTAATTGCGATTCGATGGTGCCTTGGACCACCAGGCCACTCTGTACGCGAATGACTTGAATGGTCCCGCGCAGGAAATCCACTTCTAGGTCGGCCAGGTCTTGGGGGCCTACGTTCACATCCAGGGTGAGCGAGGTGCCAAGTCGGGCTTTTACAAGAGTTGAAACGTCGAAACGGATCATAACTAGGCTCAACCAAGGGATCAAGCAGCCATTTACCGGATTACCCGCCCTTACGCCCGACCCGGCGAGGAGTACAAGCAGCAAATAATTGTAGGTATTATAACACAAACGTTCCTGCACGTCAAGATTTTTAACCTTTTATATACATAAAATAGTCAGAAAAGGGTTAGATGTCAGCGGAATTTGCCAAAATGGTCAAGTTATGCTAATGTCACGCTCAGAGGAATTCACCAGTCACTGGTTCACAACAGGTTGGAGGAGGCGTTATGAAGCTGATCGTGGCCACCCGCAATCCGGGCAAGATGCGGGAATTTCGTCTCTTGCTGGTGCCTTTATCGGCGCATCTATGGTTCCCGGCTGAACTTGGTTTGGAAATCCACGTGGCAGAAGATGGTGCGACCTATGCCGAAAACGCGCGCCGAAAAGCTGTGGCTTACGTCCAGGCTTTTGGCCTGCTTAGCCTGGCCGACGATTCTGGGCTTGAAGTGGATGCCCTTGACGGTGCGCCGGGCATCCGTTCAGCCCGTTACACGCCCGGTCGTGACGAGAATCGAGTCGCAGCTCTGCTAAAGCATCTCCATGATGTGCCCTGGGAGGAACGCACGGCTCGGTTTCGCTGTGTCATCGTTGTGGCAACTCCTTCTGATGAGCTCTATCTCACCACCGGCGTGTGCGAGGGATACATTGCCTTCGAACCGGCAGGTCGGACTGGCTTTGGCTACGATCCGATCTTTTATGTACCGTCTTACGATTGCACCATGGCCCAATTGTCCCAGCAGGACAAAAATTGCATCAGTCACCGTGGACGGGCGGTCGAGGCAGCGATTCCAATACTACAACGGTTGCTAAGCGCCGAAGGGACTGCCCGACGTGGGAGGAAGAAAACTCTTTGACGTGGACGTGCCCTTCAATATCGCACAAATAGTGGTATAATGGGGAGGTTATTGAACATCCGATACATGAACGTCGTGTGTTGGCGCCACGGCGGGGAACAGTACTATGAGGGCAGACAATATATGCGTAAATTATCACGGAATGATCCTTGCTGGTGTGGAAGCGGAAAAAAATACAAACACTGTCACCTGAAAAAGGATATAGCACGTTTACATCGTCCCCGGACGGTGGACGAGATTGGGCGTGAGGTCGTGATCAAGACGGATGAACAGATCGAATCCATTCGCAAAAGTGGGCAATTGACTCGGGATATACTGGATATGCTGGAAGAACGCATCGTCGCGGGTATCACGACGGACGACATCAATCACTGGGTGCATCAATATGCGTTGGATCATGGCGGTATCCCGGCCCCTTTGAATTACCGGGGATTTCCCAAGAGCGTCTGTACCTCATTGAACGACGTCGTTTGTCATGGTATTCCTGATGGCACGGTATTGCGAGAAGGGGACATTTTGAACGTTGATGTGACCACGATTTTAGACGGGTATTACAGTGATTCCAGCCGTATGTTTCTGATCGGACAGGTCACCGATGAGGCGCGCCGGCTGGTGGAGGTGACCCGCGAATGTCTGAACCTGGGAATCGAACAGGTGAAACCAGGGAATACGTTGGGGGACATTGGGCACGCTATTCAGCAGCACGCCGAGAGACACAATTACTCCGTGGTGCGAGAATACATTGGACACGGGACCGGCATCCGGTTCCACGAGCCTCCTGATGTGCGTCATTTTGGAAATCCCGGCACCGGCGTTGTGCTCGTGCCCAACATGGTTTTCACCATCGAGCCAATGATCAACGCTGGTGGGCGCCGCGTCCGGGTTCTGGAGGATGGCTGGACGGTCGTGACTGCGGATGGATCCCTGTCGGCTCAATGGGAGCATACCATTTGTGTCACTCGGCATAGCGTTGAGATATTGACCGCCTAGGAGGAACCCGTGGCATACACGCTTGAAAAACAGATTGCTATCACAGCAGTCGTGCAAGCCTCGGCTCTCTGCCGGGCTGTGCGCGCGGAGGTGGTAGCTCCCAACTCGTTGGCAAAAGAGGACAAGAGCCCTGTCACTGTGGCCGATTTCGGATCGCAAGCGTTGATCTGTCGTCAGTTGAGCATGGCGTTTCCTCGGGATCCGATCGTGGGGGAAGAGGATTCTGCTGCCCTTGGAGAGCCGAAGCACGCGACCATCCTGGCCCAAATTACGCACTATGTGCAGCGTTTTCAGAGCGACGCGACTCCAGAGGGGGTCTGTCGTTGGATCGACGCCGGTAAGGGTGAGGTCGCCGAGCGGTTTTGGACCTTGGACCCGATTGATGGCACGAAAGGCTTTTTGCGTAACGACCAATATGCCGTCGCCTTGGCCTTGATTGAGCAGGGGACGGTCAAACTGGCGGTGTTGGGATGTCCGGCTCTGCCCTTGGATACAAGTGAGCCAGAGGGTCGAACGGGTGTCTTGTTCGTGGCCGTTCGCGGAGCAGGGGCAGAGATGGCGGCGATGGGAGACTTGTCCTTCGAGCCGATTCGTGTGGTACAAGGGGAAGATGAGAATCGGCGCCGATTTGTGGAAAGCGTGGAAGCAGCACACGGCAACCCGATTCTCCAGGAAGCCGTGGCGCGGGCTGTAGGGGTTACGCGTCCCCCGCTGCGGATGGACAGTCAGGCCAAGTATGGGGTAGTTGCTCGTGGAGATGCCGCGCTCTACCTGCGGCTTCCATCCTCCAGGCGCTCCGAGTATCGTGAGAAAATTTGGGATCACGCCGCCGGGGCTCTGATCGTTGAGGAAGCGGGAGGCTGCGTCTCGGATATGTATGGGTATCCCCTGGACTTGGCCGCGGGTCGAGACATGCAGCGCAATCGCGGAGTCGTCGTGAGCAATGGGGCTCTACACCTGGCTGCTCTCGAGACCCTGGCGTCCGAGATGGCAAAAATTTGAGTGCTTGTTAGCGAATCAGGAACGAGGAAAGCGTATGGATCACAACGTCATTACCATTGTCTCAGGGTTGCCTCGCTCTGGCACTTCGATGATGATGAAAATGCTTCACGCGGGTGGTATGTCGGTTCTAAGCGATGGAGTTCGAACGGCGGATGTAGACAACCCCAAGGGATACTATGAATTCGAGCGGGTGAAGCAGCTCGAACATGATCGCGATTGGTTGATAGATGCACAGGGCAAGGCTGTCAAAATTATCTCGGCTCTTCTCGAGCACTTGCCATCAGGCTATGTCTACAAAATAATCTTTATGCGGCGCCCACTTGAAGAGATTCTGGCCTCTCAAAGACAGATGCTCATCAGGAGGGGGGAGCCGACGGACAGAGTGAGTGATGACAGACTGGCTGCCTTGTTCCGGCAACACCTGGCACAAGTCGAGGCCTGGCTGAGTGAGCGTCCCCACATTGAGGTGATCTATGTGGATTATCACGACATTCTGGAGAACCCTGACGAACAGGTCACGAGAATCAATCAGTTTTTGGAAAATGTGCTGGATGTACAAAATATGACGGATGTCATTGACGCATCGCTGTACCGGCAGCGGCTCTAGGGTGGGGATGGAACGTGGCAAAACGGGAATGACGGATTGGCAAGAGCACAAGCTGAGTAAATGTCGCAAGTCCCACACGTTGTGCAAAAAGCGCAAATTTTAAGATTCAACCCCTTGACAAGGAGTAAAAATCTGCTATAATATCTCTTGCTATTGAGAAATCTCGCTCGCCAAGCTGGTGAGAAGATATGACATTGAGATAGAAGGACGGCAAGACCCCTGATTAGCAGCAGGAAGTTGCCTGACCGATGCCAGAGTAGGGCATCGGTTTTATTGTCTCTCTTGAAATCACATAGCGATGATGGCCTTGACATAGAACGAGAATGTGTTATAGTATAGGCCGCGCGTGGGACCTTAACATCTGAATAGTGACAGGAAAGTAGCGGAACTCGGGCCAAAGTCAATCGAGTAAACTGACCGTGATGATGAATCACGGTAAACTATATGGAGAGTTTGATCGTGGCTCAGGATGAACGCTGGCGGCGTGCCTAATACATGCAAGTCGAACGGGAACCCTTGGATTCGTCTAGGGGGGAGAGTGGCGAACGGGTGAGTAACACGTAGGTGACCTGCCTCGAAGATGGGGATAACCATCGGAAACGGTGGCTAATACCCAATGCGCTCGGCAATTCGGTTTGTCGAGCAAAGCTCCGGCGCTTCGAGATGGGCCTGCGGCCTATCAGCTAGTTGGTAGGGTAATGGCCTACCAAGGCGAAGACGGGTAGGGGGCGTGAGACCGTGGTCCCCCACACTGGCACTGAGATACGGGCCAGACTCCTGCGGGAGGCAGCAGTCGGGGATATTGCACAATCAGCGAAAGCTGGATGCAGCAACGCCGCGTGGGCGATGAAGGCCTTCGGGTTGTAAAGCCCTTTTCTGGGGGAAGAGACCAGGACGGTACCCCAGGAATAAGTCCCGGCTAACTACGTGCCAGCAGCCGCGGTAAAACGTAGGGGACGAGCGTTATCCGGATTTACTGGGCGTAAAGAGCGTTGAGGCGGTTCCGTAAGTTGGGCGTTAAAGCCCCGGGCTCAACTCGGGGAGGTCGTTCAATACTGCGGGACTTGAGGACAGCAGAGGGAGGCGGAATTCCCGGTGTAGCGGTGAAATGCGTAGATATCGGGAGGAACACCAGTGGCGAAGGCGGCCTCCTGGGCTGATCCTGACGCTGAAGGCGAAAGCTAGGGGAGCAAACGGGATTAGAAACCCCGGTAGTCCTAGCCGTAAACGATGGATGCTGGGTGTGGGGGGT
>DSDT01000246.1 GCA_011048615.1 Chloroflexota bacterium | reverse complement strand
GGACGTAGCCGGGCCGCTGGGGAGGCGGTACAGGGCGAGGCAGACCGGCCGTCGGGGTCAAACCGGTGGGCAGGCGAGGCTTGGGCAGCGTGGGATCGCCCAGTTTCCCCGGCACCTCCCCGGTCTCGATGTCATCAGGAGAGAGTGCCAATTCCGGCGCTGGTTCCGGGGATCTGGGATGCTCGCCGTTCCACCAGGCCGGAGGGTGCAGCGGCTGAACGAATTCGGGCCGTCGGCTGTTTTCGTCCGACTGTTTGTCTTCAGGCATATACCGGTCCTCGTCTATATCATCTATGTCATAGACGATTTACAGGTCCATCAGGTTCCGTCTGGCCGGACGAAACGGGGACGTGGCATGGAAAAAGGTCGGGGGCTAGGAATCAGAACCGGACGCGCTCCTGACCAGCACAGTCCACGTGCCCTTTTGCACCGTCTCGTCCCGTTGATTGAGGATAGCGACGTCAAAGACGACGAACCCACCTCCCAGGCGGGCCATCTCTTTCTTCTGGCGGACCTGGGCCCGCACGCGGATGGTGTCCCCGATCTTGATCGGCCCCCGGAATTTCCAGTCTAGCCCGGTAAAGGCCTGGGCCGTCCCCTCGACAAAGCCCATGCGGGTGGATAGACCGCTGGCGATGGCGAGTCCCAGCAGTCCGTGGGCGATGCGCTCGCCAAAGAGGGTCTCCTGGGCGAACTCGGCGTCGGTGTGGAGCTGGTTATAATCCCCCGACAGGCCGGCAAAGAGCACGACGTCCGTCTCGGTGATGGTGCGCCCGGGGGACTCGACGCTGTCACCGATCTCGAACTCCTCGAAATATCTGCCCCGAGGGCGGGTTGGGTCGGTCATAACTGCCTCCTTGTCAAAGCCAACGCTGTGGGGTATGATAGCATGCCTGCCGAAATGTTGCAACCGTTAGAGTGAAAGGATAGAGAGTATGAGCAGCACCGTCTGTTTTGCGACCGCCCGGACGCCGCGCTGGGATTATGGCGCTAGCCAGGTGGCGGGGTTGGAGCGATTGATCGAGAGAATGGATTTTGGGGGGTGGATCGAGCAGGGAGAGTACGTGCCTATCAAGACCCACTTTGGCTCGCCGGGGGCGCACCGCGTGGTGCGGCCGCGCTTTCTGCGTGTGTTGGCCGACGCGGTCAAGGCAGTGGGCGGCAAACCCCTGGTCTGCGATACAGTACGGATCAACGGCTGGGATTATTTGGAGGTGGCGAACCAGAATGGGATCAACGTCCAAGCGGTGGGCTGCCCGGTGATCCTGGCCGACGGCATCTTTGGCTGCGACAGCATCGAGGTGGAGGCCGGGCCGGTGCTGGGCAGTGTGCGAGTGGCCGCGGCGATCTATGACGCCACGGCCATGATCGTCGTCAGTCACTGCAAGGGGCACATCGGGGCGGGCTATGGCGGGGCGATCAAGAACTTGGCGATGGGGGGGGCGGCCGGGCGGCACCGCAGCGGCGATTGGAAACAGGCGCGCGGTCATCTGCACGCCGCCAGCGGCGAGTCGACCGTCGTCCGGGACGCGGAGCTGTGCACCATGTGCCTCCAATGCCTGCACGTCTGCCCCACCGAGGCGATCTCGGAGGCGGATGGCGGGCTGATCGTGGACGAGGAAAAGTGCTGGCGGTGTGGGCGCTGCGAGCGGGTCTGCCCGGAGGGTGCGATCCAGTTGGAGAAGCGGGGCGAGGACGAGTTCCAGATGGCGTTGGCCGAGGGCGCCCAGGCGGTGCTGAGCACCTTCGAGCCGGGCAAGGTGGTCTATTTCAATTTCGCCCTCGAGGTGCAGCCGGAATGTGATTGTATGCCGATGGCGGATACCCCCATCGTGCAGGATCAGGGCATCCTGGCCGCGACCGACATCGTGGCGGTGGAGCAGGCCACCCTCGACATGATCAACCGGGCGATTCCACTGCCCGATTCCCTGGCTGCGGACCGGGGGGTAGAGGCGGGGCAGCGCGTCCTGACCGAGGCCCTGGGGGTGGATGGTCAACTGCACATCGACGCGGCGGCCCAGATCGGGATGGGCAGCCAGGCATACGAGTTGGTTGACGTATGAAGCCGCTGAGAGCGATCGCGAAACGGCTCGACATCCTGTGGAGCCGCCTCACCCAGCAGGGGCTGCGGCTGACGGCACTGTGGACCGCCGATCACCTGGTGCGCATCGCCACCGGCGCGCCCATCCGCCGCGTCAGCCAGATCACGCCCCACCTGCACGTGGGAGGACAGTACCGGCGGCGCGGTTGGGGCCGGCTGGCGGCCCGGGGCGTCACGGCAGTGGTCAACCTGCGCACCGAGTTCGACGACCAGGCCGCCGGCATCGCGCCGTCCCGCTACCTCTACCTGCCGACGGTGGACGACAACCCGCCGACGCTGGAACAACTGCGCCGGGCTAGCGAGTTCATCGCCCAGGAGGCGGCCCAGGGGGGCGGCGTCTATGTCCACTGTGGGGCCGGGATCGGGCGCGCCCCGACGACGGCGGCAGCCTACCTGGTCAGCACCGGCCTGACGCCGGACCAGGCCTGGGAGCGCATCCGGGCAGTGCGGCCCTTCATCCGGCTCAAGTCGGCGCAGCTCGAGCAGCTCGAACGGTTCGCGGCCGCGCTCGCTGGGCAGGGCGAGGGAGACTCCAGGTCATAGGGGTGTGTTTCAAAAAAGGTCGCACCTTGTCAGCGGCGAGGATTTCGCCGGCTTACGAGTGGTGCTTGCTGTTGCAGCAACACCGGGCCCGGTCTCGAGACCGGCCCGAATCGGAGGGGGCCGAACCCGTTCATTTTTCGGGCAGCAGGAACAGCAGGGGCAGGCCCAGCAGCGTGACGACGGCGCAGGCGGTGAAGGACCAGCGCAGCCCCAGCCAATCCCCCAGCCCACCCACCAGCACCACGATCACCGAGCGGATGACGAAACTGAGGGCCATGTAGAGGCCGTTGGCCAGGGCGCGGTTCTCTGGAAAGCTCTCTTGCACCATCGCCATGATGACCGGCGTGGTGGACAGGCTGGTAAAGCCCAAGATCACCAGCAGGGGGAGCTGCAGCCAGCCCTCCACCGCCAGAAAGACGAGCATCAGCAGGGGCGTCGTCAGCAGGGAGATGAGGAGGATCAGGCGGCGGCCCCAGCGGTCGCTGATGGACCCTCCCAGGAGCGCCCCCACGACACCGGCCCCTTCCAGAATCGAGAGGGCGGCCCCCGCGTACCAGAGATCGGCCCCCTCGGCGCTCAAAAAGGTGGGCAGATAGGTGGTCAGCGCGGCCAGCATAAAGGCGCGCGCCACGACGATGCCGGTCAGGGGAACGAGCAGCGGCCCCATGCGCTTGAGGGCCGCCCGCCACGGCCGGCTCTGTTCGGCCGCGGTGGGAGCGCCGGAGACGTTCCGCAACTGGACGTAGAGGAAGGCCGAGGTCAAGAGGCCGGCGAGCGCGAGCCAGGGTGTGCCGCGCAGCGTCAGGAGTTGGATGGCGCTGACGATGACGAGGGGCCCGAGCGTGCGGCCCAACTCGCCGCCGACCATCCAGAACCCCATGCCCCGCCCCAGTTTGCGACCCGAGAGCTGGCCGGCGATCACCGGCCCGATGGCGTGGATGCTGGCCGAGCTGATCCCGGCTGCGACCAGGAGCAGGGCCAGGAGGCCATAGGCCGGTGCCAGGCCCAACAAGCTCATCATCACGCCGGTGACAGCCGGGGCCAGGATGAAGAACGCGCGCAGGCTGACGCGGTCGGCCAGGTGGCCGATGAAGGGCTGCAGCAGCGACGGGCCCTGCAAGAATACCGTCAGCAGGCCCGCCTGGGCGTTGGAAAGGGAGAGGTTGGCGATAAAGACCGGCAGAAGCGAGGGCAGGAAGGCGGTGTAAATATCGTGTACGGCGTGGCCGACGCTGATGGTGACCACGTGGCCGGCCTGGAATTCCTGGCCCCCTTCCTGGGAGCGGGGAACCGCCGGTTGATCCTCGACGAGGGCGTGGGTAGCTGGCACGTTGACCTCCCGGGTTAGAATTGGAAACGCTTGAAGGCTTCGGCGTATTCGCAGCCGGATTGTTGGCCCGCCTCGCGGGCGCGCTGGCGGACCCGGTCGGCCAGTTCCTCCATGCGGAGGCCGACCTGGCTGGCGTGGCGGGCCAGCGCCGCGATGCGGGTTTCGAGACAGAGGGATATGTCCTCCCAATAGTCGGCGTTGTCGGTCCAGAACAGGTACAGCTCCCGGACGCGCCACGGCTCGGCGTCGCCGATCAACTGCTCGGGAAAGATGTACCACTCGCGGGCGGCATAGAGCGCGTCCACCGCCGCTTGCCCGGCAGCGCGATGGTCGGGGTGGAGCTGGTAGGGCCGCCAGGGGTCAATCGTCATCAGGATGTCCGGCCGGTGCTCGCGGATGAGGCCGCAGAGCTGGCGGCGCAGTTCCAGCGTGTTCTCCAACAGGCCGTCTGGGTAGCGCAGGAAGACGACCTGCTCGACGCCCAGGTCGCGGGCGGCGGCGCGCTGTTCCTCCTCCCGTTGGCCGGCCAGCCGGCCGGGCCGCAGGTCGGGGTCAAAGCTCCCCTTGTCGCCGCTGGTCAGCAGGATATATGTGATTCTCTTGCCGGCCTGGGCCCACTTGACGACCGTCCCGGCGCAGCCGAACTCGGGGTCGTCCGGGTGGGCGGCGATCACTAGGACCCGGTCGAGGGATGTGGATGTTTCGGACATGCAATTCTCCTGTCTGTGATGCGCGGGCTTGTACGCGCATGTCGCGGTCACACGATGGCCTGCTGGCGCAGGGACGCGATGACCGCGTCGTCGTATCCCAGCTCGCGCAACAACCCATCGGTGTGAGCGCCGAGGGCGGGTGCCGGGCGGGGCGGTCGCGCGGGTTGGGCCGAGAGTTGGACAGGCGGCAAGAGTCCGGCGTCGCTAAGCATCCCCAACGCCTCCACCGGGGCCGCTTCTATCGCCTCGGCCACGGCATAGACCGGCTCACAGCAGGCGTCTATGCCCTCCAACGCTTCCACCCACCCCTGGCGGGTGCGGGTCTTGAAGAGGACGCACAGCGCGTCGTAGACCGGTTGGCCGGGCGCGGCCGGCGCGAACTGCTCCCCGATCAGATCCTCCCGCCCGACCGCCCGGCAAAAGGCGGCCCAGAATTGGGGCTCCAGCGCGGCTAACGTCACGTATCCGCCGTCCTGGGTCTCGTAGAGGGTGTAGCAGACCGCGCCGCCGGTCAGGGCACTGGCGCCGCGCGCCAACGGCTGGCCGCCCACGGCGTGCGCGATGGCCAGCGGCATGCAAGCCAGCGCCCCGCCCAACAACGACGCATCCACCCGCTGCCCCGGTCGGGCGTCCGAGCGCTCGCGCACCAGCAGCGCAAGCAGGATGCCCACCGCCGCCCACAGCGCGCCGCCGATGTCGGCGATGGGCGCGCCCAGGACGACCGGCGGGCCGTCGCGGGGACCGGTCAGGTCGAGCAGGCCGGCCAGGCCGGCATAATTCAGGTCGTGGCCCGGACGCTCCCGGTAGGGGCCGAACGGCCCGTAGCCGCTCAGCGAGCAGTAGACCAGGTGGGGGTTGACCCGAGACAACCGCTCGTATCCCACTCCCAGCCGCTCCATCACGCCGGAGCGAAAGCTCTCCACCAGCACGTCGGCGGTCTCGACCAGCCGCAGAAAGAGCTCCCGCCCCGCGTTCGACTTGAGGTTCAGGGTGAGGCTCTTTTTGCCTCGGTTGAGGGCGTGGAACAGGAGGCCGACGCCATCCCGCAGCGGGGGGGTGTGCCGCACCCAATCGCTGCCGCCGGGGCGCTCGATCTTGATGACCTCGGCCCCAAAATCGGCCAGGATGCGGGTGGAGTAGGGGCCGGGAAGTAGCAGGGAGAGGTCGAGCACCCGGAGTTGGTTCAGAGCCAAGCGTGGGATCGTTGTGTCTGCGTCCATCTCCCTCAGTATACTACAAAGACCCAGGCGGCACAATCTCCCTTACCCCCTCGGGTTGAATTTGCTCCTCCTCCTTCCCCCTGGTATAATGCTCCCGTTCAAATGAGAGGTGAATGATGACCAAGTGGAAGATCGAGATCAGATTGGGGCTGGTCACGGGCATCGGCCTGATGTTGACCATCCTGCTGGTGAACTTTAATTTGATCTGGCTGGCGATGAACCGCCCGCTCGCCATCGGCACGTTCGTCATTGGCCTGGCCGTACTGATGAGCCTGTTTTTCCTGGGCTTGCTCGGCTACTGGTTGTATGGCCTGATTCGCTCTGGATATTCCCTGGACCGGAACGCGCTCATCATCCATTGGGGGCCGACGGAGCAGATTATCCCCACCAACCAGATCGAGCGGGTGCTGACCGGCGCCGAGATCCAGGAGCGGATTCACTTTTACGGCGGCATCTGGCCCGGTCACTGCGTTGGTTACGGCGAGATCCCCGATGCCGGGCCGACGCTTTTTTATGCCACTGCGCCGCCCCGTCACCAAATCTATATCGTCACCCCCGGCCTCACCTATGGCATCTCCCCCGCCGACCCGGAGGGATTCCTCGAATCGCTGCACAAGCGGCTGGAGATGGGGCCGACCCAGGTGGTGGAGCAGTCGTCCACGCGGCCGGCCATCCTGGATTGGGAGATTTGGGGAGACCGGCTGGCGCTGGCGCTGCTGATCGGGGGTATCGTGGCCGTCCTGGCATTGATCGGGCTGCTCTGCTTTTGGTTTCCGGCCTTGCCCCGCATGGTGCCCCTCCATTTCGACCTGGCGGGTAATCCAGATCGTCTGGACCCCCGGAACAAGATTTTCATCATTCCGCTCATCGGTCTGCTGGCGCTGCTGCTCAACGGTCTGCTGGGCGGCCTGCTGTACCGCCGGGAGCGGATGGCGAGTTATTTGCTGTGGGGCGGCGCGGCCTTTGTGCAGGTGTTGGTGTGGACGGCCGCTATCGATATTTTGAGACAGGGGTAGAGCGTGCCCGGTTCTCTGAATCTCGGGGAAATTGTTCTCGGTCTCTTTTTTTCGACGATCATCGGCTTGATCGGCTACCGGCGGGGCGCGTTGAGCCGCAGCGGCGTGGTGGGCGCGCTCATCACCGGCACGCTGATCTTTGGCCTGGGGGGGTGGGAGTGGGGCGTCTTGTTGATCGCCTTCTTCATCTCCTCCAGTCTCCTCTCCTTCTACCGGGCCAGCGACAAGGAGGGGTTAGCGGAAAAGTTTGCCAAGGGACATCAGCGCGACCTGGGACAGGCCCTGGCGAACGGAGGGGGGATGGCCCTGCTGGCGGTCTTTTCTCAGGTGCAACCCCATCCGGCCTGGTTCTTTGCCGCCGCTGGCGCGATGGCAGCCGTCAACGCCGATACCTGGGCCACCGAGTTGGGCGTGCTCAGCCCCCAACCGCCCCGCTTGCTGACCAACGGTCGGCGGGTCGAGGTGGGCACGTCGGGGGGCGTGACCTGGTGGGGGACCGGCGCGTCGCTGGCCGGCGCGTTCCTGATCGGCCTGCTGGGCGGGCTGGCGGCGCTGCTGGGCGGCCAGGGATGGGGCGCCGCCGGCGCGCTGCTGCTGGCGGCCGTGGGCGGCGGGATGGGCGGCTCCCTGTTCGACAGCCTGTTGGGCGCGACCGTCCAGGCGATCTATTGGTGCGACACCTGTCAAAAGGAGACCGAGCAGCGGGTGCATCGCTGCCATGCCCAGACCCGGCTGCTGCGGGGATGGGTGTGGCTGGGAAACGACCTGGTCAACTTTATCGCCTCCGGGGTAGGGGCGCTGGTCGCGGTTGGGATAGGATGGATACTGATCCTGTGAGAGGAGAAACCTATGGCGATGACGTTCTTTAGGATGGACGGACTGCCGGGGACCGAGATGCTGCCGGGCGTCCTGCGCCGGGCCGTCTACCTGGATCACGTGATGATGACGTTTTTCGAGTTCGAGCCGGGCAAGATCGTCCCGGAGCACAGCCATCCCCACGAGCAGATCACCTATGTGGTGCGCGGCGCGATGGAATTCACGTTGGGGGATGAGACGCGCACGCTGCACGCTGGCGACGGCGCCTGCTGTCCACCTGGCGTGCCCCACCAGGCGGTCGTCCTCGACGCCCCTACTCTCGCCATTGACGCCTGGTATCCCCTACGCGAGGATTACACATAGCGCGTGGAGGATCAAGAAACTGGTTGTGGTCGCGCCCTGATCAAGGTGCTGGCCGTATTGATCGGGTTATGCGTCGTCGTCGGCATCTGGGGGGCGGTCGGCAAGCTCGATGGTCTGCTGCCCCGTGCGCTGCCCACGTTCCCCACCGCCGCCCCCTTTACCCCATGGCCCACGCCGGCCGTCGCTGCGACGTTCGATTTCCCACTGCTGCCCGCCGGGTCCTACGGGCCGTACGTCCAGGGGGTCACCGGGCCGCTGGCGGTGGACACCCGCTATGGCACGCAGAACCCGGCCCAGGGCGACCGCGCCAACTGTTTCCGGGATGGCGACGGCGGCGCGGTTCCCTTCAGCCGGCTCTACCACGCCGGGGTGGACCTGTTCGCGCGGGATGGAAGCGGGGGAATCGCGTGGGGTGAGGCGACGCACGCCCCGGTCCACGCCGTGGCGACCGGGGTGGTCGTCTTTGTGCTGGACGCCGGCCAGGAGGGGCAGGTCGTCGGGATCGAGCACCGGCTGGCGGATGGGAGCGCCGTCTACTCGGTCTACTGGCACGTCAGTCACGTGCCGGTACAGGCGGGGCAGCCGGTGACGCTGGGGCAGATGATCGCGGTGGTCCACGATATGGGCCTCAACAGCCACCTGCACTGGGAGATGCGCACTTTTCGCGACGGGTCGGACCTGTTTCCGGCCGGGACGGCCGGCGCCCGGGGGACCTGTAACCGTCAGGTGGCGGGGGTGGGGTACACCTGGGACGACGACCCAACCCGGGCACACCCCGACTACTATGGCTATCTCGATCCCAGTCTCTTTGTCGAGGGCCGCCGCTAGGCGCTACCATTCCTCCAGCCCCTCCCCGCGCAGCAGGGCCCGGCCCCGGGCCAGCACTGCTTCTGGGTCCTCGTCCTCCTGTGTCCCCAGCGCGGCGTAGAACTCGGGCGTGCCGTAGGTGCGGGTTTTGACCACCACCGGCATGGGGACGGCGTGGCCCATGATGAGCGCCTGCTGGCGGGTGTCCAGCCGGGCCAACACCTCCCGCAGCGCCCCCGCCCCACTGATGCCGGCAAAGACCGCCCGGATGTCCGTCTCGTCGTCCAGCAGGCAGGTGATGCGGGTGCCAATCTGGCTCATAATCTCGGGATCAATGCCGCTGGGCCGTTGGTCCACGATGAGCAGGGTCACGTTGTATTTGCGCAGTTCGCGGGCGATGGTGCCAAAGATGGTGTGGCGGGCGATGGCCGGATCGAGGAATTTGTGGGCCTCCTCGATGGTGATGACCAGGGGACGCGGCTCCTCCCCCTGCCCTCCCTGGGCGGCCTCCTTGCGACGGACATAGTGGGCGTGGATGCGGCGGGTGATATAGTTTGCCACCAGGAGGTAGGCCTCCAGGCTGTTGCCGTACCGCCCAAACTCGAGCACGACGTTCACCCCCCGCGCCAAATAGTCGAGGATCTGGCGGATGGGATCTTCCGGCGCCTGTTCGCACAGGAAATCGAAACGGCGGAACATGCCCAATTTGCGCTGGATGGCGCCCAACGTCCCACCGTGGATCGTCCCCCGCTCCAACGCTCCCTCCAGTTCCCCCAATGGGTCGCTCTCGTTCAGCAGCCGGGCGATCCAGGTCGAGCCGAGTTTGCGCCGTAAAAAGTAGAGCGCCCCGATCTGCACATCGGAGAGAGCCATCAGGCTGGCCAGGCTGTCCACGTCCTCCGGCTCGATCTGGTCGTAGCCGACGCGCACCACGCCGTCCACCCGGCTGCCCCGGCGGCGAGATGACTCTTCGTCCAGCGTAAAGACCGAGACCTGGGAATGAAAAAGCTGCCGCAACCCCTTGATCTCTTGGCGGGCCTCGGTCTCGCTCTTCCAACCGTACTCGTTGTGCATGTCGAAAATCAGGTTGACGGCCACGTTCTCCCGCACCAATCCGGCCAGCAGCGTGCGGGTGAGAAAGGTCTTGCCGGTGCCGGTCTTGCCGAATACGCCAGCCGAGCGCTCGACCAGGCGGCGCAGGTCCAGGGCGACGTGCACCCCCTCCATCTCCAGCGGGTCGCCGACGTAAAAATACCCCTCATCTTCCTCCCGGCCAAAGATCAGGCTGACTTCCTCGTCGCTGGCGGGATGGACCGGGGTAAAGTGGGCCGGGATGGTCTTGACCGGTTTCGGTTCGCCGCCGCCCGGATGCAGCACCAACATCGGCGCGACGTGGATACGCCCAAATACGGCCGTGCCCTGGTAGACGCGGGCCAGGAAGGGATCGGCCGGATCGGGGGGGGCCTTTTCGATCAGCGGGTTGAGGGCGTCCAACTGCACGTCGGTGACGATGCAAAAGAAACGCCGCCCGGTCTGGCCGCGCACGACGACGTAGCGGCCCACCGCCAGCCCCTCGATGACGGTGGACGGGTCGAGCTTGACGTCCAGCCCCCGGGAGAGGCTGCCACCAACGACCATCCCCAGCCGTTGGGGGGGCGGAGGTTGGGCCGGGCGGGGGCCGAAGAAAGCGTCCAGCTCTTGTTCGGGGGAGTGTTGAGTTGTCATGTGCTCTCCATTCATAGCAGTTCAGCCAGGGCGATTACACAGAGATGCGCAGAGAAACACGGAGAATTGTTGTACTCTGAATCTCTGGGCCATCTCAGAGCTGCTCTGTGTCCCAGGTAATTAACCTCATTCCTACGGGTTGCGCAGGCGGTGCAGGATGCCCTCCAGCCGGACCGGGTCGCCGGAGAGCAGGCGCGCCAGTTCCCTTCCGCCGGCGACCAGGAACGAGTCCCGCTCCGATTCGAGTCGGGCGGCGGCGGCGGCGCGCAGGCTGGCCGTCAACAGTTCGTCGGCGGGTACCTCGCGGGATTCCAGCACCAGCCGGAAATAGTCGAAGCGAGTCGTAAAGGCCCGCACCTCCTGGTCGCTGCACTGGTACAGCCAGTCCAGCGTGACCGGAGGTTGGGCGGGCAGGCAGTGGCGTACTCGCTCGCCATCTCCGCAGCCCACGGCCAGCACGCTGACCTCGATGGGCACCTGGCGGTTCTCCCGCTGGTCGAGCACAACCTCATCGGGGGGATCGGCGCTGACGAACTGGCGCACGAACAGATCGTCCTCGACGGTGACGTCGTAAATCAGGCCATAGATGGCGCTGTCCGGAGTCAGCCCGGCGGCCCGCACGAAGGAGCCAAAGGCGGGGATGTCGGGCCGCATCACAGCGCAGCCGATGGCAAAACCGCGGGTTCCGGCCCGTAAGACGCGTCCCACTCGGATGCCGCTGTTGGTCATAGGCGATGTCTCCTTCTGCCCCGGCGGGTCAGGCTCTTGTAATGGGCTTTGGGCGATGGGGCCGAGATCACCCCGGCCCGCAGCAGTGACGTGGCGACCATCTCTTCGAACGCCTCCCGCTCCGCCGCGCTGATAAAGGCGAGTTCGTCGGCCCGAGCCAGGGCGTAGGGATAGTCGCCGGTGATGCGCGCCTGGGAGACGACGACGGCGTGGACCAAGGCGAGTTGGGCGGGGTCCTGGACCACCCAGGCGGGCAGTTCCACCCGCGCGATGACCGGGTCGCCTTCCTCCGCCGCCAGGTTGAGGTAGCAAAAGTGGATCGTGTGGCCGAGGGGGGTGTAATAGCCGTGGTTGATGGAGGACGGACTGACGAACAGGGCCGAGCGAGCGCCGGGCGGCAGGCTCCCAAAGACGGCCCGGTCGGGGAGGTGTTCCAGGGGGTTGGGTTCTTCCATCGCCCGGTTGGCGTTCCCCTCCACGCTGGCCAGGTGGAGCAGGCGGGTCACCTCGGCGCGGCGGGGGCGGCTGATGAAGGCGGCCACGGCGGCCCCGCTCTCGCGGATGCGTTGAAGCTGGTCGAGGTAGGCCATCACCCTGGCCTGTTTCCATTCCTGGGAGCGTTCCTCCAGCACCCACAGGAGCAGCGTGCCATCCACCATGGCCACCGTCGGGCCGGACGGTTCGGCGGCGCACAGGTCGGCCAGACGGGTGATCTCGGCCAGGTCGCGCCGCACGTCGAGCAGGTTGCCGGCGACCAGCATGCCATCCTCGTAGAGGTCGGCCTCGGCGTAGCCGAGGGTCGGTTCGGTGTGGGCCAGGGGGGCCTGACCACTGCCGTGCCGATAGACCAGGCTGCCGACGTTGACGAGATAGTAGAGCGCCGCGCCGTGGGGGTCGGGCTGGATTTGGGAGCCATCGGCAGCAGCGACGGTGAAGCGCTCCGGGATGGCGGGCAGGGGCTGGACGGCGTCGAGGGGTTCGGCGGTGGGAATGGCGGCGTGGACGGCGCGGGCGGGGTGGCATAGGTGTGGGCCCTGGTCGGCGTACTGGGCCAGCCAGCGGCGGGCCAGCGCCGCTAGGTCAGCAGCCTGGCGCCGGCGAGCGGCTGCATCCTCTCCCATGGACCGCACTTGTCCGGTCAATTTGCCCAGTTCCAGTGTCATGGAATTTCCTCTCGTGCTGGTTTGTGTTCATTATACTTGAGGGGTTGAGGGGTGACAAGCTCAGGGTGCGCCCGCTTGCATCTCTGGCAACCGACAGTATAATGGCGTCACGATGACTCAACTCAAAACGGTCAACATCTCAAAAGCAGCAGCCGGATTGAAAAGCCCGTTTTCTATGGCGCACGTGGCCACGGTGGGAGATCTGGTCGTCAGCATCTATATCTGCCAGGGGACGTTGGAGTGGCACAGGCACCTGGACACCGATGAATTGTTCTGGGTTCACCAGGGGGCCATCCTGTTGGAGAGTGAATGGGGGGAGGTGCGGCTGCGTCCGGGCGAGCTGACCGTCGTGCCGAAGGGAGTGGGGCACCGTTCCAGCTCGGACGTGCGTTCCAGTGTACTGCTGATGCGCGGTGGCCCGTTCTCCGAGCGCAAGAATGGCCGGCGGCGCATCTATGCGGTCACCGGCGAGGCGAAATTGAAGCACGTCAGTCCCGCTGGCATCGTGCGCACCCTCACAATGCCGTTCCAGTTTCGGACCGTGGCGCGGGTGGATAACTCGTGTGTGCAGGTGGGATGGGGGGACGGGATATGGTCGGTGGATGCTCCGGCCGCTCACGACGTCCTGCTCCTGGTCGAGAGCGGCACCGCCACCGTGCGCACCGATCAGAGCATGGCGCATCTTCATCCTGGCGACTTGACTGTGGTGCCCGAGGGGGCGCTGTATCAGCTCAGCACCACACGAGGGACATCCCTGGTCCGGGTGGTATCTGAGAGGGGAGCAGGCTAGTCCCGCTACAGTTCAGGGCAGCTTTCGATGGACGGGTTAGGAAGATTGAAAATTCGCCCTACGACGTTTGACTGGATCGAAGCCAGGTCAAGCTACTGTTCGTTCTTCTCTGTTGGATCCAGCACCTGGTCCACCAGTCCATATTCGACCGCTTCCTGGGCGGACATGAACCGGTCGCGGTCAAAGTCGGCCGCGATCTGCTCCACCGATTGACCGGTGTGCTGCGCTAACAACTTGTGGATCAGGTCTTCGACTCGCTTTAGCTCTTTGTACTGGATCTCGACATCGGGGGCGTATCCCTGGGCGCTGCCGCCGGCCGGGTGCATGTGGACGGTGGCGTGAGGCAGGGCATAGCGCTGTCCCTTGGCGCCGGCCGCCAACAACACGGTCCCCATGCTGGCCGTCACGCCCACGGCCGTGGTGGATACCGGAGCGCGCACCTGCTGCATGGTGTCGTAAATCGCCAGCCCGTGGTAAACAATCCCACCAGGGCAGTTGATGTACATCATGATCGGCCGGTCTGGGTTATCGTGATCCAGGTAGAGCAGTTGGGCGACCACCAGGTTAGCAATCTGGTCGTTGATGGGCATGCCGACGAAAATGATCCGCTCTTTGAGCAAGAGGGAATAGATGTCATAGGCCCGTTCGCCGCGCCCGGTCGTCTCGATCACCATGGGAATCAACGCGTTGGGTAAACTGCCGTTCATTCTACCTCTCTTTCGTCTGCCACTTGGGTCTCTTCGTCTTGGCCGGTCTCTTGCTCTGGGGTTGAATCCAGTTCTGGGGCCTCGCCCCTGGCGATGGCAACGAGCCGTTGGATCGCCTTTTCGCCCAGCAACTGCTTGAGGATCGAGGCGCGGCTCTCTTGGGAGCCAAGGACCTGGCGGACCTCGTCAGCCCGCTCCCCCCAAGCGGCACTGATCTCCTCGATGCGCGTGTTGATCTCTTCTTCATCTACCGTCAGCTTTTCCCGTGCCACTACCTCACCCAGCAGCAAGGCCCGCTCAAGTTCGTCCTGGACTTGGGGGGTCAAGTCGGTGCGCAGCTCTTCTGTGGAGCGTCCCTGGTACCGCAAATAGTCCTCTAACGAGAGCTTGAGCTCTTGTTTGACAGCTTGTTCCATTTCTTGGACTTGTTTGTCCAATTCTTCCGTCAGCATTTCGGGGGGATATTCGATCTGGGCCTGTTCGATCATATCCTGAAGCACCTGGCTGGTGTACGCCTGGTCCACTTCCTGCTGGGCCTTTTGCCCCAGTTGTTCCGTGACCTGGGCTTTTAATTCCTCGAACGAGTCCAGGTTACTGGCTGTCCGCGCCAGATCGTCGTCCAGGTCTGGCAGAGTTCGTTCATAGACTTGTAGCACCTCGACGGTAAATTCCACTTCCTGTCCGCGCAGACTCTCATCGGAAAAGCCGTCCGGCAGGACCAGGGTGAAGGAGCGCTCGTCTCCCGCTTCCATCCCCACAATATTCTCGATGAATCCTGGCGTCGGCTGTTCCGCGCCTCCTTTCAACACCACGCGAATCTTTTCTTGGGCCATGAACTGGTCGCCGGTGGCGGTGTGTCCCACCACGTTGATCTGGGCTCCGTCGTTGAGGGCGGCCGGCCGC
>DSDT01000074.1 GCA_011048615.1 Chloroflexota bacterium | reverse complement strand
GGGGATAGTATGACCCAACTGCCGATGATCGTCACCGTGGGGTACGAAGCGTGGCGACAGAAGGAGAGCAAGGTGGGCGAGGGCGTCCCGGAGGCGTGGGGCGACTGGAAGGAACGGGCCATCAACTGGGAAGTTGTGACGGCCGCCTCGCTGATCGAATCGGCTGCGGACATTGTCGTGCTGCGTCATCCCGAATCGGTGCGCCGGATTCACAAGATGATTGACGAGCTGGTGGAAAGCTAAACAGGGATCAGGGGCCAGAGATCGGGCTCGATTCCCGGTCTCTGGTCACCAGTTCCTGATGATGACTGTAGGAGAAAGGAATATGGCACTTTCAGGGATTCAAATCTACAAGCTGTTGCCCCAGACCAATTGCAAGGACTGTGGCTTTCCGACCTGTTTGGCTTTCGCGATGAAGTTGGCGGCCAAGCAAGCTGACTTGGACAAGTGTCCCCACGTTTCGGACGAGGCGCGGGAACAGTTGGCCGAATCGGCGGCCCCTCCCGTGCGGCTCGTCACCGTTTCTGCCGATGGTCGAGAGGTCAAGTCGGGCAACGAGATCGTGCTTTTCCGGCACGAAAAGACGTTCTACAATCCGACGGGGCTTTTCGTTCGTTGGCGTGACAGCGCGCCGTTGGAAGAGATCACAGCCCAGGTGAAGGAAGCAGCCGACTATGTGGTCGAGTACGTCGGGATGGAGTTGACGATTGACGGTTTGGCCATCGAGGCGACGGGGGATGGAGACAGGTTCGCGGCGACCATCAAGGCGGCGTTGGATGTAGCCCAGTTACCGTTGATCCTGATGGCGACGGCCCCGGATGTGATGGCCCAAGGGTTGGAAGCGGCCGCAGGGACGCAGCCCTTGATCTATGGAGCCACGGCCGAGACCTGGGAAGCGTTCGCCGAGCTGGCCAAAAAGCACGCCGCGCCGATGGCTGTGCGGGCCGAGACGCTGAGCGAGCTGGCCGAGCTGACGGACAGGACCAAGGAGGCCGGGGTCGAGGAGATTGTACTTGATCCAGGAGTGCGCGATCTGCGCTCGATGTTGATGCTGAACACACTGATCCGTCGCATGGCTCTGAAAAAGACCTTCCGACCGTTGGGGTTCCCCATCATCACCTTCCCCAGCGAGTGTGCGGACGACGAGGGCATGGTCTCTATCGTGGCGACTCAGGCCATTGCCAAGTACGGTGGATTTATGGTGCTGGATCAGTTCAGCCCGGCCCTGTTCTACCCCCTGCTGGCTCTGCGCACCAACATCTATACCGATCCCCAGCAGCCGATCCAGGTTCAGCCGGGGGTTTACGAGATCAACGATCCGCAGCAGGATTCGCCTGTGATGGTGACGACAAACTTTTCCATCACGTACTTTTCCGTGGCGAACGAGGTGGACGGCAGCGGTATACCGGGATGGCTTCTGGTAGCCGACGCCGAGGGGATGAGTGTGCTGACCGCCTGGGCGGCCGGCAAGTTCGACGCCGAACGCATCGCCAAGTCGGTCAAATCCAACAATATGGAGCAAAAGGTCAGCCACCGCAGGCTGATCATTCCCGGTCACGTGTCGGTCCTGTTGGGCGAGTTAGAGGAGGAGCTGCCAGACTGGGAGATCCAAGTCGGGCCGCGCGAGTCGGTGGACCTGCCTGCTTACCTCAAGCTGTGGAGCCCATCGTAGCAACTGTACGGATCGGTGATCGGATCTCGAGTCCGAGATCCGTCTGGAGGTCGATCGCTGGCTCCGATTGGCCGATCTGAACGCTGGCGAGTGACGAGAAAAATCAGGACGCAGATTTGCGCTGAAAAAACTGATGTCAACGCTTCTACCGGCGTGAATCTGCGTCCTAAAAAGTTTCCAGGCTGGTGATGGTAACGATGTGCAAGGTCAAGTTTTTCCCTGCTGATCGCGAGATCGAGGTTCCTGTGGGGACGCTCTTGAGCGACGCGGCTCAACAGGCAGGGGTGGGCCTTCAGGTGCCGTGTGGCGGCCAGGGGCGATGTGGGCGGTGTGCTGTCATCGTCGAGGAAGGGCCGGTGCGTCGCCGTTCGACGGCGCGGCTCTCTCCCGACGACGTGGCGGCCGGTTACGCCCTGGCCTGCCAGACGAGCGTGGAGGGGGATGTCGTCGTCCGGGTGCCGCCGCAGGAAAAGATCGAGCGGCGGTTGAAGCAGGGAAAGCGAGCGGAAGAGGTAGCGCTGCCGTTCCCCTACGAGGTGTACGACCAGAGTGTGCGCAAGTATGTCATCACACTGGATCCTCCCTCGTTGCAGGATCAAATGGACGATTGGTCGCGCTTGCAGTGGGCCTTGGCCCGGCGACACGATATCCGGGGGGTGCAGGCCTCGCTGCCGGTGCTGCGCAAGCTCGGTCCGGCCCTGCGCGAGGGGGAGTGGACCGTCACGGTGGTGGTCGAGTTGAGTGCCTGGGATCGTCCCGAAGGTCCGCCGCGTTTGCTCGACGTGCTGCCAGGTGAACACCTGGAGAGCCTGTGGGCGGCAGCGATTGACATCGGCACGACGAGCAATCACGTCTGGCTGGTGGATCTGATCAGCGGCAAGGTGATGTCTCAGCAGGCAGATTACAACGGCCAGATTGCGCGGGGCGAGGACGTGATTTCGCGCATTATCTATGCCTCCAAGGGGAACGGTCGCGAGGAGTTGCAGCGGTTAGTGATCGAAACCCTCAACCGCCTGCTGGAACAGGCAGCACAGGAGCGCTCCATCCGCACCGATGAGATCTACAAGGTGGTCGTGGCCGGCAACAGCACGATGATCCATCTCTTTACGGCCATTCCGCCCGAATCTATCCGCTTGATGCCCTTTATAACTGTTGTCAATCAGATGCCCACCATCCCGGCGCGGGAGATCTGCTGTGTGACAGATCCGAGCCTGGGGCTGCGGGTGAATCCCGAGGCGACGGTAGACTGCCTGCCGGGCATCGCCTCCTACGTGGGAGCGGACATCACGTCGGGGGTGATCAGCTCGGGGATGTGCGGCGAGGAAGAGCAGTTGACGCTGTTCGTGGACATTGGGACGAATGGCGAGATGGTGTTGGGGGATTGTACGTGGTTGATCTCGTGCGCCTGTTCGGCTGGTCCGGCTTTCGAGGGAGCGGGGGTGGTACACGGGATGCGGGCCACCATCGGGGCCATCGAGGAGGTGTGGATCAATCCGCAGGATTACGAGGTCACCTACCGGGTCATCGGTGACGAAAAGCCGCGCGGTATCTGCGGATCTGGCCTGATTTCGCTGATGGCAGAGATGTTTGCTGCTGGGATCGTGGACAAGAGCGGTAACATCGATCTGACGCTCTCCAGCGAGCGGGTGCGGGAGGGGGAGCACGGGGTCGAGTATGTGGTGGCCTGGGGGAACGAGACCGCCAGCGGAGCGGACGTCGTCATCACGGCGGTGGACATTGACAACCTGATGCGGGCCAAGGCAGCTATCTATGCCGGTTTCTCCATCCTGGCCCGCAGTGTCGGCCTGACTTTGGACGACGTGGGGCAGGTGCTCATCGGCGGCGCGTTTGGGCAGTATATCAACGTCGAGAACGCGGTGCAGATCGGGTTGCTGCCCGACAAGCCTTTCGACAGTTTTCACTTCCTGGGCAACACCTCGGTGCGCGGCGCGTACATGGCGCTCCTCTCGCAGGACGTGCGGCGGCGCGTGACCGACATCGGGGAAATGATGACCTATCTGGAGCTTTCGGCCGACAATACGTTCTTTGACGAGTTCAACGCCGCCATGTTTCTGCCGCACACCGATGAGAGCCAGTTCCCGACGGTGATGGCGCGCCTGGAGGGGCGGTAAGATGGCAGTGGAATGTGAGGAAGCAAGGAGGTGTGACCGTGTACGAACGCATCTCGATTGACCCGCACGTTTGTCATGGACAGGCGTGTGTCAAGGGGACGCGCATTCCGGTTCATCAGATGGTGCGTATGTTGGCTAACGGGGATACGGTTGAGGAATTGTTGGCAGAGTATCCTTCACTGGAACGTGAGGATGTTTTTGCCTGCCTTGATTATGCCGCTGCACTTGCTGAGGAGCAAGTGACTCCCTTCCAGACGCTAGCTGTTGCGGCATGAACATCTTGATAGACGAGAATATTCCCTGGATGACCGCCCGCGCACTGGTTGAGATGGGACACGATGTGCTGGACATTCGTGGTACTGCGTATGAGGGCATAGCAGACGATCAGCTTTGGGATATGGCTCAGCAGGAGCGGCGGCTGCTGATTACAACGGACAAGGGGTTTGCTCAGTACCGTGATTCATCGCATAGTGGCATACTGATTGTGCGCTTGCGACAGCCAAATCGCTTTGGAATCGTCATCAGCGAGTGATGCAGGCCATAACTCGGTTCACGGCAAAAGAGTGGCCAGGCTTGTTGGTCACATGCGAGACAAGGTGCAGAGCGTCTGGCGAGCGGGATGATTGACGGGAGTATTATGAACCTGACCGGTTTACATCTACTGCTCACCTATCAGTGCAACTATGAGTGCGATCACTGCTTCGTCTGGGGCAGTCCCGCTCAGCAGGGCGTGATGACGCTGGCCCAGGTGCGGGACGTGTACCGGCAGGCCCAGGAGCTGGGGACGGTGGAGATGGTTTACCTGGAGGGCGGTGAGCCGTTCCTCTACTATCCGATCATGGTGCGGGCAGCACGGGAGGCGTTCGAGTTGGGGCTGCAGGTTGGCATTGTGACCAATGACTACTGGGCCACCACCGTCGAGGACGCCGTCGAGTGGTTGCGTCCCCTGGCAGGGGTGGTGGATGACCTGTCCATCTCGACCGATCTGTTCCATTACGACGAGGTGTCGAGTGCTCAGGCGCGGAACGCGCTGGCAGCGGCAGAGCAGTTGGGTATAGCGAGCGGTACATTGACCTGCGAGGTGCCAGTGGGGATCGCCGGGTATCCCGCTCAGGCCGCTGGCGAGCCGGTGGAGAGTGACGCCATCATGTTCAAGGGGCGAGCGGCGGTCAAACTGGTCGAGGGGGTGGCGCGGCGCCCCTGGCGCGAGTTCGACGAATGCCCGCACGAGAGGTTGGGCGACCCTGGTCGGGTGCACGTGGATTGTTACGGTCATCTGCACCTGTGCCAGGGGCTGACGATGGGCAGCCTGTTCGAGCGGTCGTTGGTGGAACTGGTGACGGCATACGAGCCGGCGGCGCATCCCATCGTCGGGCCACTGTTGACCGGGGGACCGGCAGCCCTGGTGGAGCGGTATAGCCTGCCCCACGAGGAGGCTTACGTGGACGCCTGTCACCTCTGTTACGAGATGCGCCGGGCGCTGCGGGAGCGGTTTCCCGAGCACCTGGGGCCGGCGCAGATGTATGGAGAATCGAGTTGACGACGACAATTGCTTTAGCGGGCAAAGGGGGCACCGGCAAGACGACCGTCGCTGCGATGATTGTCCGCTACTTGGTTGAAAACCAGACAGGACCCATCCTGGCGATTGACGCAGATCCCGCCAGCAATCTGCCCCTGGTGTTAGGAGTGAGGGCGGAGCAAACGGTGGGTGACATCCGTGAGGATATGCTGGACCTGGTCCAGTCCAGCGGCGCGCTGGCGGGTTCGATGCCCGGGGGGATGAGCAAACAGGAGTATCTCGACTACCAGGTCCAGATGGCACTGGAGGAGGGAGAGCGGGTCGACCTGTTGGTGATGGGGCGTCCAGAGGGGCAGGGGTGTTACTGCGCTGCCAACCAGATGCTGCGGGTGATTATTGATCGCCTGGGGAAACAGTACGATTACGTGGTGATTGATAACGAGGCCGGGATGGAACATCTCAGCCGGCGCACCACTCGCGACGTGGATGTACTGCTGCTGGTCACGGATCCCACCCAGCGGGGGATCGTTACGGCTCAGCAGATGAAAGAGATGGTGCCGGGATTAGAGATTGGGGTGGGGCGCATGTATCTGATCGTCAACCGTCTCCGGGGTCAGATACCCGTTCCCCTGGAGGAGGCCATTCGGAAGACAGGCCTGGATTTGCTGGGGACTGTCCCCGAAGATCCAGTTATGGCCGAGTTCGAGTTTACCGGTCGCCCGCTGGTACAACTGCCGGAGGAGACGATGGTGTATCAATCCGTCAGTGATATGGCGCGGAAAATGTTGGTAGGTTAGTGGATTGATAAGGCCGGATTTGCCAGTAAAATTCTAAGGAGGTTAAAGATGTACATTATTGGTGAGAACATTCATATCATCTCGCCCCGTGTCAAGACAGCCGTCGCTGAGCGGGATGCCAAGTTCTTCCAGGACATAGCTGTGCGGATGGTGGAGGCCGGAGCAAGCGCGGTTGATCTCAACATCGGCCCGCAGAAAAAAGCTGGCCACGAAATTCTCCCCTGGCTGGTCGAGATAGTCGAGGAGGTAGTGGATGTGCCATTGGTCTTTGATACGACCAACCTGGCGGCCATCGAAGCAGCGTGTGAGACGGTGTCCAAGGCTCAGCCGATCATCAATTCGACCGACGCCCGAGCGGAGCGGTTGGAGAGCGTGCCGGTGGTGGCGAAAAAGTTCAACGCCCGATTGGTGGCGCTGACGATGGCCGAGGGCATGATCCCAGTCGGAGCCGATGAGCGGGTGAGCATCGCATTGGAGACGCTGATCCCTCACATGCTAGAGATCGATTTCCCCATCACGGACCTGATCATTGACCCACTGGTGCTGACCGTTTCCGGCTGCCAGGAGTACTGCCCGGAGTGCATCGAAGCGGTTCGCACGCTCAAATTTGCCTGGGATCCGCCCCCACTGACCAACGGCGGATTGTCCAATGTCTCCAATGCCGTTCCCAACGAGATGCGGCCGCTGCTCAACCGCACCTACATGGTGATGCTGATGGGCGCTGGCGTGGATATGGTCATCGCCGATCCCTTCGACACTGAGCTGATGGAGTGGATCCGCGTCGTCGAGGAGCGGGACGAGAGCACAATCCTCAACAAGCTGCTGCTCACGCTGCACGATCGGGTCGCGGCGATGGAGGAATTGCAGCCCAGCGACGTGGACATGTCGGATCCGCAGCAGGTGGATATCTGGAAGACGGTCCAGGTTCTGTTGAACAAGGTGATCTATACCGATTCGTATCTGCGGGTGTGACGCAGCGCAATACGCAACACGTATGAGAGGAAAAAAATGACAGCACAATTGATTGACGGTAAAGCTATTGCGGGCCAAATCTATGCCGAGATCGAGGCCGAGGTCGCCGAACTGAAAGAGAAGCACGGCGTCACACCGGGCCTCGCCACGGTGTTGGTGGGAGAGAATCCGGCATCCCAGTCGTATGTGAGATCTAAACAAAAGACGTGTACAACTTGCGGCTTCAACTCCATAGGCGAACACCTGCCGGCGGATGCGCCCCAGGAGGACGTCGAGGCGCTGGTTAAACGGTTGAACCAAGACCCAACCATCCACGGTATTCTGGTGCAGCTTCCACTCCCCAAGCATCTGGATGAGGAAAAGATCCTGGGCATGATCAGCCTGGAGAAGGACGTGGACGGTTTTCACCCGGTCAACATCGGGCGGCTTTCGATGAAGGGCCGAAAACCGCTGTTCGTGCCGTGCACGCCGGGCGGCTGCATCGAGCTGCTCATCCGCTCCGGCGTCGAGATCTCGGGCAAGGAGGCCGTCATATTGGGTCGCAGTAACATCGTGGGGCTGCCCGTAGCGATGCTGCTGCTCCACCGTGACGCCACCATCACCATCTGCCACTCGCGTACCCGCGATCTGCCGGAGACGTGCCGGCGGGCCGACATCCTGATCGCGGCGGTCGGCCGTCCGGAGATGGTCAAGGCGGACTGGGTCAAGCCCGGCGCGGCGGTGATTGACGTGGGCATCAACCGCGTCGAGGACCCGAGCGCCAAGCGCGGCTACCGGCTGGTGGGCGACGTGGACTTTGACGACGTGAATCAAGTCGCCGGCTACCTGACCCCTGTCCCTGGCGGGGTCGGCCCGATGACTATCGCGATGTTGATGTGGAACACGTTGGCGGGGGCCAAGCGGGCCGCCGGATTGATCGATTAGCAGAATTAGGAGCCGGTATGCGAGTCCAAATCTCGATTGACAAAGTACGCGGTCCATTCGTGCGCCAGGTGGAAGAGATCAGCGGTCAGGGCCTGCTGGATTGCAATCAGTGCGGCAAGTGCAGCGCGGGATGTCCCGTCGTGGCGGCGATGGACCTCTTGCCCAGCCAGGTCATCCGCATGGCCCAGCTCGGTATGGAGGAGGTGTTGGAGAGCAATACGATTTGGATTTGCGCTTCCTGCCTGACATGTGTGACCCGCTGCCCTAAAGGGGTGGATTTGCCTCGTCTGATGGAGGCGCTGCGCCAGATCTCGCTGCGCCAGGGAGTAGCGGAATTGGACCTGGGGGCGCTGCCGCCGGAATTGACCAAAGAGGTGCCGCAACTGGCCATCGTCGGTGGGTTCCGGAAATATATAAAGTAGGCGCGGTGTCGGGGATTGGCGCCGATCGCTCGGCGCCGATCCTTGTCACCCATTTTGGAGATGACAATGGGTATTCCCTACTATCCTGGTTGTACACTTTCTACCAAGGCTCAGAACTATGATCGTTCTGGACGAGCGGTGGCGGCGGCGCTGGGGATCGAGTTGGAGGAGCTGGCCGAGTGGCAGTGCTGCGGCGCGACGTTCCCCCTGATGGTGGACGATTCGATGGCGCTGATCGCTCCGACCCGGGTGTTGTATCAGGCCCAGCAGGCGGGTGAACGGGTCGTCACGTTGTGCGCTATCTGCTTCCACGTCCTGCGCCGTTCTCAGGCGCTGCTGGAACGGGATCCGGATATGTTGGAGCGCATCAACTGGTTCATCGAGCAAGAGTACAGCGGCGTGCACGTGGTGCATCTGCTGGAAGTGCTGCGAGATGACGTGGGATGGGACAAGTTGGCTGAACAGGTGGTGCGCCCGCTGACTGGCGTCAAGGTCGCCCCGTACTATGGATGCCTGCTGCTGCGCCCCCACGACGAGATCGGCCTGGACGATCCGGAGGAACCCACCATTCTGCACGATCTGTTGCGGGCGTTGGGGGCGGAAGTGGTTGATTTCCCGTTCAGCATCGAATGCTGCGGTTCCTACCTGACCGTCAAGGAGCCGCAGGTTTCCGAGACGCTTTCCATGGACATCGTGGCCTCGGCACGAGAGCACGGCGCTCAGCTCATTGCCACGGCCTGTCCCCTCTGCCAGTTTAACCTGGATTATCCCCAACGAGAGACAGAGGCCGGTTTCACCGGGAACGAGATGCCGGTGGTCTACTTTACCCAGTTGATGGCGGCGGCGTTGGGCCTGCCGGAGGAGGATTGGGGGCTGGACTCGCATTACGTGAATCCGGCGCCGGCCATCGAGGGACAGAGGGCGCTGGCTGACAGCTAGCAGCCAGTGGGGATGGGTATGAATTATCGAGCGTTGATCATCGGCGCCGGGATCAGCGGGATGCAGGCCGCGTTGGACATTGCCAACAGCGGTTACGAGGTCCTGCTGGTCGAAAAAGAACCGGCTATCGGCGGTCACATGGCGCAGCTCTCCGAGACGTTTCCGACGTTGGACTGCTCCCAGTGCATTCTGACGCCGCGGATGGTCGAGGTGGGGCAGCATCCCAATATCCACCTGCTCACCCTCAGTGAGGTCGTGGACGTTCAAGGGGAGATGGGAGCGTTTCGCGTGCGCATCCTGCGCCATCCGCGCTATGTGATCGAGGAGAAATGCACGGCCTGTGGTGACTGTGTCGCGACCTGTCCAGTCGTCGTGCCGAACGAGTTCGACCGCGGACTGGCGGCCCGCCGGGCCATCTACATCCCGTCTCCTCAGGCGGTGCCCGCCGTCTACTGCCTTGATCCCGAGGCCTGCCTGGGGCTGTTTCCCCTGGCGTGTGGCAAATGCGCCGATGCCTGCCAGATCCAGGCGATTGACTATGACATGCGGCCGGAAACTATCGAGGTGGAGGTGGGAGCTATCGTCGTCGCCACGGGGTACGAGCTGTACCAGGATGAAGCGGTGATGGCGTATGCCTACATGTCCCACCCCGACGTGATGGATGGGCTCGAGTTCGAGCGCCTGCTCTCGGCGTCTGGGCCGACCGGGGGACAGGTCATTCGCCCATCCGATCGCACGGTGCCCAGGGAAGTCGTCTTTATCCAGTGCGGCGGCTCGCGGAATCCGGAGCACGGCTTGCCGTACTGCTCCAAAATCTGTTGCATGTACACGGCCAAGCACGCCATCCTGTACAAACATCGTGTGCCAGAGGGGCAGGTCTATGTGTTTTACATTGACATCCGCGCTGGCGGGAAGGGGTACGAAGAGTTCGTCGCGCGGGCGATAGAGGAGGATGACACCGTTTACATTCGCGGTCGGGTGTCCAGGGTGTTCCCCAAGGACGGTAAACTGATGGTCTGGGGCGTGGACACGCTGACCAACAGCAAGGTCGAAATCACTGCTGACCTGGTCGTCGTTGCGGCGGCCATTGTCCCCTCACCGGACAGCCGGCGGATAGCCGAACTGTTGGGGATTGACGTGGACGAGTTCGGCTTTTACACGGCTGCCGACGCCGAGATGACGCCGGTGGAGAGCGGCAAGCCGGGGGTCTTTTTGGCCGGGGTGGGTCTGGGCCCGCAGGACATTCCGGAGACGGTGGCCCAGGCCAGCGGCGCGGCGGCCAAAGTGCTGTCGGCCTTTGCAGCCGCCAAGGCGGAAGAACGAGCGCGCCGGGCGTTGGAATTGGAGCCAGAGATTCAGAATGAGGCGGTGGTCCAGTGAGTCGGATCGGTGTATTCATCTGTCATTGTGGGATCAACATCGCCGGCACGGTGGATGTGGAGCGGGTCGCCGAGGAGATCGGCCAGCATCCCCAGGTCGCCTACGCCACGACCTACAGCTACATGTGTTCCGATCCCGGTCAACAGTTGGTGCGGGAGAGCATCGCAGAGTACGATCTGGATGGCGTCGTAGTCGCGGCCTGCTCGCCGGCGATGCACGAAGCCACCTTCCGGCGGGCAGTGGCGGCGGCCGGGCTGAACCCATACCGCTGTGAAATTGCCAACATACGCGAGCAGTGTTCCTGGGTGCACGAACATGAACCGGGACGGGCCACGCAAAAGGCTGTCGAGACCACGCGCACCTGTGTGGAAAAGGTGGCTTGGGACGAGGCATTGGAGCCGTTTCACCTGTCGGTGATCAAGCGAGCGTTGGTCATCGGTGGAGGGATTGCGGGGATGCAGGCCGCGCTGGACGTTGCGAACGCCGGGTTCCCGGTGGTGTTGGTGGAGCGAGAGGGACGCTTGGGCGGCAAGATGGCGGCGCTCAGCGGCACGTATCTCAACTTTTCCGCCGCGCCGGGCTTGCTGGAGCGGAAGGTCGAGCAAGTCCTCGATCATCCCCACATCGAGGTGCTGGCCGGCGCGCAGGTGACGGAAGTCGAGGGATACGTGGGCAATTTTGCCGTCCGGGTGTCGGCTCTTGCCGATCCGCTCGAGGTGGGGGCCATCGTCGTCGCCACGGGCTGGGATCCCTATCCCCTGAGCCGTCTGCCCGAATACGGCGGCAGCGAACTGGCCGACGTCGTGGATGGCCTGACGTTTGAGGGCATGCTGCAGGAGGGACGGGCTGGCCTGGGCCGGCCCTCTGATGGACGGACGCCGCGCGAGGTCGTGTTCATCCAGTGCGCCGGCTCCCGCGATCCGGAGCGGGGCGTCCCTTACTGTTCCAAGGTATGCTGCATGGTCGTTGCCAAGCAGGCGATCATGTTCAAAGAGTATGTGCCGGAGGGCCAGGCCTATGTGTTTTACATTGACATTCGCTCGGCGGGCAAGGGATACGACGAGTACGTGCAGCGGGCGATGGAGGATCACGACATCCTCTACCTGCGGGGCAAGGTGAGCAAGGTCTTCCGCGGACGGGACCAGGTGATAGTGTGGGGGGTAGACACCCTCAGTGGTCAGCCGGTGGAGGTAGCGGCGGACCTGGTCGTGCTGGCCACGCCGATGCTGCCCAGTCGGCAGGCGGTGACGCTGGGTCAGACGCTGCGGGCGGCGGTAGACCAGAGCGGGTTTTTCAGCGAGGCCCATCCCAAGCTGCGCCCGGTCGAAAGCTTGACGGCGGGGGTCTTCCTGGCGGGGGTGGCTCAGGGCCCGAAGGACATTCCAGAGACGGTGTCACAGGCGTCGGGGGCGGCCGCCAAGGTGCTGCAGATGTTCTCGCAGGAGGTATTGATCCAGGAGCCGACAGTGGCCTGCGTGATCGAGCAGTTCTGCTCGGCCTGCGGGGCCTGTGTGGAGGCCTGTCCCTACGGCGCGCGCGCCATCCATCCCCTGTGGCACATCGCCACTGTCAACGCTGCGCTCTGTCAGAGCTGTGGGGCCTGCGTGACGGCCTGTCCCAACAAGGCCTGCCAGATACACAACTGGACTCCAAAGCAGATTCTGACGATGGCGGACGTGCTCGTGGGAGTATGATCCGTGTCTGGGCTTGTAGTGGGCGCTCGAGCGCTGTCTGGAGAGCATGGGCCTCGATGCAGTGCCGGGCGTGAGTGACCGTTGACAGCAGCGAGGCGAGTCCGGATCTGAGTGATGGATGTGACCGAGTTGATCTGACAGGCGATCCAAGGGTACGAGTCTAGGAGGTAGAGAGATGGGGGATGTTTGGGAGCAATTAGGGCGGTATCGCCAGGTGAAAACACTTTCCGATGGGTCCAGGCTCTTGTTGCGTCCGTTGAGCAAAGAGGATAGACAGGGCTTGGTGAGCCTGTTCAGCCGGGCATCCAAGCAAGACCTGGAGTATTTTCGGGATGACGCTGGCGATCCAGCGGTGGTCGAGAGTTGGGTGGACAATCTGAATCTGAAGCGGGTGTTTCCCCTGGTCGCCGTGGTGGACGATCAGATCGTCGGAGATGCGACCTTGCACTTTCGGGAACGATATCATCGCCACCTGGCCTGGGTGCGCATCTTTTTGGACAAACAGTATCGCCGCCGGGGGATTGGGACGCTGATGCTGCACACCTTGATCGACATCGCCCGCCGGTTGGGCCTCCAGCAGTTGTACATTGAAGTGGTGACGAATCAGTACCGGGTGATCAAGGCGGTTGAGGAGCTGGGATTCCGGCACGAGGTGACGCTGCGAGATTATTTCATCACCGCCGATGGCGAGACCCTGGATATGGCGATCCTGAATCTGCGGTTGGTGGATAGCTCGGGCGAGTTCTAGTCGGGTAAGACAGCGCCTGCATCGTGGCCTGCCCAACAAGGCCAGCCAATTTGGTGATGGCAGACGTCTTGGGCGTTTCGACTCTTGAGCGCGATTTCCAGATCGCGGATGGATAGAAAGAGACTTTTGGAGGATTGGCAGTGGAAAAATCGTTTACAGATCAGATCAACAGCCTCAGTGGGCAGACCGTGCAGTTGTGTTACCATTGTCACAAGTGTACTGCCGGCTGCCCCACGGCCTTTGCAATGCAGTACGGGCCGGATCGCATTCTGCGCCTGATCCAATTTGGTCAGCAGGAGCGACTATTGTCCAGCCGCGACCCCTGGCTGTGCCTGGAATGCGAGATGTGCGGGGCCCATTGTCCCAACGACATTGACATCGGCGAGGTGATGCTCGCCCTCAAGGAGTTGGCAAGTCGGGAGGGGTATCGCGTCGAGGACTGCCAGGAGCTGCGAGAGATCCTGGCCGATTACCTGGTGCAGCGCCCGGAAACGGTGATTGACGACCGGCTGTGTGAGGGCATCCAACGCCTCAATAGCCTGAGCCAGACCATCGCCTCCAACTATAACATCAGCGGTGACGACAATGCCACCCGCCTGATTTGGAGCCAGAATCTGGAGCACGTCCCGCCCGGATTGAGCGGCAAACAGGGGGCTGAACTGGTCTACTTTGTTGGCTGTGTGGCATCTTTCTTTCCGCGCAGCTACCGCGTGCCCCAGGCGATGTCCTCGATCCTGGAGGCCAGTGGGGCCGACTTTACGACATTGGGAGGGCAAGAGTGGTGCTGTGGCTACCCCCTGCTTTCTATGGGACAGTTGGACCAAGCCAAGAGCCTGATCGAGCACAACGTCGCCCAGGTCAAGGAGCTGGGCGGCTCCCGCGTCGTCTTCTCCTG
Organism: Chloroflexota bacterium; assembly: GCA_011048615.1. Classification (GTDB taxonomy): domain Bacteria; phylum Chloroflexota; class Anaerolineae; order B4-G1; family B4-G1; genus DSDT01. The sequence goes on along the minus strand of DSDT01000074.1, from coordinate 922 downwards.
CCCTTCCTGCTATCACATGTGGAAGTTCATCTACCCCGAGGTGTTAGGACACGAGACCGGGCTGGGACTGGTCCACGCCACCGAACTGCTGAACGAGTTGATCGAGGCGGGAGACATCGAGTTAGGTGAGGTAGACCTGAAGGTGACCTATCACGACCCGTGCGATCTGGGACGCAAGAGTCACGTCTTTGAAGCTCCCCGCCAGGTGCTGCAGCGCATCCCCGGCGTCACCTTTGTCGAGATGAGCACGTCGGGGCAGATCTCCGAGTGCTGCGGCGGCGGCGGTAACCTGGAGAGCTTTGCCCCTGATGTCGGCTCCGAGGTCTCCCAGCGTCGGTTGGACCGGGCCTGCGAGATAGGGGCTCAAGCCGTCCTCTCCGCTTGCCAGCAGTGCGAGCGCACATTGACCGAAGCGGTCCGCCGGCACGAGGAGGCTCGCCGTGCTCGCCTGCGAGTGATGGACGTGGCCGAACTGGTCTGGATGGCGATGCAAAAGAGCTCTACAAGCGCGTAAGGCGGGTTGTCAATCTCGCCCTACAGTGCTTGACTAAACCGGATTGGTTAAGTGACGTTGTGATATCATGATAGGATGGGTGAACAAGATATGTCAGGTAATGGTAAACCGCTCAACAAAGTAGGCGCTGTGTTGGTCGTCGGCGCCGGCATCGGCGGGATGCAGGCATCCCTAGATCTGGCCGAGGCCGGCTTCAAAGTCTACCTGGTAGACCGCAGTCCGGCCATCGGGGGTACGATGGCCCAGTTGGACAAGACCTTTCCCACCAATGACTGCTCGATGTGTATCCTCTCGCCCAAACTGGTCGAGTGCGGCCGGCACCTCAACATCGAGGTGCTGACTTACGCCGAGTTGGACAGCGTCGAGGGAGAGCCGGGTAATTTCACTGCCCACGTACTACAGCACGCC
>DSDT01000142.1 GCA_011048615.1 Chloroflexota bacterium | reverse complement strand
TCTCGACGACAACGTCTACACCAGGGCGCGGGATTATTATCAGACCTGGGTGCAGGAGGGCATCTTGATGCGAGAAGAGGCTCCCGCGCTGTACGTTCTTCACCAGACCGTCACACTCCCTGACGGCAACACCAAGACTCGCAAGGGATTTATTGCCGCGCTAGAGTTGAGCCGCTTCGACGAGGGCATCGTCCTGCCCCACGAGCGCACGCTCTCCGGCCCCAAAGTGGACCGTCTCAACCTGCTGCGGGCCACGGCAGTCAACTTTGGGCACATCTTTATGCTCTATCCCGGCAACAGGATCAACGAATTGCTGGGAGCAGCCATCCAGGGCCAGCCCGGATTTGAACTGCGCGAGATGTTCGAACACGACGTGCTGCAGCAGTTCTGGCCCGTGACCGATCCAGGCGTGATCCAGGCCGTGATGGAGGAGATGGCCCCCAAGCGCAACCTGATCATCGCCGACGGGCACCACCGCTACGAAACAGCGCTGAATTATCGGGACGAGATGCGAGGGCAGCATCCCGACGCCCCCCCCAATGCCGGTTTCAACTATCGCATGGTGACATTCGTGAGTATGGAGGACCCCGATCTGGTGATCCTGCCCACTCATCGTCTGATCCACTCGTACGACCGCATGGACGGATCTGAGGTGTTAGAACAGGCGGCCAAGTATTTCGAGGTCACGCCGGTGGCCGACCGGGCCGCGTTGGAGGCCGCCCTGGCAGAGGCCACGCCGGAGCAGCCTCGCTTCGGCCTCTACGACGGCAGCTATGCCGTGCTGACACTGCCAGGATCCGAGGTAATGGCCCGCGCCCTGCCTGAGCGAGACCCGGCCTGGCGCATGCTCGATGTCAGCATCCTGCACGAACTGTTTATCGAACAGGTGCTCGGGATCGACAAGGAAGCGGTCGAGCGCAAGGAGAATATCGAGTATTTGCGCGACCCACAGATGGGGTACGACACCGTGGATCAGGGAGAGGCCCAGTTTCTGTTGATACTGAACCCGACGCGGATGGAACAGGTGCGGGCTTGTACCGCCGCCGATGAAAAGATGCCCCAGAAATCAACCGACTTTTTCCCCAAGGTGATCAGCGGGCTGGTGATGATGCCGATCGGCGTGGAAGAGCGGCTGTAATCCAGACCGCCCCCGGCGATAATCGAAGCACGACCGTAGACGTTTCGAGGGAGCCGATTGGCTCCCTCGAAACGTCTACCGTCATGCGATCTCAATCAGTCAACCCTCTTCCACCAACTTTTGGTAGGCCCCGTGCCAGAGGGCAGGATCCCGGGTCATCTTTTTGACCTTCACGTCGGAAAAATAGGGCATCAGGCGGGCCAAAATGACCGGGAGTTGATCCCACATCCCCCTGTAGATGACGGTGCTCAACTCATCGGCCAGTGGATCCAACCAGCGCCACTCCTCACGAAAGCGCTCCGCTTTCATCCAGTAATCCCGCTTTTCCCACGCCCCAATAGTCTGATCCACCGTATCCGCGATGCCGTGCAGGCAAAAGACGATCAGGGCGGCCAAGTCCCTGGCCTCCTCATCCAACTGCGGCTTTTGAGTCAAAAGCCGCAGCGCTTCGGCGATGGTGCGGCGGTGATGATTGCGGGTCTTTCCCGGCCCGTCAAGAGAGATAACTCGACTCATTGAATAGAGGCTCCTTTGCTCTGGCGTGCTACCTATGTGTTGGCATTATTGAGACTGTAGACCGCCATATCCCGCAGCAAGGGGTGTTCGACAATCACCCCCGCTTCCATCGCCTCGGCAGCGGCCAAGGCCCACAGGGCCAGTTCCGTTCCATCCTGCTCGTCATAGAGTTGCCGTAACAACCAGGCCTGACGCCGCAGCCGATCGGGCATCGTGCGGCGGTAGGGGTACTTCTCGCTCAGCGCCGCCTCCACCACCCGAGTGATCAACGCCTCGAAAGGCTTGCTCCCCGGTTCGACCTGGTTGCGCCGAAGCAACCTGCGATACTCGGAGAGAAAGGGGGCCACCTCATCGGGATTAAAGAACCAGTACTCGAACGAGTCCAGATCCAAGAGTTGGCCACACTCGCTCAACAGCGCCTCCTGCCGGGCCGGTTCCAGCACCGGCAGGGGGAATACTTCCGGCGGCTGCGGATCCGTTCCCTCCAACCATCCCTGCCAGACCATAGAGCTGGGCGGCAGACGACGGTGAGCGTCCAGCGTCGTCTGGTATGCAGCAGCCACGGCCGCTCGAGCGTGCTCCAACTCCACATCCACAAACTCGAGAGAGGTAAAGGAATCTTCCATCTCCTGCAACTCGTCCTCGTCGACTATGACGCTGAAACAGTCCTTGATCCCTTCATGATCGTTGAACATCCAATCTACCACCCGCAAGTTGCCTTGAGGCAGTTCCCGCGCCAGGAAGAGCACCTGTCCCCCACTGCCATCAATGAGGCTTAACGCACAGTAGACCAGTGGGAGCGACATTGGCACGATCCAAGGTGGAGGTTGTTCCCCCCGATCCTGGTCAGAAACGCCAAAGCGAGTGCGCAGCCGCAAGGCCGCGTTCCCGGCTGCGTGACGGACCGTGCGAGACGGGTCGTACTCGGCGCGCTCCTCCAAGAGGGGCACAAGCATCGGCTCCTTCAACCGCTCCAGGCCTTCGATGGCCGTCAACACCACGCTATCCTGATCGGCATGGAGCAGCGCGACCAACAGGAGCAAGAGACGCGCATCCCCCAGGGGAGCCAGGACCTCGCTGACGTACTGCTCCTGCAGCTCTGCCGGCCCCTCCTCCATCGCGTGCAAAAATCCGTCCACTTGGGCCGGATCCTCAATGGTCGTCAGCAGCCTTTCCAACGAACGCTGCATCAATGCATCTGGATCCGAGATGACCCGTTGAAAGGTCTGGTCGTCAATCGGCGACCCCAGTTCGTCCAGCACGTGAATGATGGCCATTTTTTCCTCATCGCTGTACTGGGAGCGGCGGAGCATCCGTCGTAGCGGCTTGACGGCCCGCTCGTCATCCAACTCGTGCAGCAACTGGAGGCCAACCAGGTGCATCTCTTCGTCCGATGCGTCAAGCAAGGCCAGAGATTGAGACAAAGCCTCATCCGGGAAATCGTACAACTGGTCCACAATCTCTTCGGCCTGCTCGATGGTCATGTCGCCACTGACGTACCCGTCCCGAAACTGGGCGATCAAATCAGCGACCTTTCTCTCGACCCCTGAACTCGATTTTTTCTTCACCATATCCCTCCTGAGGGAAAAGACCCTTATACCCTCCCGGCAATGTCCTGTTCGACTCTAGTCCATCCCCTAATCCTGAGCGCCCATCTGCATGCGAGGCCCATCCTCCCGCTCCGGGAAGCGGGTTAGAATCGTCGCCTCTATCGGCAGCGCGACTTTGCCGCGCTGGAGCAGCGCCTCCTCCAGCGGCTTGCCGTGCAAAGCAAAGATGGCAATGGGAGTGTCCGGCTCGGTATATCGCCGGTCTACGATAGCCAGTCCCAGCAAGTAACCGGCGGCATCAATGGAACAACTCGTCACCTGGCCGATCTGGCTGCCTTTTTTGTTGATCACCGGATCGCCGGTGTGGGGCATGCGCTCGCCTTTCTGATTGACGCGGAAGCGGATCACCTCGCGGTTGCGCGTCGCTTCCTGCGCCAACAGCACATCCCGCCCGATGAAGAACGGTTTATGATACTTGACATAGCCAGGGAAGCCAGCCTCGATGGGCGTGATGTCGAACGGGCCGGCCAACTCGTGACCGTAGAGGGGCAGCCCGGCCTCGGTGCGGGTCGAGTCACGGGCCGCCAGCCCGGCCGGCTGCACGCCGAACGGCGCGCCGGCCGCCAGGATCGCCTGCCAGAGTTGGACGATCTGGTCGGGGTGGACCAGGATCTCGTACCCCCACTCCTCGCCGGTGTAGCCGGTGCGGGCGATGACCAGCGGAATGCCCGCCAGCTCACATTCGATCAGGTCGGTGCGGCGGACGCGGGCCAGTGCGGCTCGCAACGCCAGGTCGTCGGTCAGCGCCTGGAGCGTCGGCAGCGAGGCGGGGCCTTGCAGCGCGATGTCCCGTTTCTGCCGCTCGCCAGCGGTCGGGTCTTTCAAGTTGAGCAGCGTCGCCGACGCCTCCACTTGCAGCCAGGGGCGGCGGCGGTCAATGACCACCCGCCGCTCGTTGACCGCGTTGAGCCAGCCCCAATCCTTGTCCTCGTTGGCGGCGTTGACGACCATCAGGTACAGGTCGGGCCGGCGGCGGTAGACCATCACGTCGTCAATGATGTTGGCGTCCGGGTCGAGCAGATAGGCGTAGCAGGACTGCCCGTCTTCCAGCCAGGCCGCATAGTTGGAGCAGACCACATCCAGAAAGGCGGTGGCGTGGGGGCCGCTGATCTCGAAGGCGCCCATGTGCGCCACGTCGAACAGGCCGGCCGCTTCTCGCACCGCCTGGTGTTCCTCGCCAACCGAGGTGTACCAGACCGGCATCTCCCACCCGGCGAAGGGGACGAGTTTGGCTCCCAGCGCTTTGTGGGTCTCATACAGCAGAGTGCGCTTGAGGGGCGACTCTGGTTCCTCCCACCGCCATTCCTGCTTGTCCCCTGCGTCCGGCCCGAACGGATCCAGGTGCGCTTGGCCCACGAAATACGGTTTCGTCAGATCGAACCGCTCCGGGTGAGCGGTGAATAACTCGCCGGCTGGCGTCCCTGCGTCCGCCGGTCGCTCTGCGTGTTGCCCCCCGGTCACTTCCTCGACCACGACCGGCCCTTCGACTTTGCGGAAGATGTCGGCGTCGTCGAAGAGGGTGTAGCCGTCGGCGAGGCCGCGCAGCCAGGCGGTGACGCGGGCCGCGTGGGCCGGCGTCGGCGTGACCCGGTAGACGTCCCGACCCCATTCGTCCCCGGCTTCGCGCGCCACGACGACCTGGTCCATCAAGCGGCCCTGTCGGTCGAGCATGTACGTCGTGACTGCATCGCCCACCGCCAGTTCGGCCACGTTGGCGGTGACGACCTGCTGCACGAACGGTCGCGCCCGCCAGCCGGTGATCCGCAGACTGATGGCTTGCGGCGCGGCGTCCGGGGGCAGAAAGGTGTAGTGCGGATAACCGCTGCGCTGGTACTCAAAGTCAATGCCGGCTTTTTCGGCCAGCGTGGCCACCCCGTGACGGACATCTTCCAGCACGTCCAGCTCGATCTTACCGCGCGGCAGGGTGCCGATCAAGCCAGTGTAGGCGAACGGTTTGATGTGAGAGACGATGCGGTGAATCAGGCCGGCCAGCGTGTCCATGTCGGCCTCGTCCAGGCCGCGCTGCGTGACCCACGGTGTGCCCAGCCGGACGCCGGTCGCCTGAGCGGTCTCGGCGTCGCCGGGGATCGTGTTCTTGTTGGCGACGATGCCCGCCAGGTCGAGGATGCGGACGGCCGGCTCGCCCCAGACCGGGAAGCCGGTGTCGGAGGCGACGGATTTCAGGTCGAGCAGGAGCAGGTGTGTGTCGGTGCCGTTGTAGGCCAGGCGCAGGTCGCGCGCTTGCAGGCCGGCCGCCAGCGCCTGGGCGTTGGCGACGATCTGGCGCTGAAGCTGCTGAAACTGCTCCGTCTGGGCGATCTCGAAGGCGACGCACAGCGCCGCGAATTTGTTGACGTGGGGGCCGCCCTGTTCGCCGGGAAAGACCGCTATGTCAATCGCCTGGGCCAGCTCTTCGTCGGTGGTCAGCACCACCGCGCCACGCGGCCTGCAGATCGTCTTGTGAGTGGTAAAGGTCGTCACATCGGCGATGCCGACCGGGTTGGGATAGACGCCGGCGGCGGCCATGCCGGCGGCGTGGGCGATGTCGGCCATCAGGTAGGCGCCGACCTCGTCGGCGATGGCGCGGAACTTGGCCCAATCCGGGGCCCACGGGTAGGACGTGTACCCGGCGACGATGATGCGGGGACGATGGGCGAGCGCCAGGTCGCGGATCTGGTCGTAATCCAGCCGCTCGGTCTTGGGGTGCACGCCGTAGGAGACGACCCGGTAGCGCTGCCCAGAGATGTTGAACTCGGAGCCGTGGGTCAAGTGGCCGCCCTGGAACAGGTCCAGCCCCATCAACGTGTCACCTGGCTTTAGCAGCGCCCAGTAGACGGCCAAATTGGCCGCCGCGCCGGAAAGGGCCTGCACGTTGACGTGGATATGCTCCGGCTCGAGGTCGCCGTGGGCCATGATCTGGGCGCACCGCCGCTGAGCCAGGCACTCGACAAAGTGGACATAATCCACGCCTTTGTAGAAACGCCGGTCGGCGTAACGGCGGTAGAAGGCCAACTGCCAGTCCACATCTCACAGCCGCTCCTCTGGATCGCGGGTCATGCGCAGCGGTGGGTAGCCCTCGGCGTAGACGTTTTGGAAGACGGAGCCGAGCGCCTGCCGCACCGCTTTGGGAGCCGAGGATTCAGACGGGATCATGATGAGTTTGCGGGCCTGGCGTTCCTCCTCCCAGCGGATGAGGTCGGCCACGAAGGGAGCGACCTGCTCCAGGTCGGACCGGAAGAGAAAATCGGATCGAGAATCAGACAAAGATGCCATTGGACAGACTCCTTTCAGAACCACATATCATCGGTTACCGCCGTATTGTAGCACCGAGAGAGAATGAGGGCAAGAAACGAATCGCGCATGCTGCACAAGAAATTTGTCACATCTCAGCCCTGTCGAAAGGACAGAACGGTGCGGCGCAGCTCGCGACATCAAGTTGACAACTCGGCAAAGACAAGTATCATAGTCAACGTGCGATTTCACATCGGTGGGACATTCCCACGCCCTGCACAGATTGAAACAAGGGGTATTTATACCAATGCGTTCAAATGCTCTCCGCTTCTGGTCTCTGCTCCTGGTCGGTATTTTGGCACTGGTGGGCCTGGGCCTGCTGATGGCATTCTTGGGGCGCGAGCCGGGAGCCTCCCGACCCATCGCCACCACGCCGGAGCCTACCCCGGTTTCCACATCAGACCTGGCGGACCCGATTGTGGCACACGTCAATGGACAGCCCATCAGACGCTCCGCCTGGTCTCAGGCCCATCTGCTAGATCAGGTGATGAACAGGATCGCGGGACAGCCTCCCCCCACGGCTGACGAGACACTCCAGCGACTGATCAACGAAGCGCTGCTGCTGGAAGCTTTTCCGCCCCCTCGAGAACCTCAGCGCGAGGAAATCGAGGCCCAGATCACCGCGCTGGAAAACGCCTGGGGGGTCGACGACGACACGGTGTCGGCCGCGCTGAAGGATGCCCAGCTCACCCGGACGGCGTTCGAGCAGGCGATCACACACCTGATCCAAGTCCAGGAGAGCCTGGAGGCGCTGCAAGCCCAGGGACACGCCGCGACGACCTGGCTGGAGACACAGCGGGCCAGCGCCGAGATCCTTCTCACCGAGGACACGCAAGCGAGCGCCGCCCAACTCCCCATCGTCCAACCGCCGGCCCAGACACAGAGCACACCGCCGGAGACGCCGGTGAACACGCCCCCCCCCAGTCCCAGCCCGGCTCCTCCTACCGTCGCCACTGCCGTCTCTCCAACCGATCCCGCTCCCGCCCCTCAAACCCCCGCGCTGCTCGAGATAGCACCCGATTTCAGCCTGCCACAGGCCGGCAGCGACAACTCGTTCAATCTGGCGACCCAGTTGAGCACGGGGCCGGTGGTGCTGATCTTTTTCCAGCGATGTGGCTGAGGGCCCGACCGCACGCAACTCGTGCAGTTGCAAAACAATTATCAGGCCTTTCAGAACGCTGGCGCTGAAATCGTCGCGCTGGCCGTCAGTTCTGTCTCAGCGGTGAACAGCGCCCGCCAGACCACGGGCGCCACCTACCCGATGCTCGCCGACGCTCAACACCAGGTGGCCGAAGCATACGGCATCTACAATCTGCTGGGCGACAAGTTGGCCGCGCCGGCTGTCTTTGTCATTGATACCGATGGTCGCATTACGTGGCACCACGTCGGCCAGAACACAAACGATCGGCCCAGCGTGCGAACCATCCTGGAACAATTGCCCCAGCAGCGGTAACCGCGCACCCTCAAGGATGAAAACGGAGCAAGTTGGCAATCCGCCCTGCCTCGATCATCATTTTTGACAGAGGGGTGGACCGACCAGGTGATAGATAAAACGACCGAGAGCTACAACCAGACCGCCGTCCGCTACGCCGCTCGGCCATTCTATCCCCTGGAGCAAGAACTGGCGCGCTTCAGGCACATGATGCCAGCGGGCGGGTTGACCCTCGACGTGGGATGTGGGCCGGGTCAGTATGCCGGCGCTCTGATCTCGCGCGGGCTGCGCGTCACGGCCCTGGATCTTTCGTGGGGCATGCTGCACCAGGCTCAACAGAACAGTCTGGCCCTTTTGGTCCAGGCGGATATGCGCCGTCTTCCTCTTGCGGACGCCGCAGCTGACGGCTGCTTTGCCTGCGCCTCCCTGCTGCACCTGCCACGCCCTCGAGCCTCGCTGACGCTGATCGAGTTTCGCCGCGTCCTGTGTCCCGGAGGCGCGCTCTACGTCAGCGTCAAAGAAGGGATGGGCGAGGAATGGGTGACCGACCGGGAGGGACACAGTCGCCACTTTGTCTACTACGATCCAGAGGGAATTGACACCGTCATCCAGGCAGCCGGGTTCGAGTTGGTGGATGGATGGATCAGTCCACCAGGCCCAGGACAGGCCCACAACTGGATCAATCGCTTTGCAGTGGCCCGATAGTCCATCCCCCAGCCCTCCGCTTGCACAGGAGATAAGATAGTCTATAATTAGAACAAGTCAGGTAACGGATAAGGAGGTGTTACGTTGCGCGTCATAGAATCTGGTATCGGAGAGATGATCCAGCCGCCCGATCTGGACGGTTTCCGGGCCTGGAACCGAGAAAAGAAATCGCGAGAGCTGGTGGACAAGGTGATGACGGATGCGGAAGCGATCTCTCGTTTCGTCACCGACGGCTGCTACATCGGCACCGAGCTGTACGGCACCGTGCGCTGCCCTATGACACTGGTGCGCGAGGTCGTGCGGCAGGGCAAGAAGGACCTGCGGGTGGCCGGTCAGGGCGTGACCGAGCTGGACCTGTGGCTGGGGGCTGGCCTGGTCAAGACGCTGGACATCACCTACATCGGGCTGGAGGTGTTTGGCGTCTCCAGCGCTCTGCGGCGAGCGGTCGAGAGCGGTCAGGTCGAAAAAGTGGTCGAGTGGTCGAACGGCGGCATCACCTGGCGCTTCAAGGCCACCGCGATGGGCGTCCCCTTCATCCCCATCCGCGCGATGCTGGGGACCGACACCCTGAAATACAGCGCCGCCAAAGTAGTCGAGTGCCCCTTCACCGGGATGTACGTCTGCCTGATCCCTGCCCTGATCCTGGACGTGGGGCTAATCCACGTCCATCGAGCCGACAAGTACGGCAACGCCCAAATTGACGGCATTTCTGGCTTTGCCTTCGAAATGTCGCGGGCCTGCAAGCGGCTCATCATCAGCGCCGAAGAAATCATAGACACCGAGGAACTGCGGCGGTATCCCGACCGGACCATCATCCCCTACTACCTGACGGACGCGGTGGTCCACGCCCCCTACGGCTCCCATCCCGGCGAGATGGTCTACTGCTACGCCCGGGACGAGCGGCAGTTGCGGGAATGGGTCGAGGCGTCCAAGACGGAGACGGATACCCAGGCCTACCTCCAAAAGTACATCCACGATCTGGCGGATCACCAGGAATACCTGGATCTGATTGGGCCGCAGCGGTTGGAACAATTGCGAGCCGAGGAGGAGGGGCGACGATGAACGAATTGGAATACAACCCGACGGAACTGCTGATCTGCATCGCGGCGCGCCAAATGCCCGACAGTGTCACCGCCTTTATCGGCACCGGCATCCCCATGCTGGCCGCCAGTCTGGCCCAAAAGATGCACGCTCCCAACCTGGTCCCCATTTTCGAGTTTGGCGGCACAGGGGCACGGCTGGAAAAGCTGCCCCGGGCCGTGGGAGAGAGCCGCACGTTCTACAAGGGCGTAGCGGCCTCGGGCATCTGCGACATTATGGAGACCGCCACGCGCGGTTTTGTGGACCTGGGTTTCTTGGGAGGGGCGCAGATCGATCCCTACGGCAATCTGAACTCGACCATCATTGGCCCCCAACACCACCCACCCAAGGTCCGACTGCCCGGCTCCGGAGGGGGCAACGACGTCGGCTCCCTCTGCTGGCGAACGATCATCATTATGCGGCACGACCAGCGCCGCTTCATACCGCACGTGGACTTTATCACCACGCCGGGCTACCTCACTGGTCCGGGCGCTCGCGAGGCGGCCGGCCTGCCCCCGGATACCGGCCCCTACCGGGTGGTGAGCACCCTGGCGCTGCTCGACTTTGAGGAAGAGAGCAAGCGCATGCGGCTGCTCTCCACCCACCCAGGTGTCACGGTAGACCAGGTGATCGAGAACACCGGTTTTGACCTGATCGTCCCGGCAGAGATCGGCTCCAACGCGCCGCCGACGGCTGAGGAACTGCGTCTGCTGCGAGAAGAGATCGACCCGGAGGGATTTTACATCTGATGAAATTTCGTATTATTGTCAACCCTACGGCCGGCCGGGGCAGCGGCGCAGAAGCGCTGCCCCAGATCGAGCAGTTGCTGCACACCTACGGATTAGACTTTGACACCGTGCGGACAGAACGGCCCTGGCACGCCGCCGAGCTGGCGCAGGAAGCGGCGAGCACAGGATACGACGTGGCGGTAGCGGTGGGCGGCGACGGCACCGCCAACGAAGTCCTCAACGGCTTGATGCTGGCCAAACAGGCGCGCCCTCACACCTGTGCCATGGGCGCGCTGCCCGTGGGCCGGGGCAACGATTTCTCCTACGGTATGGAGATTCCCAGTGATCTGGAGAGCAGTTGCCGGGCATTGGCTCAAAATCACCGCCGCACTATAGACGTTGGACATGTCGTGGGCGGTCTTTATCCCAAAGGGCGGTATTTTGGCAACGGGATCGGCATCGGGTTCGACGCCGTCGTCGGATTCGAGGCCGTCAAACTGACCTGGCTGACCGGCTTTCCATCCTACATCGTCGCCACCCTCAAGACCGTCTTCCTGTACTACCGGGCCCCCCTCACCGAAATCAAGTACGACGATCAAGCCATCACCCATCCCTCGCTCATGATCTCGATCATGAACGGCCAGCGGATGGGCGGCGGATTCTACATGGCTCCAGAGGGACGCCCCGACGATGGCTGGCTGGATCTGTGCATCGCCCGGGAGGTCAACCGCGCCCGCATCTTTGGTCTCATCCCGCATTTTATGCGCGGCTCTCAGGCTACTCGATCTCCCATCACGATGACGCGAGCACGGCACGTCGTCGTGACCGCCGTCGAGGGGGTGCTACCCGCCCACGCCGACGGGGAGACCCTGTGCGTCACAGGCCGCAAGTTGGAAGTAGAGCTGCTGCCGAGCCAACTCGACATCATCTGCCAGCCCGCGGAGGCCACATCATGATCCTCAACCCTCCCTTCCTGCCTCAGAAATGGCACGTTCGGGCCAGAACCCTCACACACCACGTCGTGACGACGACGATCAGGGGATTGACCCACGTCCTCTGCCGGGTGGACGACGCGCACTTGGCCCACGTTCCTCATCAGGGGCCCCTCCTCCTGGTCGCCAATCACGTCAACTTTTTGGAAGCGCCCGTGATCTATACCCGGCTGCAACCGCGCCCAGTGGTGGGATTTGCCAAGGCCGAGACGTGGGACAACCCGGCATTGGGCGCGCTTTTCACACTATGGGGCGCGATCCCATTGCAACGCGGCGCAGCCGACACGGCCGCCCTCCGGCAAGGTCTGGAGATGCTCAAGGCCGGCTTTATACTGGCCGTGGCCCCAGAAGGCACTCGCAGCGGAGATGGACGGTTGCAGCGCGGTCATCCTGGCATCGCCTTTCTGGCGCTGCACAGTGGCGCTCCCATCCTACCCATCGCCTACTATGGAGGAGAGCGCTTCTGGACCAATCTCCCCCGGCTAAGACGGACCGACTTTCACATCGTCGTGGGACAGTCCTTCCATCTGGTCATCGGTGGAACTCGAGTGGACCGCCAGACGCGCCAACAAATAACTGACGAGATCATGTACCAAATGGCGACCCTGCTGCCCCCGGCCTATCGAGGGGCCTACGCTGACCTGGGCGCTGCTACCGAGACCTATCTGCGATTCCCACCAGGCACGAGAAGCAATCTGAACAGAGGCGGGACGTATGATGCTTGACAAATCCCTCTATTTCCGGTATAGTTCGCGCGGCCTGTCGCGTTTGGCCGTGGCGGTAGGGAGGGAGACCTAGACAACATGCGATGCCGGCGTATCATTCTCGCCATCACCCTCGTGATGGCGGTCTTTGTAATGGGGACTCACCCCCCTATCCGCGCGCAAGCTGACCCCCCTCCCGAACCCTCGGTGCTCTCTTCCTACTGGAGGCCCGAGATCAGCCGCTGGGAGACTATTATCCTCCCGTATGCCCAACAACGAAACCTGGACCCCGACCTGATCGCCGCCATCATCTGGAAAGAATCGTTGGGACGTGCAACGGCCAGCGGCCCGGCCGGGGCAGTCGGTCTCATGGGCCTGATGCCGTTCGCCTGGCGGCCCAGTGTCGAGGAGCTGGAAAACCCCTGGACCAACGTGGAGTGGGGAGCGCGCGCGCTCGCCCACACCATCCGGGATGGGAAAGGGGACGTGTTTTACGCCCTGGCAGCCTACAACGGCGGTTGGGACAAGACACACTTGCGCTCGACGCGCAACTATGCCGCCGACGTGTTGAGTCACTATGCCCAGGCTATCGCCGCGCGTCACGAACTCTCCGCCGACGATAACTGGGTCGCTATCTTTGCCACGCAAGGGGTCCCCAGTCACCGGACCATCACCGTGGTAGGACCTAACCGACCACTGACTCGCTATACCGAACGCCCCTGGCTTCAAGCCAAGCTGCCCACCGTGCCCCAGGGGGTCGCCCCTCACGCCACGCTGCTCATTTTTGTGGACGAATACGGCCGACAGGCCCAGGTGAACGTTTGGCTGGTGGGAGAGAATGGCGACCCACTCCAACGGCTGGAAAAAGCAGTGACGAGTGACCCCTTTCCCTCACCCATCGGGTTGGGATCAGGGGGAGAATACACAGTCTTTCGGCCAACTCCTACCCCTCCCTCTCCCCCATCGGGGAGTGCATCCGCGCCGACGGACACGCGCACAGCCATTGTATCGGCCACCGGCGCCGACCTGCGCCCCGGCGCCGATACCTGGTGGCACCCCCGCGAGACCCTGCCCGACGGCACGACGGTCGAGATCGTGGGATACGATCCCAGCTTCCCGGAATGGGCATACATCCGCACTATTGACGGAGCATCCAGCGGATGGGCCCTGTTAGCAGACCTCGAGACCAGCCAGGACTGGCGGACCGTGCCCTTGATCACCCCTGTTCCCACCCTGACCCCCATGCCCTCCGCTCCGCCAACGACTCCTACCCCCACTGCGACCCTCACCACGACCCTTGACCTGACTCCCACCGTCTCGTGTGCTGGCGGACCACTCCAGATCGACGCGTGGCATCTGGAAAGGAGATACGATCCGGGCGGCGGCTGGACGGCTACCATCTTTGTTCAAGGCCACGGCGGAGATTGTCTGTACACATACGCCTGGGAAGGAGAGATCAAAGGCGGACCGATGCCAGGTTCCCTAACCTTTGAGATTCACTCATCAGATAGGGAGGGCAAAATCATCGGCACGGTATCTGTGACGTCCGCCGGCGAGACGGTCAAAACAGGCTTGTTCATCAACTCGTCCTTCCACGACTGACCGCCCGGCCAATCCCTACTCCCTCACCAAGTCCGCCATCGTCGCCCGGGGCACTGCCCAGGACTGTTCACTGGGGTTGAACTGGTTGAGGATCGAGAGAGCTACACCCCGGGCACCGAATGAGCAGCCGTCCTGATCGAACTGACCAAGCAGCGCAGCGGGAATCTGGGGGTTTCGACATGAGCAAACAGTACATCATCGCCCACGATGTGGGCACCAGTGGCGACAAGGCCGTGCTGGTAGATACCGAGGGCGCGATCCACGCCAGTGCGTTTCACCCCTACCCGATCCACTACCCACGTCCCGATTGGGCCGAACAGGAGCCGGAGGATTGGTGGCAGGCGGTCACCCGCACCACCCGGCAGGTGATCGAAAAGTCGGGCGTCGCCCCCCAGGACGTGCTGGGGATGATCTATGCCACACAGCTGCTGGGCATCGTCCCGATGAGCGAGGGCGGTCAGCCGCTGCGCCGGGCCATCATCTGGTTGGATGGACGCGCGCCCCAGCAAGCCGAACGGATTATGGCCAAGTTCCTGGGACGCCGCGTCTTTGCCGCCCTGGCGGGAGCCGAGATCTCGGGAAAGGACGGCCTGCCCAAGCTGCTGTGGCTCAAGGAGAACGAACCGACTATCTACGACGCAATGACCGGCTTTCTGGACGTCAACGGGTATCTCACCTACCGCGCCACCGGCGAGCAGGTCTTTGAGTGGTCGTGCGCCTCCGCTTTTGGGCTGGACTTGAAGAAAAAGGACTGGCTGCGCACGATCTTTGGCTACATCGGGATAGACCTGCAAAAGCTCCCTCCCCTGGTGCGCTCGGTGGATCGGGTGGGGGTGTTGACGTCCCAGGCGGCGCAAGCCTGCGGCCTGCTGGAGGGCACGCCCATCTTTGGCGGCGGCGGCGACGCGGTGATGGCCGCAGTCGGGTCCGGGGCGGTGGGTGAGGGCGAGGGACACATCTACCTGGGCACTTCCGGCTGGGTGGGCGTGGTCACTCACAAGACCCCCACCGGCCGGCACGGCGTCGCCACGATCCACTCGGCCGACCCCGGCAAGGCAATGCTGTTCGCCGAGATGGAGACGGCCGGAGCGTGCCTCAAGTGGATCGCCGACGAGTTCTACCGCCACGAGCAGGCCGACCCCGCCATCCCCAACGTCTACGTGCTGATGGACCAGGACGTGGAGACCATCCCCCCAGGCTCCGAGTACCTGGTCTGCACGCCGTGGATGTACGGCGAGCGCTCCCCCGTCTCTGATACCTGGGTGCGTTCCACGTTCTTTAACCTGAGCGCTGACCACAAACGGGAACACTTGTTGCGGGCGGTCTACGAGGGGGTAGCCTACAATCTGCGCTGGATCGTCGAAATCGTGGAGCAGACCTTTGGCTTCCCCCTGCCGGTGCTGCGCGTCATCGGCGGGGGCGCCCGGGGCAGGCCGTGGATGCAGATCATTGCCGACGTCACCGGCCGGCGGGTCGAGACGGTGGCCCAGCCGCAGGAGGCCGGGGCGGTAGG
>DSDT01000141.1 GCA_011048615.1 Chloroflexota bacterium | reverse complement strand
CCGCCGCACACTGCTCCATCGAACCGCTGCAGCCCCGCGGCCAACGACGGCACCGTCTCCCGATCGTGCCAATTGACGACTTGAACCGGATAGTCCGCCAACGGATCGAACATCACATCCCTTCCATGCAGATGGAGCACGTTGAGCCACAATCCCTGAGCAGCCTCCAATACCGCCAGATCACAAGAGCGGCCAAACGTCAGGTATTCCTCCTCGCTGAGCAGGCCGTACTGAGCGTGTTGCACAGCATAGAACAGCCCCGCAATCCCGGTTTCGCGGGCCGCTTCGATGAAACGGATGGTGGTCTCGGCGATAACCTTCAACCCAGCGCCCAACGCGTCTGGATAACGGCGCAGATGCACCAGCAGCCGCTCCCGACCGACCAGATTCTTGGCCTGGGAAAGGGGATTAAAGATCGTCTGGATAAACGGCACATCCCCTGGCAGTTCAGCATTGATCAGGTGCAGACACCGCAACTGCTCCCCCAGCGCCCCCGCTGTCGGATCGAGCGGCTTCAGTTTGAGCCAATCATCGGGCGATTGGATTGGATGCTGGGTGTATTCACGGGTCCCTTCCAACGTGCCCACCCACCGATCTCGAGAGCCCCAATCCTGTAAACAAAAACTGCTGGCTGGCGTGACTTTGACAAAATCAAAGTCGTATTCCCGTTGAAATCTGACCGTGGCTGCCGCCAAATCCGCAGCCCGATAATCATCCCCAGGAAAGTGCCGCCACAGCGCCACCGGAGGCCGATCCACCGGTTCACCGGAAATGGCAGCCCGCAACCGCTCAACCTTGGACATTCCACTCATCCCTGTTCCTCCCATCATTCCTCTGCTGACTCGTCCAGCGCCCCAGCGAGCAGCTCGATACTCCCCAGGGAAGCCGATTCAGCCTCCTCACCATCGAGACGAACCGCAAAGCGGTATACTCCTGGTGTCAGATCGTGTGGCAAAACAACGAGCAATGGATCCCGCACAACATCGCCCTCCTGCCACACATCGAAAGGATAAAAACCCTCTGCCGGCCCACCAGACAGTCGAAAGACTTGCTCCCCCTCTCCATCCAATAGGACCACGTCCCGGGCCTGGGCCGCCAATTGGCCCCGCTCGGCGCGCCAGAACAGTGTGAGAGACCACGGCCCAGGCAAGACCAGCGTCTCTTGAGGATGGGAATACCCCAGAAGCGTGACCCCACTCTCCAGGAACGAAACCATCACCGCTCGCCCCATACCCAGGTCCGCTGGCTGGGGCTGGCGAAGCGGACGCACCACCTCCACCGATGCGATCACATCGCTATCGCCGCTGGTCTGCCCGGCATCGTCGTACCGCTGCAAGCGATACCCCCCAGCCATCGAATAGATTCCCACATTGAGGGCATACTCCCCTGGCGGCGTGCCGGGCAAGACGCGAATATCGTACTCATCCCAGACATACCTATCCAGCGGCCAGCGCGATGTCGGCAGATCACCGGGGTTCAGATGGTCCTCCTGCCCCCACAAGAGATGCAGGGGGCGGGCCAGGTGTACAAAGGACTGGTAATTAACCTCCAAAGGGCGCAGTGCGCGCCAATAACAGACCACAGAAAACGTCTCGCCAGAACGGATCCGCTGGTGAGAAAGATCGTATCCCAACAACTCGATCTGATCCTCAAAATTCGCCCGCTGCTCGTATTGGGCGGCCCAGGCCTCTCCAAGCGGGGACGTGTACCGCAGCCAGTCATCTCGCGGATCTATCACCACGGCTTTTAGCCCCACAAACAACACCACGACCGCGATCAGCTTGGCCGGTGACTGGAGGGTTGAGAAGGACAAACGCTGAGCGGAGAGGAGGCCGGGCCGCACCGTCGCAATGGCAAACACCATCATCAACCAGACGGCCCCCACCCCCGAAATCGCCCATCCTGCCGTACGCGGCGGCGTGTCCTCGAAACGGACCACAACCCCGTGATTCCCGGCCGGCACCCGCAGCGTGATGAACCCCTCCGGGCCGGCCACCTCGATGGGCACCTCTTCCCCATCCACATAGGCCCGCCAACCGGGAAAGTAAAATGTATATAGCCGCAAAACGAACTCTTGGGGTGTGACGATGGCAAAGCGATCATACAACGGGCCGTGCTCGACGATCTCTAGCTCCGCTCCAGCTGGCAGGACGAACCGATTGACCCTGTCCACCGGACCGGGCTGCGAATAAGAGTCAACCAACGAGGGCATCGGGTGAACCGCGGCTTGCGCAGCTTTGACGGGCAAAAAGTCACCCGTCGAAGTCGTTCCCAGCGCCAGACTCTGCTGCTCCCACGCAATGATGTCCTGCGGTGACGTGCCGCCGAAATCCGGGTCCCAGGGCGGAGGATACAGCACCGGCAGCGCCAACAGCAGAACGGACGCCAACACCGTGGCCCAGGTTCCATTACGCCAGCGCTGGCCCGGCAGCACGTCCATCAGCATCCTCCAGCCGCCGGCCGCGCAGATCGCTATCATCAAATTCGCCGGCCCCAGCAGCCGCCACGGAAACTGGAGATAGGCCATACCGGGAACTCGTTCCCATATCACCACCGACCCCCGCGTCATCACAAAGACGAGCGCTAACGCGGCCAAGACAAAATATTGCAGCGTCCTCTTGACCGCCGCCGGCAGCGCCAGCGACGGCCAAAACACTCCCAGCGCCGGGAGAGCCAACAGCCACTGCGCCAGCCCCAGGTTCATCCGGTAACGGGGAGCTGTCGCCCCCATATCGAGCACTCGAGACGGTGCGAGCAGTTCACCCAGCGACACAAAATGCTCACGAAAGTCAAAATGGCCCGGGCCGATCACCTGCAACTTGATCGCATCCCGTTCCAGCAGAAATGGCAGCCAAAAGAAGGCGGTCAGCGCCGCCGTCAAGACGAACACCAACGCCCCCCACCCTGCCCGACGACGCCCCCCGCCGGACAGAACGCCCCACATCCAATACGCCGCCAGGAGGCCGCTAGCCACCAGCGCGAGCAAATTGTGGCTCAGCAGCAAGCTCGCCAGCGTCAGCACACCGCCGAGCAGGGACCACCGCCCCCCCACTCCGTTCATCACACGGTGAAACGTGTAAAACACCAACGGCAGTAAACAGAGCGCCAGGTGTTCGGCTAAAACCCCGCGGGCATGGGGATCAATAAGGACGACGTAAGGTGCAAAAACGAAGGAAGCGGCCGCCAACAGGCCAGCCTCCGGCCCGAAGAGGTCCCGTCCCAATAGATAGGCCCCGACCGAAGCACACACAAACCCCAGGACAAACACTCCCTTGACCCCACCGACGATGTCCACCATTGGCAGCAGGTCGAACAGATTGGCGATATAATAAGTCAAGGGGGCGTAATAGTTAAAGATGGGATACCCATAACCAAAATAAAAATTCGGCGCCCAACGGGGATAAAAGACACCAGCGCGGAGCAGGTGGCCCAGCTCGGCCGCGCGATAGACGTGCAGTTCGGCATCCGTTTGACGGGGTAAACCAGGCCGAGTGAGAAACGGAGCTGCCGCGATCAGAGCCAGCATCAACGCCAGCACCAACCCCCACTCGACCTTGCCCCTCCCCTTGACCATCAACCCCTCCATAGATAACAACAGACGGCAGATGGACTGATCCCTCAGCACCATCCACCGTCTTTTCGCGCTCTAGCCTTGGGCCACCAGGTCCGCGATCTGTTCCGGGTGTTCGGCCACCCGGACGCCGACGGCCTCGAAAGCCGCGATCTTTTCCTCTGCTGTGCCGGTGCCGCCCTGGATAATCGCGCCTGCGTGTCCCATCCGCTTGCCAGGAGGCGCCGTCCGCCCGGCCACAAAGGCCGTGACCGGCTTGCTCATCCGCTCAGCGATGAATCGGGCCGCCCGCTCCTCGTCGCTGCCGCCGATCTCGCCGATCAGCACCACCTGCTCGGTGAGCGGATCATCCTCGAACAAACTCAACACATCTATGAACGTCGTGCCGATGATAGGATCGCCGCCGATCCCCACGCACGTCGTCTGACCAATACCCCGGGCGGTGAGCGCATAGACCACCTCGTAAGTCAGCGTCCCAGACCGGGAAACGACCCCGACAGAGCCGGTCGTGGCAATGTGGCCAGGCATAATGCCGACTTTGGCCTGGCCCGGTGAGAGAAGCCCGGGGCAGTTAGGACCCACCAGCCGCGCCTCTTTCTGATCCAGATATGCCCGGACCAGGACCATATCCTGAGTAGGAATACCTTCGGTGATACAGACGATCAACTGAATACCAGCGTCGGTCGCTTCCAGAATTGCATCGGCAGCGAAACGGGCCGGCACATACACGACGGACGCATTGGCACCGGTTTCCGCCACCGCCTCGGCGACAGTGTCAAAGACGGGCACCTGCCCATCACAGGCTTGCCCACCTCCCTTGCCCGGCGTCACGCCCGCCACCACCTGCGTCCCATACTCGATCATCTGTAAACTGTGAAACTCCCCCTCGCGCCCGGTAATGCCCTGCACCAACAACCGTGTGTTCTTGTCAACTAGAATTGCCATCGTTGCCCCCTACGCGCTCAACTCACCCCGCGCCGCGGCCACGGCCTTTTGTGCCGCCTCGGCCAGGGTCGTCGCGGTAACCAAGCGATACTCGGACTGATTCAACAACTCGCGCCCTTCCGCTTCGTTTGTCCCCACCAGACGGGCCACCAGGGGCACCGTCGGCTTGACCTCCTCGAAGGCTGTGAGGATTCCCTTGGCCACCTCGTCACAGCGGGTGATGCCACCAAAAACATTGAACAACACCGCCCTGACGTTGGGATCCTCCAAGATCAAGCGCAGGGCGGTCGCCACTCGCTCCGCCTTGGCGCCGCCGCCAATATCGAGGAAATTGGCCGGTGCGCCTCCAAAGTGCTTGATGATGTCCATCGTCGCCATCGCCAACCCGGCTCCATTGACCATACAACCGATCTCGCCCTCCAGCTGAACGTAGCTCAAACCGGCCTCCCGGGCCTGCTGTTCGGTCGGGGTCTCCTCATCCACGTCCCGCATCTCGGCCAAATCCGGGTGCCGAAATAGGCCGTTATCATCAATCACCATCTTGCCATCCACCGCCAGCAATTTGCCATCACCGGTGACCACCAGCGGATTGATCTCGGCCAGCGAGGCATCGTAAGCCTGAAATGCCTTGTACAATCCCTGGGCAATGCGTCCAAAGGCGCGAGTGTGCTCTTCGGTCAACCCAATCCCCTTGGCCAGCCCCAGAGTCTGGTAGCCGCGCAGCCCCAGGAACGGATCAATGCTCACCTTCTTGATGGCGTCCGGCTTGGTGCGCGCCACCTCCTCGATCTCCACCCCGCCCTCGGAGGAGGCCATCATCACAGCCCGCCGGTTGGCCCGATCCACGACGATCCCCAGATAGATCTCGGTCTGGATGTCGGCTGCCTCGTCCACCAGCACCTTGCGCACCGGTAGCCCCTTGATCTCGAGGCTCAAAATCGCCTCGGCCATCTCGACGGCCTCGGCCGGGGTCTGCGCCAGCCGGATGCCCCCAGCTTTGCCCCGCCCACCGACCAGAACCTGGGACTTGACGACCACTGGGCCTCTCATCTCCTCAGCAATACGGCCAGCACCCTGGGCTGTCGTCGCGACGTCCCCCCTGGGGATGGGCACGCCATGCACGGCAAAGAGCCGCTTGGATTGATACTCGTGTAATTTCACGTCATCGCCTCCCTACTCGTATCACATATATCTGAAACAGATTGTAACACCCCCGCAGGATAACGCGCGGGATTATACCACAGCCCCCACAGAAGCCAAGTCAATACGCCCCATCTCCAAGCAACACGTGCGGTATCGTTCGCAACAAAATCTTGAGATCGAGCCACAGCGACCAATTCTCGATGTAATAGACATCCAGTAGGACTCCTTCGTCGAAATTGATGGAACTGCGCCCACTGATCTGCCACAATCCCGTCATCCCCGGCCGCGCCTCAAGCCGCTTCTTGTGCCACTCCTTGTACTCGGCCACCTCGCTGGGCAGAGCCGGACGCGGACCAACTAAACTCATCTCGCCACGCAGGACGTTCCACAACTGCGGCAGCTCGTCGAAACTGATGCGGCGCAGCAGCCTCCCCACCCGCGTGAGGCGGGGATCGTCCTGAATCTTGAACAGCGGCCCATCCGCCTCGTTCAACGCTCGCAGCTTTTCCAGCTCCGCTTCCGCCCCCTCGCGCATTGAGCGAAATTTGTAAATATCGAACAACGCCCCCCCCGCGCCCACACGGACCTGGCTAAACACAATCGGTCCTGGCGAATCTAGCCAAATGGCCAGCGCGATCAATCCCATCAACGGCGCACCCACCACCAGCCCTAGCACCGCGCCCACAATGTCCAACCCCCGCTTGACCAACCGGGTTCTCCGTTCAAACCCCACTTCCCGCACGCCGATTAACGGCACCCCCCCCAAATCGTCCACGTCCACCTGGCTCAGGCTCATCTGGAAGAGGTCCGGCACGATGCGAGCGTTCACACGCCGCCGCTCACACTCCCGCACGATCCCCATAATTTTGCGATGGTACATCCACGGCAGGGTGATGATGACCTCGTCCACCTCCTCCGCCTCAATCAGCTTCGATAGGTTGCTGACCGCTCCTAACCCTCTGAACCGGCCGATGTCGCTCTCCCCCTTCGAGGGGTCGTCATCCACGAAACCGACGATCCGATAGCCCAGCTCGGGTTGCGCGACGATGGTACGCATCACCGTGCGTCCCACCTCACCCGCACCGACAATCATCACGCATGACACTCCCACCCCCCGCTTCAAGAGCCCCCTCACGATCAAGCCGTACAAGATGCGCACCAAGGCCAACAACACAACAGCAATAACCCCGGCCTCAATGAGCAGCAGACGGGAGTATTCGAGGGGTTGCAGCACAAACGTGATGGCCAGCAGCACCACCACAGACTTGGCCGTCGCGTTCGTGATGCGATGCACCTGATCGAGCCACGGACGCCGCCACCAACTCTGGTAGACCCGATCCATCTGAAAAGCCAACAGCATGAACAGGATGAAGGCGCCAGCAAAGGGAATGTAGGCCGAAAATGGGTGATGGAAGCTGATTTCGCGGAACCACTGCAACTCGTGCCGCACCCAGTAAGCCAACGCCATACTCAGACCGATCAAACACACGTCAGAGATAACGATCCACCAGGGAGCACTGCGATTCTCTTTCACAGACTCTTCCTCCGCATCACCGGCCTGCTCGACGCTCTGCAAGAGCGCGCCGATACACCTGCGCCGTCTCCTGGGCGGCCCGCTGCCACGTAAACCGGCTGGCGTGGATCAAGCCCCGCTCCCGCAGATCATCCCGCAATGCTGCATCCGTCAACAGGCGCTGCAATCCTTCGGCCAATGCATCCACGTCAAGCGGGTCCACCAGCATCGCCGCGTCACCGGCTGCTTCTGGCAGCGAGGATAGAGTCGAGGTCAACACGGGCGTGCCGCAAGCCAGCGCCTCCAATACGGGCAGACCGAACCCCTCGTACACAGAAGGATAGGCCAGAACCGTCGCAGCGTTATACCACAAGGGCAGCACCTCGTCATCAACGTATCCGGCGAACACAACCCGATCACTCAACTCCAATTCACTGACCCGCGTCAACACGTCCTGGTAGAGCCAGCCCCTTCCGCCCACCAGCACCAGATGGACATCCTCACACCGCACGCGCGCGAACGCCTCCACCAAACGCACCAGGTTCTTGCGAGGCTCCAACGTTCCCACGAACAACACGAATCGGGCTGGCAGGCCCGAACGCTCGCAAAAGGCCCGTACCTCGTCCGGTGGCAGTGGACGAAAGGCCGGGACGACCCCGTGATATACAACGTCAATTCGATCCGCCGGAACGTTCAACAACCGCGTCGTCTCGGCGGCCGCGTGAGCCGAGACGGCGATCACCCGCTGCGCCCGGCGGACCGAGAGCTGCGTCAGCACTGTCAAATAGAGTCGGTTGGCGGGCCGAAAGAGGGCCGGGAAGCGTAGAAAGCTCAGATCGTGAATCGTGACCACCGCCGGGCAGGGGGCCATCAGGGGGCTGACGAACGCCGGCCCGTGAACCAGGTCCGCCCCGATCTGCCTCAGCGCCACCGGCTGGACCACCTGTTCCCACACCACTCGCACCGCCGCCCGGCCGGTCGGCCAGCGAGAGCGACGTACAGCGAGGGAGACGCCTGAAGGCAGTGCTCCCTCGCCCAATAGGACAGTATAGTCCATCTCCTCATCCGCCATCTCCAGGTGGCGCAGCAGGTGGTAAATATACTGATGTACCCCCGCGCTGCGGTAACCCCTTTTACCAGACAAGAGATGAGCATTAAAGGCCACGTGCAAACCGTGTTCTGCGACGTTTCCCATCACGTGGCGATTATATCACACAGCGTCCCCCTAGACCAATCGCACATAGGTGCGACGCACTTCCCAAGTGCGTCGCACCTGTCTCACTCCGTCACCCTGAACAGCCGTCCATCCGCCCGGCCAAAAACATCCGGGAAGTAAAACTCGTTCGCCGTGGTGGGGATGACCTGGTATTCGCCTGCTTGAGTGGCCCGGAAGGTGTAGGTGTACTGATACGTGCCGGCCGCCAGATAGTCGGCGAACAATACCACCCGATCGTCTCGCATCTCGCTGCGGCTGTACCAATTCCACCACCAGCGGTAGAAACCGTACCAGAAGTCACTCTCCGTCTCGCGGTACAGCCCTGGTTCCATCTCCAGCAGGCTCGTCGTCGCCAGGCTGGTATCAATTGCCTCCGCCCCAGCCGGGAGGGGGTCCTCGACCAGCACGTAATACAGGTCGTGGGGCGCGATGATAGTCAACTGGACCTGCACCACATCGCCCACGGCAGCCTGTTTCACCTCCGGGCACTTGGCCCCCTCGGTACAAGTCGGGTCCGTGTAGCGCCGTTGGACAATGATCCCCCGCTCCAACGGCTCGATCTCTTCCACCGGCAGGTAGACCTTGAGGTGGGCCGTATAGTACAACCGGCCTGGCCCCTCTCCCCGCCCGATGGTGAGGCGGTTGCCCACCTCGGCCAGCAGTTCCGCCACCGCCACCTGCAACTGGATCGGGCGGCCCACGCTCTCTGGGGAGACATCTCCCTCCGCTAGCACCTCCTCGTTCAGCCAAACCGCGTACTCGTACTCCCCCGCCAGCTCCCCGGTGACGACCATCCAATCGGTCAGCGCGATGATGGCCCAGGCTGTCTCCTGGGTCGTCTCCCAGATGCCATCCTGGCGGGCGACCATCAGCCAGCGCACCACGTTGGGGATGAGCGCATTCTCCGGGTCGAGCCGGGCCAGCGCCTCCAGGACGATCGCCGTGGAGCGCGTGTCGGTGTTCATAGCCCACCAGTCGTAATTCGCCTCCTCCCAGTGGGCGCCGGTCGCGCTCAAGATAGCCGCGTTCTGCAAATCGGAGAGCAGCGTCGCCACCCTCGATTCTTGTCGCCCCGTCCCCTCCCCGATCAACTGGAACGTCAGCGCCAGAAAGGCCCGTCCATAGTGACTGAGCTTGTCCCGACGCTCGAACAGGTCGCCCGTGTACTCGCTGGCGCGACGGATCTGCCCGGCTTCGGCTATCACGTACAGAATGAACGCTTGCCGGTTCGCCTCGCGGTAAGAGTGCAGCTCGCGGGCCGACACCAGCTTGCCCGCCAGGTAATCCAGCCCTCGCTCGACGACGCGATCTTGCACGTCGAACCCGGCCTCCCGAGCCTTGCTCAGGGCAAAGACCACGTAGGCCGTCAGATGAGGATTGCTCTCGCCCTCCGGCTTGTACCACCACCCCCAGCCACCATCCCCGTGCTGTTGCCGGTACAGCCTGTCCAGCCCCTCCTCTACCAGGCCCGGCAGCCTGTCCTCCAGATCCCGATCCCGTATTCCCAGGTCCCTCAGGGCCTGGTAGGTCAGCACATTGGGCAAGAAGCGGGAGACCGTCTGCTCGGTGCACTCGTAGGGGAAATGCTCCAAATACTCCAGGCCGTCCCGCATCCCAGCCGCCAGCGACGGATCCAGCCGAATCGCCAGCTCGCCTCGCCGATCGTCGTACTTGGGCGGCAGTGCGACCACCTCGGTGCGGGTGTCCTCCTCCACCAACTGGCCGCCGGTCCCCACGATCTCGGGCGCGGTGTAGCGATGGACCAGCAGGCTGCCCTCCGGCCCGGTCGTCAGGCGCGGCCGGGCCGCATCCGAGTACGCCCCCGCGACAGCGCTCATCATCACGTCCACGCTGGGCACGTCCTCCACCTCCACCCACCAGGTGATCTTTTCCTCGCTCCCCGCCGGGATCGCAACTATGGTCTCGCTCTCTCCATCGAGTGTCAGCCCTTGGGCGTGCAGGGCCACCGTCACGTCCAGCGGCTCGCCGCTGTTGTTGCTGACCAGCGCCGCCAACTGCACCCGGTCGCCGACGACGAAAAAGCGCGGCGTCACCGGTCGCACCAGCAGCGGCTTGGTGACCAGCAGGTCGACCGTCGCCTCGCCCACCTCCGTCGCCGCCGTCACCCCCACTCCCCGCAGCACCCAGGTCGTGAGATTGTCCGGCAGCGTCACCTCCAGCGTGGCCCGTCCGGAGCGGTCCGTGACGACCGCCCCATCCCAGAAAGCCGTGTCCTCGAACTCTTCCCGCAGTTCGACGCCCGGCGGCAGATCCTGCGCGCTCTTGAGCTGCCCCTCGCCGGCCACTTCGACCGTCATAGTAGCCATCGGGGCCGCCGCCGGCTCCTCGACCACCTCGCTGCCTCCCCTCCCCAGCGCGAACACCATGTCCTGTGCCACATCCAACTCTTGCAACTGCTCCAGCAGCAGCCGATTGATCGAGACGACCAGGCCGCTGGAGGTCACCACCCCCAAGCCCCGCTGCCCGTAAAAAGCCTTGAGAATCGCGTCCGGCGTGCGTGGCTTGAGGCTCAACACCGCCTTGTCCACCAGATCGAGGGAGAACGCGGCCGCCACCGGCTCCCCGTCGGCACCGGTCGCCAGCAGGTCGAACGAGACCCGCTCCCCCGGTTCGGCCCGCTCGACGCTGGGCGTCAGTGCGATGTTCAACTCTTGCTCCACCGGCTCGACCGTCAGCAGCACGTAGCCGACCTTGTGGGTTGCCACCGGCTCTGTCTCATCGGGTCCCTTGACGATCACGACGGAGACGAACACGTTGGGCGCATGCCCAGCGGTGATGGGCAGCCGATAGACAGTCGAGTTGCTCTCCAGGAAGATGACCTCCTGCTGGAGCACCCCACCCCGCTCCACCGTGATCCAGGCCCACTGCTCGCCTGCAAAGGGACTGGGGATGAGAATCTCGGCCGTTTCGCCCGGCGCGTAGGCCGCCTTGTCGCTGATGAGGGTGATCCGGTCATTGTTCTCCCGTCGCCAGGAGACATACTCCGCCCCACTGACCCACACCCAGGTGGAGCTGCGCACCAATCGCTCCCGCCGGTCCCGTCCACTGACGACGACGCGATAGGAGCCGCCCTCCTGGGGCGTAAACTCGACCTCTCCCTCGGCGCGGCCGTCCGTGCTCAACGTACCGGTATAGACCAGGTGATTCACCGTCTCCCATTTCCAGGTTCCGCCGCCCAGGTCGTTCTCGACAAAGGTATTCACCCACTCCCGGCGGTAGACCTCGACGTCGAGCATCTGATCGGGCAGCCGTTCTCCCGCCCAATCAACAGTCACGACGTCCACTGCCAACGGCTTCCTCACCTCGCCCACATATTGCCGCGCAGCCAGTCCCACGTAGAACTCGCCCTTGTGCACGACGATCTCGTCCCGCCCCGAGATGACCTGTCCATCCCGCCCGTAGGTGGTCGCCTCGATGGTCAATCGTTGCCCGCCGGTCATCACGTCGGTCGGCAGGGGGATGACCAGTCGCCCGGCCTCGTCGGTGGCGCTGGCACCGCTGAGGACGACGTCCGGAGATGCCGGCTCCCACCACCAACACCAGAAGCAAACCCATGGGCTATCCTCATCGGTGAAATCGTAGCGCCCAAATTGCGCCGGCTCAAACCGGTAGGGTGCGGACAGCACATTCCATTCGACCGCAGCATCGGCGACGGGAGTGCCGAAAAAGTAGCGCACCTCCACGTTCACATCAGTCGCCTGTCCCGCTGCCAGCTCCGCATCCCGCGGCGTCACCAGCACCTCGAACTCGGGAGCCCGGTAGGCCGCGACCTGAAAGTCCGCGGAAAAGCCCTCACGACCGTACGTCACCTCAATGTAATACCCACCCAGCGCCGCCCCCTCGGCCAGCGCCAACTCACCGTGGAACGCCCCAAACTCGTCCAACGGCAGCGTGTCCTGGTACAGTCGTTCGCCGGCGGCGTCATAGATTTGGACGTCCACCTGGCCCCGCTCCGGCAGGCTGTAGCGCACGTCATCCTCGGCCCGCAAGATGCCCCGAAAGTTGACGGTCTGTCCCGGCCGGTAAATGGGGCGGTCGGTATAGATGTGGACACGATAGTCGCCGCGCCAGTGCTCTTCCTGCACACCAAAATCCCAGGGACTGATGCCTGAACTCCACTCCCACGCGGCACCTCCCAACACGAAGGGCTCCCGACCTGCGATGATCCAATCGCCATAGCGACCGTCTCCCGCCCAAGAGACGTGGGCCAGGCCATCTCCATCC
Organism: Chloroflexota bacterium; assembly: GCA_011048615.1. Taxonomy (GTDB): domain Bacteria; phylum Chloroflexota; class Anaerolineae; order B4-G1; family B4-G1; genus DSDT01. The sequence continues at coordinate 2,689 of DSDT01000141.1, read as the reverse complement.
GTAGCGACTGTGGCGATCACCTCCTCGCCACCCATATACGCCGCGAGGGTCAGCCCGTCGATGGGCTGCCCCGTCGCCAGATCAGTCACCCAGGCCCACAGTTCGCCCTGGCTCTTTTTGAGCGTCAGGTTATAGTTCGAGACCACCAACAGCTTGCGATGCCGCCAGCGGTCGTAATCCACCCCAGGAGCCCGCAGATCGACCAGGTAAATGCCCGGATCGAGGCGTCCGCCCCCTTCCACCAAGTCCACTGCCGCGTAACCAGTCTCGTTCAGCGCCGCCGACACGGAAACTCGCCACTGACGAATGGCACCTCCGGCTGGCTGATATGCCCACCCATCCCGCTGCAAGCGAAAGAACTCGCCCAAGTCCAGCCGGTGCAGGCTCAGATCGAGCTGCTCGACGTTGAGAAAGCCCACCACGATGCGCGCCGGCTGATGGGCGTCGAAGGTGCCGAGTTGACCAGGCAACGGGATCCAGGTCGTCGGCTCCAGGGCAGCCGTGCGGAAGCGCACCGTCCTCCCTCTCCCAATGGTGTTGCCGTAAGGATCGGCAATGTCCGGCCCAATGACCACCTCGTAATCGGTCGAGGGCTGCGCCCCAAAGTTGAGCACAAAGGTGTTATCCCAGGTATTGAAATAGGTATACACCAGGGTCGGCGATAGAGGGGGGGTCATATCCAGGTTTGGCATGACGGTAGTTGGATCAATGCGGGTATTGAAAATGATCTCGAAACTCGTCCGCGGCCAGGCATCCCGCTGACCATCCTGAGGGCGCGTCCCCACGATGCGCGGCAAGGGCACAGTGGTGAACCGCCAATCGTAATGCTCCCGCATTCCAAGGCCGCCCCCCACACCCTGCACCCCCCTGGTCACGCGCACATTGTACGTCACGTCGAAATCCAGCCATTCGGTCGGCGTAAAGGTCAACGTGGCTCCCTGACACGCCCAGTCGCCAGACACGTTTCGCAGGCCGGCCCGCAGGCGGAACGCTTCAACAGCCGAATCGCAGTCCACCGGCATATTGAACTCGACCCGGACCGCCGTATCCACGCCAACCAGCACGGCGTCCTCCCGCGGCGAGACCCATACCACCTGCGGGGGCTGCGTGGAAAACGACCACTCGTACCTCTCGGCCAGTAGACCACCAGTGGTGTCAGTCAGACCGGCCTCAATGCGTGCCGTATACGTGGTTCCTCCCGCCAACGCCTTGGCTGGCCTAAAGATGTAGATGGAAGTGTTCAACCACTCCCCATGGCCCTCGATGGGTGGGTCGAAGAGGAGCGGCTGGGGCAGGCGAGTGTAGGCCGGGTCGCTGACCACTGTCAACGGCACGACGGGCCGGTTAAAGATGACCGTGATGGTGGTGGACGTCTCTACCTCCTCCGTGCCGGGAGCAGGGATGACCTGAGCGATCTCCAAATAGCCCACCGTGCGAAAGCGAAAGCGATATGCCCCATCCAACGAGTCCCCATCAGCCGCCTGCGCCTTGGCGTCGATCGTCACGTAATAGTCGGTATCCCGCTCCAGTTCCTGGGCCGGCTTGAAGCGCACCGTGCGGTCGTCCACCCACTCGACGGCGCCCGACACACCCGGCTCGACCACCAGCGCGGAGGCCACCGATTCCCGGTCCATCGGGCGATCAAAAACCAGCTCGATGACCCCGTCAGGTGACAGCTCCTCACCCCGTTCCGGCGTGCGCTGCACCACGACTGGGGAGACCGTGCCATGTGGCGGCGGGGTGTATGGCGGATGCGTGGGGCTGGGAGCGGGGGTAGGCGTAGAACCTGGTGTTGGCGTAGGAACAGGCCCTCCTCCACACCGACAAGCTCCCACCAACAAGCCAATCACCGTCACGAACGCCACAACCCTGTACCGTTTCAACCTATTCATCACCACTCTCCTCCTCTTGCTCATTTCATAGTCCAGTTCCGAGCGAACCGTGCCCCGTCCGGACCAGTGTCTTCCCTTTTAAGACGCTCAAGACAGGATCCAAGTTCCAGTCACCCTCAGCAATTCCCGTTATGGAGTTCGTAGTAGCGACTTTAGTCGCTGTTTGCGCAATAGAAGCGACTAAAGTCGCCACTACAAACTTAATGTGTGACGGCGATGCTAAAAGGCGCCAAACTCGCCAAAGCCCACACCCTGCTGGCCCCCGTTCTGGCTCAACGCACACCATTCCGCCTGCTGGAGCTGATTGGTGAGGCCATCGGCGCCGGGCCGTTGGAAACGACCAGCGCTTTTTTGGCAAGTCGCGGCCGCCAAGACTGAAGGGGGATGGGTCGTCATCGGCGCGGCCCTGGGTAAACAACTGGCCCGGGATATGGACGGCGCTTTCGTCCGCTGCCGCCGGTTCATCGCGTCCACCGGCGTCTGGTACGCCACGGACATCCTGGGAAAACGAGTGCTGGGTCCGGCGCTGGTGGCAGACCTAGAACCAGCGCTGGTCCTGCTCGCCCCCTGGCGAAACGCCGACGACCGCCGGGTCCGTCGGGCCGTCGGCGTCTTTTGGGTCAAGCGCTCAAAGGGTGCCATCCAGCATCGCACTCACGCCGAGACGATATTGAGTGGCTCTACGCAGATTTGTGGGGTAGGGCAGGTTTCCATACCTGCCCGGCGGGTAAGAAACCCGCCCTACAGGTGTATTTTCGCCTTCGTCACCTGCTGCTGCGAAATTTTCCCCCACGAAT
>DSDT01000139.1 GCA_011048615.1 Chloroflexota bacterium | reverse complement strand
TCGAGCCGACCACCGATCTCTCTGTCACCCATACCCTCGATCTACGCCGCACCCCCTTGCAGCCGTTCGCGACGGCCATCTACTGGTGGCACATCCTGGACGCCGATGGCAACAGTCTGACTACCGAGGCCCAACAGTTCAAGTATATGGACGATCGGTTTCAATGGCAGGTCCTCAGCGACGATACGGGCGCCGGGACCACGGTCCATTGGATAGACGGGCAAGGCGATATCGTCTTTGGTCAGGCAGCTCTCGACATTGCCGTATCCAGTTTGAAAGAGATCAACGCCGAGTTGCGCGCTCCCACCGATCAACCCATTGACATCTACATCTATGACGGTCAGCCCAATCTCAGAGCCGCAATGGTACTCACCGGACGAGAATGGGTCGGCGGTCAGGCCCATCCAGAACTGGGAATCGTCGTCATCGCGGTCCCGTTTGAGGATGGCTACACCACCCGTATGAAACGGGACATTCCCCACGAAATCACCCACCTGCTGGTATACCGCACTGTGACACCAGAGAGCTATGTCTACGTGCCGGAGTGGTTGGACGAGGGACTGGCCACGGCCAACGAACGCTCCCCCCGGGCGGAATTCGCCGCCGCCATCGAAGCCGCCCGCGCCCAGGACCAACTCTTGCCTCTGGAAAACCTATGCGTTCCCTTTTCCCCTGATCCAACCGTCGCCATGCTGTCTTACGCTCAAAGCAGCAGCCTGATCAAATTCATTCGAAAAGAGTACGGGGCCAGCGGGATCCGCGATTTATTGGCCGCCTACCGGGACGGGGCCAGTTGTGCGGCCGGTGTACGAGAGGCCCTGGACATCACCCTGCCAAGGCTGGAGAACGCCTGGCGGGCCAGTCTGGAGCCTCAAGCCCCGTGGCTGGCTACCCTGAGGCAAATAGACGTCTGGGTGGGGCTGTGGGTGCTCAGCCTGCTGCTGGCCGTACCAATGCTCGGTCAACTGCGGGGCAGAAGCGCCGCCCAGAAAACGAGCCGCCGTTAAACCGACGATTCGCCTCTAGAAGGAGCATTCGCTATGCACGCTGTCATCGCATTCGACCTGGAGACCCAGTTCTTGGCCGACGAAGTCGGTGGTTGGTCCAACATCCGGGATATGAAACTGGCCGTGGGCGTGACGTACAGTTCCGCCACAGCCACGTACCACGTCTACACCGAGCAGGACGCCCCCCAACTGATCGCCGATCTCCGAGCTGCCCCCCTGATCGTCGGCTACAACCTGCTCCGTTTCGATTACGAGGTGTTGCGAGCCTACACCACCGATCCCCTATCGGACCTGCCAACGGTGGACATGCTGCACGATCTGTACCACGTCCTGGGCTGGCGGCCCAAGCTGGACAACGTGGCCGCGGCGACGCTGGGCGAGACCAAGAGCGCCGATGGGATACAGGCAGTATACTGGTTCCGAGAGGGGCGGCTAGACGACGTCATCTCGTACTGCCGCCGCGACGTCGAGGTGACCTGGCGCATCTATGAATTTGGACGACAGAATGGCTACGTGCAGTGCCGCGACCGGCGCTGGCGCACGATCCAAATACCAGTGAGATGGTGAGTCATTTCGAACCGGCCTACCTCGCGCTGCTCCGTTCCGGCGAGTTGAAAAAGCGAGTTCAGGCCGCCGAGGAGCAGATTCAGGCCTGCACCTCGTGCGGTCACGAATGTCGCGTGAACCGCTACGAGCAGTTGGGGCGCTGCCACACCGGCGTCCAGGCCGTGGTCTCTAGTTATGGCCCGCACCACGGAGAAGAGGACCCGCTGCGGGGGCATCGGGGGTCGGGCACCATCTTTTTCGCCCGGTGCAATCTGAACTGCCAGTTCTGCCAGAATAGCGACATCAGCCAACAGGGGCACGGTCGGCCGGTCGAGCCACAGGAGCTGGCCAAGATGATGCTCGTCCTCCAGGAACAGGGCTGTCACAACATCAACCTGGTCTCCCCGACCCACGTCGTGGCCCCCATCCTGACGGCGCTCCTCATCGCCGCCCAAGCCGGCCTGTGCAAACCGTTGGTGTGGAACACCGGGGGCTATGATTCCCTGGCCGCGCTGGCGCTGCTCGATGGCGTGGTAGACATCTATATGCCGGATATGAAATATGCGGACGCCGAGAGTGGACTCGAATACTCCAAAGCCCCCCACTATCCGGAGGTCAATCAGGCCGGCGTCGCAGAGATGCACCGCCAGGTGGGCGACCTGGTATTGGACCAGGAGGGCATCGCGCTGCGCGGACTGCTCGTGCGTCATCTGGTGCTGCCGGCGGGCCTGGCGGGGACAGGCGAAATCGCGCGCTTTCTGGCTCAGGAGGTATCGCGCGACACGTACATCAATCTGATGGACCAATACCGCCCATGTTACAAGGCGTTCGAACTGCCGCCGCTGGATCGTCCCATCACAGGAGCTGAATACGAGCAGGCCCTCCAACAGGCCCGTGACGCCGGCCTGCACCGTTTCGATCAGCGGCGCCCGCGCTTGCTACGCATCCTATGGTGAATGATGAAACGATGAATGAATCAGTACACACAGTAGAAACAGAATCCGAGGCCCGGCTGCACGCCATCGTTCACGGTCGTGTTCAGGGCGTCAACTTTCGGTATTACACCATCTGCACCGCCCAGCAACTCGGACTGACCGGCTGGGTCGCGAATCGCCGGGATGGCACGGTCGAGACCGTCGCCGAAGGCCCCCGCGCGGCCCTGAGCGAGTTCCACGAGTTCCTCCATCACGGCCCTCCATCCGCAGTGGTGCAGCACGTGGACGTCAAGTGGGAGACCCCCACCGGCACATTCCAGCAATTCAGAGTGCGATATTCATGAGAGAGAATCCCGAACGGATGGCCTGGGTCATCCTGCTGACGTCGTTTTTCATCTGTGTAGGGCTGACCATCGCCGTCCCCCTGAGCATCCGCCACCATGCCCTCTACGCCCAAGTTCCGCAGCGGGCGACGCTGGAGGTCCAGCAGGCCCCCCTGCGTGTCACGTTGGCGGGGCGGGGCGTGCCAGTGGCGATGGACAGCGAGGAGGATGAGATTCCAGAGGGAACGATCCTAGCCACCGACGCGACGGCCGGTCGGCTGATCGTGCGCGTCCCTCACGTCGAAAATACCGTCATCGCCACGGTACAGCTCTACGACCACACCAACATCACGCTGCTCTCGCTCCGCTCCCCCCGTTTTGCTCCCAGCCCGCTGCCCCATCGAGTCAACCTAAAAGTCGAGGCTGGTCGGGTGCGCATCAACGCCTTCAACAGCGAGAATCGTTTCACCGTCATCGAGGTGCAAACGCCGCACGGATCCGCTACCCTGACCGAAGGCAGCTACGAAGTCAAGGTTAACGATACGGATACCCAGATCACAGTGCGAAACGGTCAGGCCAACGTACACAACCGGGGTGGAGATGTGGTGTCTCTCGGGCCCAATAAACGCGTCACGATTCAGGACGACCAACTGAGTGGTCCGTTGGATGCAGCCCGCAGCCTCGTGATAAACGGCGATTTCGAGGCCCCGCTAGATCGAGGATGGACCACCTACAACCGGCAGACGGATCCGCAACAGCCCCCTGGTAACATCAGCATCATCACCGACGCCGGGCGGGAGGCAATAGATTTTTATCGCGCCGGCAGCAACCACGCCGAGATGGGCATCCGACAAGAGATCAATCAAGACGTGCGGGATTTTGCCTCGCTTCAACTACACATGGACGTGCGCATCGTGAGTCAGGATATATCCGGGTTCGGTGGGTGCGGCTACCTGGGCACCGAGTGCCCCATCATCGTCCGTCTGGCCTATAAAGACATTTACGGCACTGATCGGGAATGGTTGCACGGCTTTTACAGCGGAGAACCGGCCAGCGATTGGCAGATCAACTGGTGGGCGGAACAGATCCCACCGGGGAATTGGCAGACCTATGACTCGGCCAACCTGATGACCGAACTAGCAGACTTTCCTCCAGCCCTCGTCAAATCCCTCAGCATCTATGCCTCCGGGCACAACTTTCACGCCATGGTGACAGAGATCGAATTGTTAGCCCAGGAGTGACGAGCGCAAAATCAAGGTAGCCCCCCCCTCCTCCCCAGTCAGGAGGGGGGGGGGCTACATCCCGCACCTACAGCCGCTTGATTTTCTGCCTCAACTCGTCGGGAGTGGCGGCCTCGACCGCCGTATACTCCACGCCAGGGTAGTACTCTTGGAAAAAGGCCCGCAAATCGCTCGGCCACCGCCGTGGATTGACGGCAATCACCCGCCGTACATTCAGGTCGCCGATACCGGCATCGTCGGCGCTGCTGCCGATGGTGTACTTGCGATCATCCCACGTCCCATCTACCACCGCCAGGGCCCAGTCCGCCCCGGCATCAGGAGGGAGCAGCACGTACGTCCGTTGATACTGCTCCCGGGGCTGCCCGCGGACGAGCTGTTCCGCCGCCGTGCTCTCGAACGTCGCCGTGGCCTCCACACCATCCGCAGCGGTGAACGTGAACTGGTGCACTCCTGCCTCGCTCAACGGATCTGTCGTGTATTCCCACTTGCGCCATTCCCCATCCCGACCGACCACCACCGGGCTTTGGGCCAACGTCACGCCGGAGGGCTGGCGAACCGCCAAGGCGACGTTGGTCAACCCGGTCAACGAGCGAGCCTCTATCACCACCTTCTCGCCCACCTGCGGGCTGGCTGGACGGTGAGCCAACCGAACCTCTGGAACAGTCTCGCTTTCTCCATCGCCGCCGTCCTCACCATCTTCGCCGTCCTCACCCACGACGACCAGGCTCGCAGTATCCCAATAAGCATCATTGTGCTTGAAGGACCACTTGGTCTTGTCACGGAGGAACACGGTGACCGTATCGGCTTGGGCCGTCGCCTCCACGGCCGGGACCTGGGCATACTCGTTGTAAATGTGCGCTCCCCGACCCCACACTACTGTGTCGGCCAAGGGGTTGGTCCCTCCAGTGGGATCAATACCCAGGTAAAACGTAAAGTTCTGCCAATTGGCATCGTTCGTCTCCCCCTCCAGTATAAAACCGGCCTTGTACCCCGCTCCCTCACTCCACCGCCCATCGTCGGGATTGGGGAACCTGTCGGGGTGTTGGGGGTCCTTGTGATTGCTCCAGGCGTGCGCCCAGGCCGTCAAGCGCAGCCTGGTCCCCGGCGCCACCTGCACCTGTTGGAGAAATCCTGCATCGTGCTTGCGGAAGAAGGTGAACAGCAAGATCCCCTTTTGACCACTGTGAACCCGCCGCGGATCGTTCTGTTTCCACGCATCCCGAACCTCTGGCTGATCCCACGTCCCTGGATGGTGGTGAAACCAGGTGACCCATCCTGGTGGGGTAAAAATGTTACCTACGTCCTTCTCGTAAGGCGCTCCACCGTCAGGGATGATCAGACAGCGATGGCTTTTCTCATCCCCCCAATCCGCCTCAAACTGGCCATTCCGCAGCAAATTGTCTGGCATCTCCCGCCTCCTTATCTAGTTGCATCCACGTATGAGAATTCTCGATCCCACGCTACGAAAAACCCAATCCGCGCTCGCGCAGACTGACAAACCGCTGCTGTCCGATCACCAGATGGTCCAGCATTTCGATGCCCAGCAACTCGCCGGCCTCGACTAACTGGCGAGTGACCTGCACGTCCTCTGGAGATGGCGTGGGATCGCCGGACGGATGGTTATGCGCCACGATGATCGCGGCACAGTTCCGTTTCACGGCCTCCCGAAACACCTCCCCGATCCGGATGTGAGAGGCATTGAGGCTGCCCACGTACACCGTCTCGATCCCCAGCAACCGGTTGCGAGTGTCCAGGTACAGCACGCGAAAATGCTCCTGGTCCAGGTGAGACATTTCCGCTATCAGGAGCTGCGCCACGTCGGAGGGAGAACGGACGATGAAACGCTCTTCCGGCGCAGCCAAAAGAATACGGCGTCCCAGCTCCAGGGCGGCCTTGAGTTGAGCGGTCTTGGCTTTCCCAAGCCCCTTCTCGGCCTCCAACTCGGCAAAACTGGCCCGGGCCAACCCTGGCAGCCCCCCATACGTCGAGAGCAGCCTCTGGGCCAGATTGAGCACGCTCTCGCCCCCCATCCCAGTCCGCAGAATAATAGCCAACAACTCGGCCGTTGATAACGCCCCCTCGCCAGCGTGCTCCAATCGCTCTCGGGGCCGTTCATCGACCGGCAGGTCCTTGATCGTCAGGCAGTACTCGGATCGTGTGTTCACTCCCATACTATACTCCAATCCCTCCATTTGCACAAAACCGGCGTCACTTGCTCCTAAACCAGCCAGTGGTATAATACGCCTCGCTTGCCAAGCCGCCTGGAATAAGGAGACTGCATGATCGAGACAATTCTGGAGAGTATTCCGTTTTACCTGACCATTCTATCCACGGTATGCGGAGGTATCACGGCCGCCCTGGTGGGAGGAATGGCTATTTGGACCTTTCGTGACATTCGCTCCCGCTCTCGCGACGTACTAGCCCACATCCTGGCTACCCTATTGGTGCTCGCACTCCCCATCGTTGGTCTGATCGTCTACCTGATGCTGCGCCCGCACGAAACGTTAGCCGACGCCTACGAGCGTTCCCTGGAACAAGAAGCGCTGCTGCAAGCCATAGAGGAACCGGAAATTTGCCCCGGCTGTGGACAGCGGGTGCGAGGTGACTACCTGTACTGCCCGGCCTGTCACACCCGGCTCAAAAGAGCTTGCCCGGCTTGCCACCATCCCCTCAACCTGTCGTGGTCCCTGTGTCCCTACTGCGGCACAAGCGTAACGCCCCAAGTACTCGAACCTGTACCAGCCTCGTCCCCATCCTCCCCGACCACTGCCGAGGAGCCAGCTGGAGAACCAGGCCTCGAATCCACTGCATAGAGTTTATGGGACCTCACACCCCGTCAATCTCGCCCACAATGTGGACTTTGAGCATGTTGGTCTCCCCACCACTGCCAAAGGGAATGCCGGCCGTCAGCACGACGGCGTCCTCCCAGGCCACCATGCCTCTGGCGCGCGCGGCCCGGACCATCATCTCGACCATGTCGTCGGTATTGTCAAACTCGGCCACCTGAACCGGCTGCACGCCCCACACCATCGCCATCCGGTACAACGTCGTGCGGTTAGGAGTAATGGCCACGATGGGGATGGAGGGACGATGGCGAGCCACCATGCGCGCGGTCGTTCCAGACATGGTCGCGGTGATGATCGCCTTCGCTCTGACCTCACTCGCTATTTCGACGGCGGCGCAGCTGATCGCCTCGGTGATTGATTCGTGGACGCGAGCCGATTCGCCGCGCAGCAGGCGACCGTAGGGCAGGTGAGCCTCGGCGTTGGCGCAAATGGCGACCATCGTCTCCACCGCTTCCACCGGATACCGCCCCACCGCCGTCTCGCCAGAGAGCATGACCGCGTCGGTACCGTCCAAGATCGCGTTGGCGACGTCCGAGGCCTCCGCCCGGGTGGGACGTGGATTGTCAATCATTGACTGGAGCATCTGCGTGGCCGTGATGACTGGCTTGCCAACCCGATTACAGGCCCGAATGATCCTCTTTTGATGGAACGGCACCTCCTCGGCGGGCGTCTCCACTCCCAGGTCCCCCCGCGCCACCATCACACCATCGGCCGCATCCAGAATTTCATCGAAAACCAACAGGGCCTCGGGCTTTTCGATCTTGGCAACGATGGAAACGTCCGCCCCTCTATTCTTCAAGAACTGCCGCAGCTCGCGCACATCGGCGGCCCGGCGCACGAAAGAGAGGGCGAAAAAGTCCACCCCCTGCTCCAACGCAAAGGCCGTCGCCTCCCGATCCCTGGCCGTCAAGGCCGAGAAACTGAGCACGGCTCCAGGCACATTGATGCCCTTGTGCGACGTGAGCCGCCCCCCGATCACCACGCGACATTTGAGCGACGAGTCGCCAGCTCGCACAACGATCAATTCCAAATTCCCGTCGTCCAGCAACACCGTCTGCCCGGGACGCAGGTCCCGCAACAGCTCGGGATGGGGCACCGGGATCTCGTCCGGCGTGCCCGCTGGCGGGGACACCGCCAGCGTCACCACCTCCCCCTCCCGCAGCTCGATCCCCCCGTTCTCCGCCCTGATCTCACCAACCCGCAGTTTGGGCCCCTGCAGGTCTGCCATCACGGCCACCAGCCGCCCCTCTTGCTCGGCGATCTCTCTCAGGGCAGCGATGGACCGGGCGTGGGTAGCGAAATCCCCGTGCGAAAAGTTGATGCGCGCCACATTCATTCCCCCTCGGATCAAGCTGCGCATCACGTCAGGCGAACTGGACGCTGGCCCAATCGTGCATACTATTTTGGTGCGCGACATGCTCTCCTCCCCTCACTCCCAGCCTGGGCGCTACTCCGGTCCAGCCTCCAGAGATAACCGGTATCTCCCGGCGTCGGTATCACCATAGCCGCGCGCTACCACGCGATAGGAGCCGGTCAGCGGCAGTCTAAACTGCAATATGGCGGCATTCGAGTTCCCACCACTGTCATCGTCAACCATCACCCGTTGGCTGTTGGGAGCGAAAAGCTCCAGGTACGTATCCATATTCTCACTCAACGCGACGTTCAAAATAGTGACGATATCCCCCTCCACCCCCTCGAACAGCCAATGCTGCCGGGCGCCCGGGGTCAAAGTCTCGGTGACGACCTCACCATAGGACAGGGTTCCCGCAATCTCTACCTCTACCTTGTCCATCGTGAGGGCATACCCCCCTCGTCCTGTCTCATCGTAACTGCGGGCCACCAGGCGGTAGACGCCGGTGCGAGGCAGTTCAAACTCGAAAATGACGGCGTTGGCCCCCTCACCGCTGTCGTCATCCACTATCAGTCTTTCCCCATCAGGCCCAAAAAGCTCCAGGTATGGGTCTACTTGCTCGTCCAGAGCGATCATCGAAAGAGTCACGAAATCGCCCTGCTGGCCCTCGAAGGACCAGTTGTGGCGCGCTCCCGGCTCCAGCGCCGCCCCGGCGCTCTGTCCAAAGGAGAGACCCCCCTGCACCTCCAATTCGACGAGCTCCAGCGTCAGCTCGTACTCCCCCGGCTCTCCCGATATATTGGAGGCCACGATCCGGTATCTGCCACTGGTCGGCAGCACGTAATACTCGATCAGAGCGCCAAAGTCGGCGCCGCTGTCGTCGTCATAGATCAGCAGTTCATCATCGGGCGAATAGAGTTGCAGGTAAGCATCCACACCACCGCTTACCGCGCGCATCGCTACGCGAATACCCTCCCCCTCCTGGCCCTCGAACTCCCAGGTGTGTTCACCGCCCCCTGGCAGCAGCGCTTCGACCGGCGTCCCGTACTCGATCACCCCGCCGCTGGTCGGCTCGTCAGAGATGGTCAGCTCCAAGCGGTAATCCCCCGCTCCGCTGTAGGCTGATACGTGGATGTAATAAGCGCCCGTCTCCCGAATAGAAAATTCGGTGATCAGCGAATCGGTCCCGCCGCCGCCGTCGTCGTCCTCGGCGATAGGTCCTGTTCCCCCAGCGTATCCTTCCTCATCGTACAGTTCGAGATAAGTGTCCAGTCCACCGGCATCCACCGCTTCCAGTCGAATGGTGACGTACTGGCCTTCTTGAGCCTCGAAGGACCACACCTCCCGCACGCCAAAAGTCAATCCCCCCCTCTCGACCTGCCCCGGTCGAATCGGCCCTCTCTCCACCGGCTTTGGGATTTGAGGCACGTGGAACTCGAGGCTGGCGATCACATCCCAGAACAACGGCCCGTACCGATCCCACTCCCCGGCCAGCGCACCCCAGAATCCAACGCCAGCCACCTCGTCACCGACGGCCGCGATCAGGTATCCCCGGATCCGCTGACCGTTCATCCCATCCGTCCACCCGACCTCCATCCACTCGCCCGGCGCTTCCCCAAACGCGCGGGAGTCGCGCCCCATTATCTCGCATTCCGTGTCACACAGATCATACCACGCGCCGTCGAGCAGTTCTTGGGGCGATGCGGTGCTCCCAAATTCATATCCTATATCCTCCAGAGAGCCGGCAAAAACCACGCCTATCGGCGCTGCGGTCGGATCACTGAGACCCAGAGCCTCGTCGTTCTCTGCGAACAGGGCTCCATCCGCTATCTCCTGGTACACCCACTCCTCTGGAAAAAGCAGACTGAAACCGGCTGTCGGGTGGGTGTACCCAGCCATCCCGACCTGCGCGTCGCGCGTGGGGGACGGCGCGGGCGGCGGCTTTGACGCCGCCTCAGGCAGCGGCGTGGCGGACGGCGGGACTGGCTTGTCGCGCGCCGGCTGGGGCACAGACGGACAGATGCTGCACCCCAACCCGACCAGGAGCAGCAACAGAGCCGCGAACCCAATCAGAAAGAGGCCAGTACGTTCCCGTGGCACACACATCATCTTTTACCCTTCCATAGAGAAAATGCAACCACTCACATCCCTCGTCCGCTCACGTGGGCCAGGTGCAAATGGTTGCATCGGAATCCCGTGTTCGTATCCCGTGTCTCTGATGCTACAGGTTGGTGAACGCTCCCATTCCGGCATAGACAGCCAACTCGCCCAGTTCCTGCTCGATGCGGAGCAATTGATTGTACTTGGCCACGCGGTCGGAACGACACGGTGCGCCGGTCTTGATCTGGCCCGTGTTCAACGCCACCGCCAGGTCGGCAATCGTCGCGTCCTCCGTCTCCCCCGACCGATGGGAGACGACCACTGTCCAGCCGGACCGCTGCGCCATGTGAACCGCCGCGATGGCCTCGGTCAGGGTCCCGATCTGGTTGACCTTGCATAGCAGCGAGTTGCAGGCCCCCAGCTTGATCGCCTTTTGCACCCGCTCGACGTTGGTCACCAACAGATCGTCACCCACGATCTGAATGCGATCTCCCAACCGCTCCATCATCAGGGTCCAACTCTCCCAATCGTCCTCATCCAGCCCATCCTCGATGCTGAGGACGGGATACTTGTCCACCCAATCGGCGTAGAACTCGACCATCTCCGCACCAGTGAGGGTGCGGCCCTCCTTCTTGAGCACGTACTTGCCGCCCTCGAAAATCTCGCTGGCGGCCGGGTCCAGCGCGATACCAATCTGCTCCCCCGGTTCGTAGCCTGCCTTCCCGATCGCTTCCAGGATGACCTCGATCGCCTCCTCGTTCGTCTTGAGGCTGGGCGCGAATCCGCCCTCGTCCCCGACGCCGGTCGAGTATCCCCGGGCCTTGAGAACGCCCTTGAGGACATGATACACCTCGCTCCCCCATCGCAGCGCCTCGGCAAAGGTCGGCGCCCCCACCGGCATCACCATAAACTCTTGCAAATCCGGCCCATCCACCGCGTGCTTGCCGCCGTTGAGGATATTCATCATCGGCACCGGCAGCACGTGGGCGCACACCCCACCGACGTACCGGTAGAGCGGCAACCGCAGGGCATTGGCCGCCGCGTGGGCCACCGCCAGGGAGACGCCCAGCATCCCGTTCGCCCCCAACTTTTCCTTGTTCGGCGTGCCATCCAACTCGAGCAAGTAAGCATCAATGCCAGCCTGATCCGTGGCGTCCCAACCGAACAGCTCGTCCGCGATCACATCGTTGACGTTGGCGACCGCCTGGGTCACTCCCTTGCCGCTGTAACGGGTCTTGTCGCCATCCCGCAGCTCTAGCGCCTCGTGAACGCCAGTGGAGGCTCCGGAGGGAACGGCCGCCCGCCCCCAATCCCCGCCCATCAGCATGACCTCCACCTCCACGGTGGGGTTCCCCCGCGAATCGAGAATCTCCCGCGCTACAACATGTTCTATGTCCGTCTGAATCATCGTTCCTCCTCACAGATTCATAGTAACCGCTTCAACGGTCTCTGCCAAACACCTCTATCCCTTCAATCCGAAGGCCTGGTGGAATCGCTCAAAGTCGAAATACTCGTCCAACAGCGCTTCGAACTGCTCCAGCTTGGCGGTCTGACCCAACCGGGTCTTGCCAAACACCTTTTCCACCGCCTCCACCGCCTCCATCGTGTTGGCGTGCACCAACAGTATCGGCACCCCGTTCTCCTCGGCCCGGCGCAGCACCTCCGGCATAGGCCGCAGGAACCCCGTCAGGATCAGGCAGTTGGTGGTCGCCGTCTCCAACGCCACCAGTTGTATGTCCGCCCGGTCGCCGCCGGTGAGGATGGCCTTGGTGCCCGGAATGCGCCGCACGCGCGGCAGCATCTGCTCCACGCTCATCGCCCCCACCACCAGCTGCTCGATCAGCATATCTCGCTTTTCCGGGCAGGTCAGGAACTCGCCCTTCAACACCTCGGCCAACTCACCGACGCTGATGGCCTGCAACTGTTCCTGCAAGGGCAGCGTCCCCAGAACGCGGATGCCCTGCTTTTCCAGACAGGGATTGCATATCTGGTCGGCCAGCTTGTGTTCCTTCGTCGGCACCGCGTTGATGACCGTGCCCAACAACCGCTCGCCCAAGAGCCTGTGAGCGACCACACAGTCATCCCCCTGGCTCACCCGGTTGATGTAGCGGACGACGACCAGCGCCGGGATGTCTAGAGCCTCGGTCACCTGGACTGCTCCCAGGCCCAGGCTGACCCCTTCGCGCATAGAGCTCGCCCCTTCCAACAGCACGATATCCTTACCGGAAGTCACCCGCTCATACGCCGCCTTCACCTCTGCCAACAGATCCCGCTCGGTGCAGCCACAGCGCATCTCCCGGGCCAGGGCGGGAGTCAGAACTATACCCAGCAATTCCTCCGTCGTCTCCTCCAGCGCCAGCATCTGCCGGATGAATTCGGCATCCTCGTCCAACGCCCGACCGGGAGTAGGTTCCCACGGCTGGGTGGAGAGAGGCTTAAAGTACCCCACCTTGTACCCCTCCTTCTGCAACCGCCGTCCCAAGGCCAGACAGATGGCCGTTTTACCAGAGAAATGCTGAATAGACGTAATATACAAGGCTTTCACGTTGCGCTCCTTTCTATCTCGTCGCTAGATAGATGTCCACCCTCATGATTTACGAAGACAATACCAACCGCATATCAATTGCCATCGCCCCACGTCCTTCCTCAAAGACCATCAGCGGGTTGATGTCCAATTCGACGATCTCGGGGAAATCGGTCACCAATTGACTGATGCGCAGCAAGGCCTCCACCATCGCCTCGTGATCGGCCGGAGCTTCCCCTCGCACCCCTTCCAGCAGGGCGTACGAACGAATCTCGCGGATCATCTCCTCCGCTTCCTGCCGGCTGAAGGGGGCTACACGAAAGGCCACGTCCTTCAACGCCTCCACGTAAATCCCCCCCAGCCCAAAGGCGACCAGCGGCCCAAACTGCGGATCGCGGCTCATCCCCAACAGCACCTCCCGCCCGCTCGACACCATCTGCTGCACCTGGCAGCCCCAGATGCGCGCGCCGGGCACGTAGCGCCCGGCCCGATAGACCATCAGGTCGAACGCATCCCGCACGTCGTCCGGTGAGCGCAGATTCAGCCGCACCCCTCCCACGTCGGTCTTGTGCAAAATGTCGGGCGACGCAATTTTCATCACCACCGGATAGCCGATCTCTTCGGCGATATCAACCGCCTCCTCGGCCGTCTCGGCCAGACGGGACTGGGGAACGGTGAACCCATAGCACTCGAGAATCGTCCACGCCTCGGCGTCGCCGATCGAGACCCGCCCCTCGGAGCGCACCTGGTCGAACAACTCGCGCACTCGAGGGATGCAGACCTCACTCGGCTCTGGCCTAAAGATCGGGCGTTCCCGCTCCCGCCGATAACCGCTCATCGCCGCAAATGCCGCCGCCGCCCGCTCGGGGAACGGGTAATTCGGCACGCCGTACTGCCACAGCACGTCAATCCCGGCATCCACGCGGGCCTCGCCCATGAAACAGGCCAGCACCGGCTTGTCCGACTCCTGGGCCATCTGCCCTACCGCGTGAGCCGTTTCCTCGATCTCGGTCATCGCCTGGGGCGTCAGGATCACCATCACGCCGTCAACCTGCGCATCATGCAGCACCAGACGAATGGCCTGTTCATACCGGTCGGCCATGGCATCTCCCAGCACGTCCACCGGGTTCGCCGCGCTGGCCGCGCCCGGCAGGTATTCAGTCAGCGCCCGCGTCGTATCCGGGCTGAGACGCGGGATCCGCAACCCGGCGTGCTCCAGGGCGTCGGTCGCCAGAATACCCGGTCCACCGGCATTGGTGACGATGCCGATGCGATCCCCTGGCAGCAGCGGCTGATAGGCGAACCCGCGCGCATAGTCAAAGAGCGCCTCCATAGAGGGCGCACGAATCACGCCCGCCTGGCGAAAGGCCGCCTTGTAGGCCGCCTCGGAGCCGGCTAGGCTGCCCGTGTGGGAAGAGACCGCCCGCGAACCCGAAGCAGTCACACCGGACTTGATCGCCACCACCGGCTTGTCGCGCGTCACCTGCCGCGCCACCTCGATGAACTTTTGCCCGTCCGGCACCCCCTCCACATAGATGAGGATCACCTTCGAGGCCGGGTCCTTCCACCACGCATCCAGCAGATCAATCTCGCTCACGTCCGCCTTGTTCCCCAGGCTGACAAACTTGGAGAATCCGATCCGCCCCGCCATCGCCATATCCAGCACCGCCGTACCCAACGCCCCCGATTGGGACATGAACGCGATGGGCCCGCTGGGCGGCATACCGGCCGAGAACGAGGCGTTGAGCGGGGTGTTGGGGTCAATCACACCCAGGCAGTTAGGGCCAATCAGCCGCATCCCATACTGTTTCGCGATCCCGATCAATTCCCGCTCCCGCTCCAAACCCTCCCGGTCTACCTCGCGAAAGCCGGCCGAAATCACGACCACCGTCGGTATTTCCTTCTTTCCGCACTCCTCCAGCGCCGCTGGCACGTAAGGATATGGGATCACGATCACGGCCAGGTCCACCGGGCCGGGCACGTCCATCACCGAGGGATAAACCTCTAAACCCAGAATCTCGTCCGCCTTGGGGTTGATGGGGTACAGAGCACCGGGGAAGCCTCCCTCCTTCAAATTAGCCAACACCGCATAACCCAACTTGTCCGGATCTCGGGAGGCGCCGATCACGGCCACCGATTGGGGTTGGAAAAAGGTTTCTAGCATACACTCCTCGCAATCTTGTAAAATGATGCGCTATCCGGGAGAACCCCACACTGCTGGACTGATTGGCCTTTGCCCGGACAGTAGCTTCGAAAGGGCTGTTGGTGCAGGCAAGGCTCGTCCCACACCACACTGCCCCGGGCTCGTATACTACACCCAAAGCCCGGTTTTGACAAATACCCGTTGATCCGCCCGGTTCAGAGTGACGCCCGGGACGTCCATCACGGTGCCAACAGCCGCTCGACAGCCTCGACCACCAGGTCCGGGCGGTCGAGGTGGATGGCGTGGCCGCTGCCCTCGGCGATGAGGTGGGTGCTGTCCGTGGAAAGCGACGCCAGTTCGTCCTGGAGCTCTAGCCACGTCTGCTGGATCTGTGCGATTGGAAAGTCGGCGGGCAAACCGATCGCTTGCAGCGTCTCGACTTTCATGC
>DSDT01000013.1 GCA_011048615.1 Chloroflexota bacterium | reverse complement strand
TCCGACCTACTTGAACTGTTGAGCAGGCACAGCCCCTCTGCATTACATTCCCCATCATTCGGAACAGACCACAGTCTACCCAGTACAACGCCCGTCTTGCAAGCGATTCACCCCCTCTGTGAATAACCGATCAGACTTGCTGTTCAGACTCGTCATACCCACGCCTGTCCCCCCGCTTTCGCGAGGGCAGGCTCGCGAAAGCGGGGTTTCGCGGTAATGACGGGGAATCCGGTGAGGAGCGACGTCATTCCCGTGAAAACGGGAATCCAGTGTGGACTGGCGTAGGGATTCCTGCAAATCCCGCGCCTGTCCCCCCGCTTTCGCGAGGGCAGGCTCGCAAAGGCGGGGTTTCGCGGGAATGACAGCCGGAATGACGCGGTTGTAGCAGCGCAGGGTGGGATTTCATGTGGCGACCGGTGAAGCAATCGCTTGACAACAGATAGGAAAGGTGGTATAATTTCGATGTATCGTAAATATATCACCAATATACAGCCCCACTTCCTCATCAGGCAGACGACGAGATCCGTTTATTGTATCCTCTCAACAAGATTATGTCTGAACGACTCAGCGAGAAAGCGTACCACCTCATAAGAGAAAAAATCATCACGTTGGAGCTGTCACCCTCTGGACTGATCAACGAACAGGAATTGATGGCCAAGCTAGGGTTGGGTCGCACGCCGATCCGCGAGGCCCTGCTCCAATTGGCCCAAGAGGGCCTGGTGACCATCGTCCCCCGCCGTGGCATGTTCATCGCCGACATCAGCATCACCGACCTGCAAAAAATCTTTGAAATACGGATCGTATTGGAAGGGTTCTGCGCCCGCCTGGCAGCCCAACGTATCACTACAGATCAGATCATCTATTTGGACAAACTACTGGAGGAATTGGAAGGCATAGCAAGCAAAGATGTACAGGCGCTGATGAACAGCGACAAGCGGTTCCACGAGCTGCTCTACCAGGCTGCCGACAACGAGTTTTTGGCCGAGACAATGGAGCGGCTTTACGCACCCAGTCTGCGACTGTGGTATCTGGTCCTGGACCGGCTCGACGACGTCAAAGATACGATAGACAACCACATAGTCATCGCCGAAGCGCTCAAGACCGGGGATTGCGCGCGAGCCGAGGCGCTCGTCAAAGAGCATGTGGCCGAATTCCAGCAAAAAATCAAAGCTGTACTGTAAACATATCCCAAAAATCTAGGTAAGGATTGGCGGGAGAAGTCCGGTGCAAGTCCGGCGCTGTCCCGCAACTGTAATCCTGAGCGAAAGATGAACGCCAGGAAAGCCAGATCGCCCGCCCTTACTTTGTCTTGCACCTTCCGCGGAGAGGGGGAGCAGCCAATAATATGGTCTGCTCTTTTTTTATGAACATAATAATACACAATCCATCAAGAAGGGGGGTGGTCACCCGACACACAACGAGTCGCACGTCATTCTGTCCGTAAACCATAAAAACACACTCTAGGAGGAGATCAAAATGAAGGTAACGCGCATTCTACTGGCTCTGATGGTCATCAGCGGGATCGTCCTCACGATGTCCGGCTGCGGTGGCGGCGGCGAGACGCCAGCACCGACGGAAAAACCATCCACGCCAGGGGATCAAGCTACAGATGTTTTCAAGCTGGGGGTCCTGGGACCCTTCAGTGGGCCAAGCGCCCGCACCGGCGACGAGTTCAAGGCCGCGGTCAATATGGCATTCGAGACCGTCAACTGGCAGATCGGCCATTACACGATCGAGCCGGTGTGGATTGACTCACAGTCCGACCCGGCCAAGGCCAGCCAGGCCTACGAGCAGGCAGTGGTGCAGGACAGCATCCAGGCCGGTCTCATCAACTGGCACAGCTCGGTGGCGGTCTCTTGCATGGAAATCGCCGCCAAGTACCAGATTCCCCACTTTGCACCGTATGGCGCGACCGAGGTGGTGAACGAGAACTGGCAGTCTGATCCCGACAAGTACTTTTACTGGGTCAACAAGTGGTGGCCCACACCCAAAAAGCTGAGCGTCTCGTACGTGCAGGCGTTGGAGGATGCTATCGCGGCCGGCAACTGGACTCCCGCGTCAAAGACAGTCGCCATCTATGGCGAGGACACGGACTGGGGGCGCAGCTTTGGCGCGGCCATCAAGGAGCAGCTCGAAGCGGCCGGCTGGGAGACGGTGGCGGAAGAGTACTTTGCCATTGACCAGACCGAGTTCTATCCCCTGCTGAACAAGTTCGTCGAGATGAACCCGGCAGTCATCGCCGGCACCAGCACGGCACTGCCTTCCTACTCCGCGCTGATCAAGCAGGCGGACGAGGTCGGGCTGGAGAGCCTGATCATTGCCGACGGCCTAGGCTGGTTCGGCGAGTGGTACGAAACGACCGGCAACTCGTCCAACTATGTCCTCGACCAGATTCCCGGCTGGGCCACCGCAGAGGGCAAAACTTTTGCCGAGCGGTTCGAGGCCGAGAACGGCTTCCCACCCAGCCCCTCGGCGGCGGGCCTGGCCTACGACGGGGCCGGCTATTTCATCCAAGTTGCTCAGCAGGTCTATGAGAACACGGGCGAGTTGAGCAAGGAGACCCTGGCCGACTTTGCCAGGAACGAGATCCAGACCGGGAACTGGTCCTACACCGACGGCATCGTGATGGAAGAGTACAAGTACACGCCGGAGACGATTCCCGACCCCATCGTGGGCAAGGGATACTATATCTTTCCCGTGCTCCAGTACTTTGAGGGGCAAAGTTATGTCATCTTCCCGCCCGAGTGGGCCGAGATGAGCCTGACCCCCATAGGAGAGACGCCGGAAATCTCTGTGGCTCCCAAACCGGCAGAACCGGTAGAGGCGACCGAGGTCTTTAAGCTGGGCTTCCTGGGACCGTTCAGTGGACCGAGCGCCCGCACCGGTGAAGAGTTCAAGGCCTCGGCGACGATGGCCCTGGAAGAGATCAACAGCCAGATTGGCCATTACACCATCGAGCCGGTGTGGATTGACTCTCAGTCCGACCCGGCCAAGGCGAGCCAGGCCTATGAGCAGGCCGTGGTGCAGGACGGCATCCAGGCCGGTGTCCTCAACTGGCACAGCTCGGTCGCTGTCTCTTGCATGGAGATCACGGCCAAACACCAGATCCCCCACTTTTTCGGGTTTGGCGCCACCGAGGTGGTGAACGAGACTTTTGACTCAGATCCGGACAAGTACGGCTACTGGATGTTCAAGGGTTGGCCGACGCCCAAGAAGCTGAGCATCTCTTACGTCCAGGCTCTGGAAGACGCCATCGCGCAAGGCATCTGGACCCCCGAGGCGAAGACGGTCGCTATCTATGGCGAGGACACGGACTGGGGACGCAGCTTTGGCGCGGCCATCAAGGAGCAGCTCGAAGCGGCCGGTTGGGAGATGGTGGCGGAAGAGTACTTTGCCATTGACCAGACCGAGTTCTATCCCCTGCTGAACAAGTTCGTCGAGATGAACCCGGCAGTCATCGCTGGCACCAGCACGGCCGCTCCCTCGTTCTCGGCGTTCATCAAGCAGGCGGACGAGGTGGGGTTGGAGAGCCTAATCATTGCCGACGGCCTGGGCTGGGTCGGCGAGTGGTACGATCTGACCGGATCCGCCTCCAACTATGTCCTCGACCAGATCCCCGGCTGGGCCACCGAAGAGGGCAAAGCCTACGCCGAGGCGTTCGAGGCCCGCTGGGGCATCACGCCCAGCCCGTCGTCCGGCGGGCTGTCCTACGACGGCACCAAGTTCTTCCTGGCGGTAGCCCAGGCTGCCTACGATGAGTATGGCGAACTGAGCAGCGAAGTGGTCTACAACTTTGTCAAGGACAATGTCTGGACTGGCAAGTGGACCTTTACTGCCGGCATCGTGATGAACGAGTACAAAACCACCATGGACGACGTTCCCGACCCCGTCGTGGGCAAGGGATACTATATCTTCCCCGTGCTCCAGTACTTTGACGGTGAGGGCAAGGTCATCTACCCGCCCGAGTGGGCCGAGCAGAACTTGCAGCCCAAGCAGTAACCCTTGTAGTAGCGGGAAAGATGATGGAGTAAATTCGTAACGTGGGGTGGCGGGTGACTGTGAGGGCTTGCCCCAGGCCCCGCCACCCCTGACAGCGTTACGTACCTACGAACAAGGGAGGATATCAGAGAATGACACATTCAAACGACGTGATTCTCCACGCAGAAAAGGTCGTCAAAAACTTTGGCGGCCTGACGGCGGTCAACCGGATCTCGATGGACGTAAAAAAGGGACAGATTTTTGGATTGATCGGGCCAAACGGAGCCGGCAAGACGACGTTCCTCAACAGCATCTCGGGCACCTTTCCTCCCAGTTCTGGGCAGGTTTTCTTCAGAGGTGAGGAGACCACCGGCTCGTCGGCCGACGCGATGTGCAAGCGAGGTATGTCAAGGACGTTCCAGATTCCGCTGCCCTTCCCCAAGCTGACGGTGCTGGAGAACGTCATGGTCGGCGCGGTCTTTGGCGCTGCCAGCGACTCTCACCAGCCGGCCCAGGAGCGGGCGATGGAGGCGCTACAGTTCGTCGAATTCCCCATAGCCCCGGATACACCCGCCAACCGGTTGAACGCCGTACAACTCAAGCGGCTCGACCTGGCGCGGGCTTTGGCCTGCGGACCCACCCTTCTGCTGCTGGACGAATTGGCGGCCGGCCTGACCCCCAGCGAACTGGACGACATGATGGACCTAATCCGTTCGATTCGGGACCAGGGAATCACTATCATCGTCGTGGAACACATCATGCGGCTCATCCAAGGAATTTGCAATCAGGTCATGGTGATCGAGTACGGCACCCAGATCGCCGAGGGCACCCCCGACGAGGTTCTGAACAACCCCAAGGTGATCAAGGCCTATTTGGGTGAGGGTCATTAGACTTCCGTACGGCGCGATGCACAAGAATTCACAACCAAGGAGGTTCCGTTGCTCCAGCTAAAGAATCTCGACGCCAGTTATGGCTTTCTCCAGATCCTGTGGGACGTTTCGCTCCACATCGCCGATGGCGAGTTTGTGGGGCTGATCGGCCCCAATGGCGCCGGCAAAACGACGACGCTGCGAACCATCGCCGGCCTGCTGAAACCTATGAAGGGCGAGGTGCTTTTCAAAGGACACAAAATGAACACTGTGCCGGCCCACGAGACGACCCGGATGGGCATCAGCTACATCTCGGAGGATCTGAATCTATTCGTTGATATGTCGGTGCGCGAGAACCTGTTGATGGGGGCATACATCGTGCGAGACCAACAGAAACAATTAGAGACGTTGGATTTTGTGTACGAGCTGTTCCCCCGCTTGAAAGAGCGAGAGGGCCAACTGGCCGGCACGATGAGCGGCGGCGAGCGCAAGATGCTGGCCATCGCGCGCGGCATGATGTCAAATCCCCTGCTCTTGTTGGTGGACGAGCCTTCGCTGGGCCTGGCCCCACACCTGGTCACCGACGTCTTCAAGTCGCTGCGAAGGCTGCAAGAGACGGGCGTCACCCTGATGCTGGTCGAGCAGCGGGTCAACGCCACGCTAGAGATCACCGACCGAGCCTATGTCATGGAACAGGGCAGAATCGTGATGGAAGGTCCTAGCAGTGAGCTGATGACGAACGAGCACGTCAAGGCCGCCTATCTCGGCATCTGATGTTGGGTGTGCTGGCGCGAGGCCGTCCAGCGGCCCAGCCCGGACGCCCGGCCTGACCGCATATTGTAAAGAGAGGAAAACTATGAAGGAACAGTCATCGTTGGGCAGCACACTGGTGAAAAAGCTGACCGGCAATCTGGCTGCTACGATCGTCGTGGGCACTACCCTCGTATTGGCCGTGGTGATTGGCGTAGAAGGAGGCCCGTCCCAGGTCATCAACAGCATCGTGACCGGCGGCATGTGGGCGCTGTTAGCGGTCGGCCTGGCCTTGGTCTTTGGCGTCATGAACGTCCCTCACTTTGCCCACGGCGAGTCGTTCATGGTCGGGGCCTATGTCGCCTACTTTGTCTTCAATCCGATCCATACTTCGCTCAAGGAGAACCCCAACACGTTTCTGGGTGTGACCGCGCCCTTCCTTGCCATGCTCGCCGCGGCGGTCGCCGGCCTGATCCTGGGGGTGATCCTGGAACGGCTGCTCTTCTATCCCCTGCGGCTGAAAACCAAGTCCGGATGGGTGATGAACGCCTTTTTGCTGACGGTGGGCATCTCGTTCATCCTGACGAACGGCACCACGTTGACGCTGGGACCCAATTTTCGGGGCATCCCCCGCTATTGGGACGTGCCCCCCCTACAAGTCGGGAGTGTCCGTGTCGCTGTAGATCGCATCATCGCCTTCTTTATCGCCATCATATCCATCGTCGCCCTGTGGTTCTTTCTGCGCCAAACCCGCACCGGTCGGGCGATCCGGGCCGTCTCTCAGGACGAACTGGGCGCTCAGATGATGGGCATCAACCTCAACTTTATCTACCCCCTGACCTTTGCCCTGGCCACGGCGATGGCCGCCCTCTCCGGTGCTAGCTTGCTGTTCATGTTCCAGGCCTACCCAACGGTCGGGCTCAAACCTCTTTACTTTGCCTGGTACGTGGTCATGTTGGCCGGCCTGGGGAACGTAGTCGGAGCCATCGTGGGCGGCTTTATCGTAGCCGTGCTTCAATCGGCCACCCAGTTGTTTACGTTCACAGTCACAGTGCTTGGGCACGAGTTTCAAATCGGAGGCATCGCCTGGGAGGACGTAATCCCTACATTTGTGATGATCATCGTGCTGCTCGTCGTACCCTCCGGCATCTTTGGCTCCGAAGTCAAGGGCGTCCAGGAACAATAGTCACCGGGTCACACACAAAGGAGTGAAAAATATGGCATCCATAGAAATGGAACGAAAGAACGACGCCAGCCCGCTTGGAGCTATTACCGCTGCAATGAAACGCATCGGCATCTCTCCCCTGGGTCTCGTCCTGCTGGTCGTCGTGGCTCTCCTGCCCTTGATCCCACCGTTCAACCAGGAGCACATGGTGCGCTGGCTCATCATGGGGGCATTCCTGGCCGCCCAGGCCATCGCGTTCGATTTTACCGCCGGCTACATCAACGTGGTCAACTTTGGCTTTGCCGCCCTCCTGGGCCTGGGAGCCTACACCTCGGCCATTCTGGCGAACAAGTCACCCGTCCTGATGGTGCAGCCCGGCCTCTCTCCGTGGATCGGCATCTGGATCGGGGCTATCGTGGCTGGCCTGGTGGGCCTGGGGCTGGGGTGGCTGACCCTTCGTCTGCGCGGCATCTTTGCCGCCGTGATGGCCTGGTTCGTGGGAATCGCGCTGATGGGCCTGGTGCGTAACCTGACCCCCCTGACGCGCGGACCGTTGGGCATGAACCCCAGCAGCCTGCTGAACACGACCGCCAACCTTCCTTACTACTATATCATTCTGATCATGATGCTGGCGGTCTACGTCTCCCTGCGGCTGGTGACCGAATCGCACTATGGCCTGGCCTTCAAGGCCATCGGGCAGAACCTCGACGCTGCCCGAGCCTCTGGCATCAATCCAACCCGCTACCGGGTCTTTAACTTTGCCCTCTCCTCCTTGTTCGCCGGCTGGCTAGGGGGATTCTACGCCCACTACTATGGCTCCCTGACGCCCCAGACGCTGATGCACACCTCCAAGACGGTGGAGGTGTTGGCCCTGGTCTATATCGGCGGACGCGGAAGTATGTGGGGTGGTATGTTTATCGCGTTCCCCTTTGTCTTTTTCATCGAATATCTGCGCTCCAACTTGACAGAACTGCCGGGCTTGCACCTGGTCATCTATGGCCTGCTCATGGTCCTGGTGATGATTTTGTACCCCGACGGGCTGGCCGGCCTCTACAACTGGGCCGTGGAAAAGATCAAGGGTCTTGGAAACAGCGGATAGCGATACGATGGGCCAAATCTTTATTCCTACCGCCGAAACGTTTCCCAACACGGCCGACGCCGTGGTCATCGGCGGCGGCATCGTCGGCGTGGCGACTGCCTTCTGGCTCTCGCGGGCCGGCCTGGACACGGTGTTGGTAGAACGGCGGGACGGCCTCTCCACCCTGACCACGCCCGAATCTATCGAGAGCTTTCGGGCCCAGTTCACCGAACCGGCCATGTCGGAGCTGGCGGTAGCGGGGATCGAGATGTTCGAGCACCTGGCCGACCTGATCTCCATGCCCGGCTACGACATCGGGATCAAGCACCAGGGCTATCTCTTTGTCACCGCCGACGCGGACATGGTAGACGACGTGCGGGCAGCCGTCGAAAAGCACCACGCGCTGGGCGTGACCGACTCCGAGTTCCTCACCGGCGACGAGGCGCGGGCCTGCTTCCCCTATCTCTCCGCAAGCGTCGTAGCGGCCAGTTTTCGCCAGCGGGATGGCTGGCTCTCCTCCCACGAGGCGACCCAGGGATTCGCCAAGGGATGCGACGCCCGCTTCTTGGTGCGCACCGAGGCGACCAGGGTGCTGCGAGACGCACACGGAGTATGCGGCGTCGAGACGGATCGAGGCGTCATCGCTGCCCGCGTGGTCGTCAACGCGGCTGGACCTTTCGCCGGCCAAGTGGGACGTACGCTCGGCCTCGACCTGCCCCTGGAGGCGGTGCGCCGCCAAAAGGTCTTCCTATCCCAGCAGCCGCTGGTCCCCCAGGATGCCCCGCTGACCATAGACCTGGTGCGCGACGCCTATTGGCGGCCCGAAACCGGCGGGGCCTACATCGCCTGGGTCGACCCCGACGAGCCGGTCGCCGAGCACCCCTCTGAGAACCCACCCACCGATCCCTATTTTGCCGCCATCGTCCTGGAAAAGCTGATCGAATCGACCCCTTTCTGGGAAGAGGTGGCGATGAACTTGAAAAAAGCGGACGTGCATCCCAGCGCGGGCTACTACGTCTACACCCCCGACGACCAGCCGCTCATCGGTCCGATGGAGGACGTGCCGGGCTTTTACCTGAACTGTGGTTACTGGGCTGGCGTGATGCTCGCTCCGGCAGCGGGCCAACGGGTGGCAGACCTGGTCACCGGTGCGCTCAAACCCGAGGAGAACCCCCTGCGACCCAGCCGGTACGAGGAGGGCATCGTCGTCGAGGGGAACAGCTTTTTGCGCGGTCGGCATTAGAAGCTTGACCAGCGGATTACAAACCCGCCCTACAGCGCTGAAAGGCATCGAGTCCGGAACAGAATCACAAACGTACGCACGATGAAGGAGTATCCTAATGACCTGGAGCCAGATTCTCTCAGCGGAAGAGATCGAGCATATTCATCACACCAGCATGCAAATCCTGGAACACGTCGGGGTGAGCTTTCCAGACGACGAAGCCATCGCCGTCTTTAAGAAACAGGGCGTCAAAACCGACGGGCATCTCGTCTACCTGAAAGAGCGGCAGGTGATGAACGCCATCAAAAGAGTGCCGCAGCAGTTCACCATCCTGGCCCGCAATCCAGAGCGAAGCGTGACCGTTGGTGCCGGAGAGCCGGTCTTTGCACCCGCTTACGGTGCACCCTTTCTGGTGGATTACAAGACGGGCAAGCGCTCTCCCACCCTGGACGACTATCACTCCCTGGTCAAGCTGGCCCACGCGCTGCCCAATCAGGATATGAGCGGTCACCTGCTGGTCGAGCCGGAGGGGGTGCCGGCGCCCCACCTGGCGATGCTGCACGCTCACATCCTACACTCCGACAAACCCTTCATCGGCAGCACAGTGGGCAAGATGGGGGCCCAACACACGCTAGAGATGGCGAGGATCCTGTTCGGCGCGGACGTGGTGAAGGAGAATTTCGTCACCATCGGCCTGATCAACAGTTTGACGCCGTTGGGCTATAGCAACGAGATGCTGGTGGCGCTGATGGAATTCGCCCGCAACCGCCAGCCGGTCATCATCGCGGCGCTGGCGATGGCCGGCTCCACCAGCCCCATCACCCTGGCCGGCACGCTGGCGGTGCAGACCGCCGAGCTGCTGGCCGGCATCGTGCTGACCCAGTTCGTCAGCCCCGGCACGCCGGCCGTTTTCGGCTCCACCTCGACCAACATCGACATGCGCTCCGGCGCGCTGGCCATCGGCAGCCCGGAGCTTTCGCAAATGATCGCCGCCCACGCCCAAATCGCGCGCTACTATGGGCTGCCCTCCCGCAGCGGCGGCGCCCTGACTGACGCCAGCACCCCCGACGCCCAGGCCGGGTTCGAATCCATGCTCAGCCTGGTCACCACCATCAGCAGCGGGATCGATTTTGTGCTCCACGCCGGCGGCATCCTCAGCTCCTACCTCGCCTTTTCCTACGAAAAGCTGACGCTGGACGACGAGATGTGCGGCATGGTGCGCCGTTACCGCCAGGGCATCGCGGTCAACCCGGAGACCCTCTCCTACGACGTGATCGCCCAGATCGGCGTGGGAGGCAACTTTTTGATGGAGACGCAGACCCTCAAGCGCTGCCGCTCCGAGTTCTGGCAGCCCCACTTGTGCGACCGGGGCGGATTGGAGGCCTGGATGCAGGGCGGGCGTGAGACCGCCCTCGACCGGGCGCATCGGCGCTGGCAAAAGCTGGTGGCGGAGCATCAGGACCCGGTGCTGGACGAGACGACGGCGCGCCAGCTCGACGCCTTTGTGACGGCCCACACTTGGTCGTAAAAGTGCAACTTTCCGTTTGTAGTACCCGCTTCAGCTCGCTGAAGCCCATACTACGAATCAGTTATCCTTTAGAAGGTTGTGTCCATCGTTTTGAAAGACTTTACGAGAAAGGAGTGCGAACATGCTCGTCGGCAATAGAATGACCGCCAATCCTATCACCTGCAAGCCGGATATTTCTATCGCAGAGGCGATGGAGTGGATGCAGCGCGAAAAAGTCCGTCGCTTCCCCGTGGTGAACGACAAAGGGGAGATGATCGGCATCGTCACCCGTGATGATCTACTCTATGCGTCGCCCTCGTCCGTCACCTCGCTCAATATGTGGGAGATCAACTATTTGCTCTCCCAGGTCAAGGTCAAGGACGTGATGGTCACAGACGTCATCACCGTGTGCGAGGACTGTCCCATCGAGGAAGCGGCCCGCATTATGGCAGACAACAAGATCGGTGGACTGCCGGTGATGCGGGACGGCGTGCTGGTGGGAATCATCACCGAGTCCGACCTATTCAAGATCTTTTTGGAACTCTTTGAAGCGCGAGAAAAGGGCGTCCGCCTGACAGTGCTGGCCCCTTACTTTAAGGGCTCGCTGGCCCAGATCAGCTCCGCCATCACAGAAAAGGGAGGGCTGATCCTGGCCCTGAACGTCTTCCAGGGCGAGGATCCCACCAACTGGGGCTGCACCCTCAAGGTCGCCGATATAAGCAAAAAGGAACTGCTGGAGGTAGTGGAACCACTGGTAGTCAAGGTTATAGACATTCGAGAAACCTAGTCTTATCACCGCTTGAAAATATGCCGAGCAATTTAGGAGGCCCAGACAAACAAGTTGGAGGGGAACAATATGTAGTTGTGCAAAATAGGCATTTCCAACCCAAGCGCAGAACAATATCTACTTTGATAGGAGGAAAAAACAAATGAGCGAAATTCTGGAACAAATCGCCACCGCTGTGATCGAAGGCGACTTGGACGAAATAGAAGACCTGACCGAGGATGCACTGGACGAGGACTTGAGCGCCCAAGAGATTCTGGATGGGGGCTTGATGGCCGGCATGGATCACGTCGGCGTCGAGTTCAAGGCCGGCAACATGTTCGTGCCCGAAGTGCTCCGTTCGGCCAAGACGATGCAGACCGCGATGGACATCATCAAGCCTTTGCTGATCGAGAGCGGCAGCAAGATGGTCGGCAAGGTGCTGCTGGGCACGGTCAAAGGCGACCTGCACGACATCGGCAAGAACCTGGTCGGCATGATGTGCGAGGGTGCGGGCTTTGAGGTCAACGATATTGGCAAAGACGTGGACCCCGACGGCTTTATCGCGGCGATCAAAGAGTTCGAGCCGGACATTGTCGGTATGTCGGCCCTGCTGACCACGACCATGCGGGCGATGGAACACACCATCAAGGCCCTGGAAGAGGCCGGTCTGCGCGATCAGGTCAAAGTCATGATCGGCGGCGCCCCCGTGACCCAGGCATTCGCCGACCAGATTGGAGCGGATGGGTACGCCTCGAACGCCGCCTCGGCTGCCGATCTGGCCAAGCAGTTCGTTGGCACGGCCTAAGGAACCATTAGTGAGAAAGGAGGCCCTCTCAATGAAGAGGACGAATTATCGAGTCAATTCGGGAGTACGCTTTCAGATGCTCTCCAACGATCAGTTGGAAGAACTGTTCGGGGGCGTGCTTCACGTGCTAGAAGTCACCGGCCTGGAGGTCCACCACGCGGAATCGCGGGACATCCTCAAAAAGGCCGGAGCCTGGGTGGACGGTAAGCGGGTCCGTATTCCGCGCTGGCTGGTGAAAAAGTCGCTCTCCCTGGCGCCGCGCAGCTTTACCCTGTTCGCGCGCGACGGCAACCCCAAACACAATATTCACATCGGGCCAGGCCGGGCCCACTTTGGCCCTGGGCCCACCTGCCCGAACTTTATTGACATAGAGACGTTGGAGCGGCGGCCTTACATCAAGAGTGACGTGCCCCTGGTCGCCAAGGTGGTGGACGCGCTGCCCAACATTGATTTTTGCGAGTCGCTGGGCACCGTCAACGATGTGCACCACGACCTGGGGGCGCTCTACGAGTTCGCCGGCATGTTCCCCAACACCAGCAAGCCCATCGTGGCCTGGTCTTATGACAAGTTCGACTCGCAGGCCATCCACAAGATCGCCATCACCGAGGCAGGGGGGCAGGAGGCTTTTGAGCAGCGGCCCAATTACGTCCACTACTGTGAACCCCTCTCGCCGCTGGTCAGCACCTTCGAGGCGCTGGACAAGCTGGTCTTTGCCGCCAAGCACCGCATCCCGCTGATCTTTACGCCCTGCCCTATCGCGGGCGGCACCGCGCCGGTGACGGCTGCGGGCATCATCACCCAGGGCGCCGCCGAGTCGTGGATGGGCCTGACTATCGCGCAGGCGATCAAGCCCGGCCTGCCGTTCTTTATGGGCGGCGTCTATTCCGTCATGGACATGAACACCATGGTCCTGGCCTACGGCGCGCCGGAGCTGCCGCTGATGATGGCCGGGCTGACCGAGCTGGCCCACTATGCCGGCCTGCCGCTGTGGCAGACGGGCGGCTGCACCGATTCCAAGGTCTTTGACGAGCAGGCCATCATCGAAGGCTCCATGTCCGTCTTTTTCTCCGCCCTGACCGGCGGCGACCTGTGCCACGACGTCGGCTACACCGAGAGCGCCATGACCGGCTCGGTGTTCCAGTTGTGCGCCATGGACGAGGCGATCGGCTACAGCCGCCGTATCACGCGGGGCATCGAGGTCAACGACGACACGCTGGCGGTGGACGTGATCCACGACGTCGGCCCTAACGGCCACTACCTGCGCCAGGCTCACACGCGCCGCTACTATAGGAACGAGTTCTGGTACCCCAAACTGTGCGACCGGCGCAATTACGAAGAGTGGGAGCTGATGGGCAAGCAGTCCTTCAAGGACCGCGTCGTCGCCCGGGTGCACGACATTCTGGCGACGCATCAGCCCTCCGCCATCAAGCCAGAGACCGAAAAGGTCATGCAAGAGCTGATAGAAGAGGCCGAGGACCGGGTCCTGACGGACGAGTGGATCAACAGAAAGCCGGCTGACTAATGGGTCAGTGGATAGAGACTAGTCGGAAAAAATGGAGGTATAACGATGAGTAGGCTGTTCGAACGATTGTCAACCGCCGTGTTAGAGGGGGACGCCGAAAAGGCGGCCAAGCTGACCCAAAAGGCGATGGACGAAGGCACTGCCGCCGGCGATATTCTCACCAATGGACTGGTCGTCGGCATGAACGAGGTCGGCGTCCGCTTCAAGCGGGGCGATATGTTTGTACCAGAGGTGCTGATGTCGGCCGACGCGATGGCCGCCGGGATGGGACTGCTGCGCCCCGAACTGGCCAAGAGCGACGTCAAGATGGCCGGCACCATCCTGCTGGGCACGGTCAAGGGCGACCTGCACGACATTGGCAAGAACCTGGTCGGTATGATGTGCGAGGGCGCGGGCTTTTTGGTGGTGGACATTGGCTTTGACGCCGAGCCGGAAAAGTTCATCGCGGCCATCAAGGAGCACCAGCCCGACATCGTCGGTATGTCGGCCATGCTGACGACCACGATGCGCGCGATGGGGCACACCATCAAGGCAATCGAAGAGGCTGGTCTGCGCGACCAGGTCAAGATCATTGTCGGCGGTGCACCGGTAGACGCCGAGTTCGGCAAGCGCATCGGAGCGGATGGGTACGGATCCAACGCTTCGACCGGCGCTGACCTGGCCAAAGAACTGATCGGGATCGCATAGTAAGGGAGGGAAGGAGACCCAACCATGCAAGTGAGAAAAACGAATTATACGGTGAATGCCACCCCGCTTTTCGAGGTGCTCACCGAAGAAGAGATCGAGGCCATCTACTTTTCGGCCCTGACGGTGTTGTACGAGACCGGCGTCCGGGTGTACGAGGAAGAGGGGATCGAACTGGCCCATTCCGGCGGTGCTATCGTCGGCGACCGGGACGAAAAGAGCGCCCTGGTCAAGATCCCCCCGTGGATGGTGGACAAGGCCCTGGCGACGCTGCCGCGCAAGGTGGTGGTGATCGGCCCGGACCGCAAGCACAAGATGGAGCTGTACAAGAACCAGGCCTACTTTGGCGCCGGCTCCGACACCCCCTTCACCATCGACCCCTACACCGGGGAGCACCGCCGCGCCACCTACCGTGACGTCAAACACTTTGCCAAGCTGGCCCAGGCCCTGCCCAACATTGATTTCCACATGTCGCTGGGCATCGTGCAGGACGTGGCGGTCGGCACCTATGATCGCTGGCAGTACCTGGCCATGCTCGAGGGGACGAACAAGCCGATCAACATCACCGCTGTGGACCTGGAGGGGTTGAGGGACCAGTACGAGATGGCCCTCATCCGGGTGGGCGGCCAGGAGGAATGGCGCAAGGGGCCGATCTTTTCCCTCTACATCGAGCCGGTCTCGCCGCTGAGCCACTCGGAGGAAGTCATCCAAAAGCTGCTCTTTGCCTCGGATCACGAGATCCCCTTCGTCTACACTCCCTGTCCATTGGCTGGCGCCACGTCGCCCTGTACCCTGGCCGGGACGGCCGTGCAAGCCCTCACCGAGAGCCTGTTCGGTATCGTGCTCAGCCAGTTGCGCAAGCCGGGCGCCCCCCTCATCATCGGCGGCTTGATGTCCAACATGGATATGCAGACCACGGTCTACTGCTACGGCTCGCCAGAGATGGCGCTGCTCAGCGCGGCCTACACCCAGATCACCAAGTGGCTGGGCGTGCCCGAGTACGAGACCTGCGGCTGCTCCGACGCCAAGCTCTTTGACGAGCAGGCCGCCATGGAGGCCACCATCAACACGGCCACGGCCGCCCTCATCGGCGGCAACATGATCCACGACGTGGGCTACCTGGAGC
>DSDT01000305.1 GCA_011048615.1 Chloroflexota bacterium | reverse complement strand
GCGATCCAGAATCAGCGCCCGGCTGCCGCTGCTGCCCTGGTCAATGCCCAGCAGGTACGGTCGGTCGGTCATCGAGTCGGCTATCGAGCCGATCATCACCCTGCTACGCAGGGCCGACGCCGACACAGGTGATCAGGCCCATGCTTCGACGATCTCCTCGGCCGCTTGTGGAAGCAGCCCCAACAGGCGGGCCAGGTCAATCACCGTGAAGCGCGAGCGGATCTCGTGGGCGTGATGGCAGGCGGTCAGCAACCGCTCCCGGGAGCAGCCGATCTGTTCGGCCCGGAAGGCGGCCCCGGCCTGCTCCAGGCAGCCGCGAATGCGCGCCGGCGGGCGGAGATACGGTTGGATGTCCTCCCGCACACGGTCCCACGTGTCGCCCCGGGAGAGGGTCGCAGCGGCCTGGCGGATCCGCGCCACTTTCTGGGCGTAGTGGGACGCGACCTCGTCGCCCATGCGGCCCCAGAACGCGCGGTCCACCGCGATGCTCCGTTCGGCGTGAGAAAAATCCGGCGACTCTAGCGCCAGGATGCGGCGGTACAGCTCGGAGGTCAGCACCGTGCCGACGCCGACCTGTCGGCCGTGCAGGTCGTGGGGCTGACCGTCCAGGGCCGACATCATGTCCAACGTGTGGGAGATGAGGTGCTCTCCGCCGGAGGCCGGGGCCGAGGTCTCGGCCATCGTCATCGCCACGCCGGTCAGCAGCAGGCCGTGGAACAGGGCCTCCAGCGCGGCCGGTTTCCGCTGGCGCACGTCTTCGGGATGGTCGAAGTAGAGCGGCTCGATCTCGGCGATCAGCGAGACAGAGCGATCGCAAAAATAGTCCCCGAACAGGACGTGGTTCAGCCGCCAATCGGCCGAGCTGACCGATTTGGCGAGGATGTCGCCCAGGCCGGCGGCGGTCATCTCGTAGGGCGCGTCGCGGATGACGGCGGGGTCGGCCAGGACGACGCGGGGCGCGCGGCCTCGCAGCAGCGTCTTGACGCCCTTGACCGTCGCCGCCACATTGGCCGAGGCGTAACCGTTCATGCTGGCGGCCGTCCCGAAGGAGACGTAGGGGACGTCCAGGTCGAAGGCCGTCCACTTGCCCAGGTCGCTCAGCACGCCACTGCCGACCGGGACGACGATGTCGGCGCTCTCCATCTGCGGCAGCAGCCAGTCGTGGGTCCGGTCGTCGCAGACGGGCCCGCCGGCGGCGGAGTCGGGCACGACGATTTCCGTGACCTGCCAATCCCGTTCCCGCAACGCGGCCGCTGCGGCGGCCCCGCCGACGGCGCGGGTGCGGACGTCCATCAGCACGACGGCGCGGCGACCCGGCGCGGGCGTCCACTGCACGGCAACGTCGGGGAGCTGCGCCAGCGCGTCGGGGGCGTAGATCACGCCCTGTGGGTCAATGCGGTGCGTCCTGCCGCATTTGCACGCGAATGTCTGCCCGTATATGGCATTGACCGTCGAAATGATCGTTGTTGTGTCCAATTTCACCTCTGGTTTTTAGGCGTATTTTACCCCTTAGTCGCCCCTAATGTCAACCCTTCGATAAAGTAGCGTTGGAGGAAGATAAAGACCAACACCGTGGGCACCGTCGCCAGCAGCGCGCCGGAGGTGATCACCGTCCAGTCCATCACGTACTGGCCCTGCAACGTCGCCAGCCCGGCCGTGACCGGTTTGAGGGTGTCGCTGCGCAGGAGCACGATGGCCCACAGATAATCGTTAAAGATCCAGGTGAACTCTAGCGTCGCCAGCGCCGCGACGGCCGGCAGGGTCAGCGGCATCATGATCTGCCACCAGATGCGGAACTCGCTGCAGCCGTCAATCCGGGCCGCTTCCAGAATCTCGCCCGGCACGGTGCGCATATAGTTGCGCAGCAGGAAGGTGCAGAAGCCGAGTTGAAACGCGGTGTGGAAGGCGATGATGCCCCAGTGAGTATCGTACAGGCCGAGCGCGTCGGTCAGGCGAAAGACCGGCAGCATCAGCACCTGGAAGGGCAGCAACATACCGCCGATGTAGGTGAACAGGAGCAGCCGGTTGCCCCGAAAACGGAAACGGGCCAGCGCATAGGCGGAGAGAGAGGATAGGAACAGCGTCAAGACCAGGGATGGAATCGTGATGATGAAACTGTTGGGCAGGTAGTATTCCAGCCCGCCCCGTCTCCACGCCTCGGCATAGCTCTGCAGCGAGATCTCGGTGGGGAGCGAAAAGAACCCCCGCCGCATCAAGTCGTCGTTGGTGCGCACCGACGTGAGGATCGCCTGGATGAACGGCACCAACCACAGGATGGTGATGGCGAGCAGCACCAGGTAGCCGATGGTGCGCCAGGGTGAGCTAAAGAACTTTTTTGTCGTCATTGCGCTTCCCCCTCTAGTATTCCATCTCAGTCTGCAGAACACGCCACAGGTAGATAAAGATGAACACCAGGCTGATGAGGAACAGGACGACCGAGATCGCTGCACCGTAGCCCATCTTGTAGTTGTTGAAAGCCTGGATATACATAAAGTTCGCCAACACGCTGGACGAATTGTACGGGCCGCCGCGCGTCATCACCGATACCAGATCGAACGCCCGCAGGGAGTCAATGATGCTGATGACCACGACGATGACCGTCACCGGCGTCAGCAGGGGGAAAATCACGTGCCGGAACGTCAGCCAGCCGCTGCAGCCGTCCACTTTGGAAGCGTCTATCAGGCCGGGGTCCACGCCCTGCAGCCCCGCCAGGTAGAGCACCATCACGTAGCCGACCTGCCGCCAGATGCCGACGGCGATGATGGCCCACATGACCAGGTTTTTGTCGCTCAACCATCCCCGGGCCAGCGCGCCCAATCCAACCGCTCGCAGCGTCGCGTTGATCAACCCGTTGGCCGGCTGATACATCCACCCCCAGATCAAACCGCAGACGACCAGCGAGAGCACCAGCGGCGAATAGAAGCTGGCTTTGAACGCCTTCGCGCCGGGGATGGATCGGTTCAGGGCCATCGCCAACGCCAGGCCGGCGACCACCGGAATGGTGATGAAACTGAGTATCCACTTGAGGTTGTTCTTCAAAGAGATGTAAAAGACTGGGTCCTTGAACAGCCGTTGATAATTTCGTAGGCCGATGAAATCCGGCGTCGACACGCCGTCCCAGTTCGTCAGACTGAGGTAAAACGTATAAAACATCGGTCCGATGACCCAGATCAGGTAGATGATCAGGGGGAGAATCAAAAACAGGTACGGCGTCAGTTGGGAGAGCCTCTTTTCTCGCGTCATTTAACAGTTCTCCTCAATCAGTAGTTTTGCAGATTTTACAAAGCGGCTCGTAGTGGCGACTTCAGTCGCGTTTTGTACGCCATTCAGCGACTAAAGTCGCCACTACGACCCTATCCCAAGTGGCTTGTGTTAAAAATGCAAAACTACTGCTCAATTATAGGTGCCATAGCGGCGACTCGAGTCGCTCTGACCTCACCGGACATCCTGTCCGCCAACGACGGGCACAAATGGAGCCCGTGGGCGACTGCGTCCACGGGCTCCTGATGGATCGTGCGGGTTACTCCTCCGCGAACACTTCTTGCCGGGTAGCTTCCAACCGGGCCAGGATGTCCGCGATGTCGCCGGGGTTGTCCCAGAACTCCATGAAACCGTTCATGCCCACGTCGGCCATTTCAGGCGTCGTGTCGCGGTCGTAGAACTGGGCCACAAAGTCAGCGCTCTGGATCAGCGCCAGCCCCTTCTTCTGCATATCGGTGAAACCGCCGGTGTCCACCTCCATGTTGGTGGGCAGCCGTCCCAGGTTGTCGGCAAAGTACTGCTGCGCTTCCACGCCGCCCAGGAAGGCGATGAACTGCTTGGCTTCCTCGACGTGCTGCGCGTTGGCGGCGATGAAGTAGCCATCGGTGGGGGCGTCCTCGCCGACGGGCACGGCCGGGTCAATGATGGGGAAGCGGAAAAAGTCGAGGTTGGCTTCCTCTTCGTCGGGATAGCTGTCCCGGAGGAAATCGCCCATCAGGTACATGGCGGCCTCGCCGTTGATCAGAAACTGCAGCGCCTCGGACCAACTGTAGGCGGCCGGGTCCTCGATGAAATAGCCGTTCTCGATCAGGGGCGCCCAGTAGTCGCTAAAGACCGTCAGCACCCGCGGGTCATCGTACGATTCCTTGCCCAACATCAGGTCAATGTGGAACTCGGGCCCGTTGACGCGCATGTTGAGATAGTCGAACCAGGCCGCGCTGGTCCAGCGGTACTTGGTGCCGATGGCGATCGGGGCGACGCCGTTCTCTTTCAGCGTCTCGCACACCTGCAGGAAATCGGCCCACGTCTCCGGCGGCTCCAGCCCGTACTGATCGAAAATGTCCGCCCGGTAGTAGACGGCCCACCAGTACCAACTGGCCGGCACGAAATACTGTTTGCCGCCCACAGAGCTCATGGCGCGGAAGCCGGCCGGGTAGGTCTCGTTCCAGCCCTCGCGCTCCCACACGTCGCTGATGTCCATGATCAGATCCTTGTCAATGAAGAAGCGGGCCCGGTTGCCGGCGAACCAGGTCATCACGTCCGGCGGGGTGGAGGCGGTCAGGTAGGCCCGGATGGCCTGTTTGAAATCCTCGTGGGCGACGGTGCTGTGCACCACGTCAATGTTCGGGTACATCTCCTCGAACATACGCACCTGCTCGGCGTCGGCCTCGCGCGGCGCCGGGTCGCTCATGTAGGAGTTGTAGATCACGAGGGATTTTTCGACCTCCACGGGCACCTCGACTTCGACTTCCACTTCCACCGTTCGCTCGACGGGCACCTCGACCTGTACTTCCACCGTCCTCTCGACCGGCACTTCGACCGTGACGGTCTCGGGTTGGCAGGCGGCTACCAGCGCCAAAATGGTCATGGCCGCCAATAGGGGAAACACGAATTTCTTCACTTTACTCCTCCTGTTCTGATTGGAATGGGTCAAACGGGTTGACTATTGAGATTGATCGTCAATCGTTCCACTGTTCTGTTTCGCGCGATAATCACCTCCTTCACAAAGTGCGACTCACGTGAACAAGTGTGTCGCACCCGTCATCATCCCTATCCCTGCCGCGGCGCGCACGACCCGCGCGCCACGAGCTCGGCTTGGGTCAGAATCTGGGCCGGGCTACCTTTCGCTTCTTGGATGATCTCGATCAACAGACGCGCGGCTTGCCGCCCCGATTCTTCCATCGGCTGACGGAGGGTGGTCAAGGGCGGGTCGAAATAAGAGGCCAGGGGAATGTCGTCGAACCCGATGATGGACACGTCCTCGGGGACGTGCAGCGCCGCTTCTCGCAAGGCGCGGATAGCGCCCACGGCCATGCGGTCGTTCTGGGCAAAGATGGCGGAAAAATGCGGACCAGTCGTCAGCAAGTGATGGGTGGCGTGGTAACCGGCGGTGGCGGACCAGTCGCCGGGCCGGATCAAATCTGGATCGAGCGGCAGCCCGGCGTCTGCCAGCGCCTGGCGGCAGCCGCTCAACCGATCGCCGACGCACTCCTCGTTTTCCGGCCCGGTGATCGTGGCGATGGCGGTGTGGCCCAGGCGAATCAGGTACTCGGTCGCTCCTAACCCGCCGGCGTAGTCGTCGCATTTGACCCACGAGACGGGGTGCTCCCGGGCGGTATTCCCCACGTACACCATCGCCATCCCGCGTTCGATCAACGGTTCGAAACAGCGATGTCGCTGGTCGGCGTATGGATTGAACACCAGCAAGCCGTCCACCTGGCGGTTGAGCATCTCCTCCAACAGCGGTTCCACGTCGTCGGCGGTCGGTGCGCTGCCGGAGAGGATGAAATAGCCGTGGCGGCGGGCCTCGTCCCGCGCGCTCTCGATCTGCATCGCAAAGGTGTAGTCGGTCAGGTTGGGCGAGATGCAGCCCAGCGTGCAGGTGCGCCCGGCGACCATGCTCCGCGCCACCGCGTTGGGGCGGTAGTCCAGCTCGGCGATGGCGGACAGCACCCGGTCGCGGGTCTCCTCGGCGACGTAGCCATGCTCGTTCAACACCCGCGAGACAGTCTGGCGAGAGACGGCGGCTCGGGCCGCCACGTCTTTGATCGTAGCCCTTTTACGTTTCATTGGCTGGTGGTCTCCCCGCGTATGTGAACGTTCACACATTCATTCAAAATTGATCAAAGTGGTGATTTCTAAAGATCGGCCGTTTGGGGGCTGCGTCGTGATGCGCCTGGCATCTGTCCGCTTCTGTGAACGTTCACACAAAATTATACACAAAAAATAATGATTGTCAAGTGCCGGGGCAGCGCTAGTCAGTCAAAAACCGATTCTGCAATACGAGCACTGCCTCCAGGGGCACTGCGTCGATCAGGACACCGACCCGCTGTCCGGGGCTGGCCGTCGAGATCGTGATCCACGCCTGCCTCCACGCCCGCGTCAATCGCGTCCGAGCCGGGCAGCAGGCGGTAGCCTGCGTCTCAATCGTCTCCTTGCCCTGACACTCCTTCAGAGTATAATACAGTGAAATGACACTGACGACAGGAGACGCATGAGCACAGATACATTACGCCAACTCCCCAGCGTGGACCACCTGCTGAGCAACGAGTCCGTGGCGACACTTGTCGCGACCTACGGCCGCCAGCAGACCGTGGAGGCGCTGCGCGAATCCCTCTCCCTGGCGCGGGACGAGATTCAGGATGGCGCCGCGGCGCCGGACGACGAAACCCTCGTCGAGCGAGCCGCCCATCACCTGCGAACTCGCCTCTCTCCGACGCTGCGCCGCGTCATCAACGCCACCGGCGTCATCATCCACACCAACCTGGGACGCGCCCCCCTCTCCACCGCCGCCCAGGCCGCCATGGAGGCCGTCAGTCGGGGCTACTCCACGCTGGAATACGATCTGGCGGCCGGACAGCGAGGTCATCGCACGCTGCACGCCGAGCGGCTGCTTTGCGAGCTGACCGGGGCCGAGTCCGCCCTGGTAGTCAACAACAACGCCGGCGGCGTGCTCCTGGGCCTGACCGGCCTGGCCCAGGGCCGGGGCGTGATCATCTCGCGCGGCCAACTGGTGGAAATCGGCGGCGGATTCCGCATCCCCGATGTCATGGCCCAGAGCGGCGCCCGACTGATCGAGATCGGAACCACCAACCGCACCCATCGGCGAGACTATGTCGCGGCGCTGGAATCCTGCCAGGACGCGGCTCTGATCCTGCGCGCCCATCATTCCAACTTTCGCATCGTCGGCTTTGCCACCGAGCCATCCCTGCCCGAGCTGGCGGCCCTTGGCGCTGAATGGTCTGTCCCGGTGATGGACGACCTGGGCAGCGGCGCGCTGCTGGACACCACTCCCTTCGGCCTGGCCCACGAGCCGACGGTCCAGGAAAGCGTCGTGGCTGGCGCAGCAGTGGTCTGTTTCAGCGCCGACAAGCTGCTGGGCGGCCCCCAGGCCGGCGTGATCGTCGGCCAGGCCCGGTACGTGGACCCGCTCAAACGCCATCCCCTGGCCCGCGCTCTGCGAGCCGACAAGCTGTGCCTGGCCGGGCTGCAGGCCACGCTGCTGCACTATTTGCGAGACGAGGCCACCGCCCAGATCCCCGTGTGGCGCATGATCGCCACGCCGCTGGCAGAGATCGAGGGGCGGGCGAGGCAGTGGCGCCGCACGCTGCGCCGCCGCCACGTCCCGGCCGACCTCCTGGATGGCGCATCAACGGTGGGCGGGGGCAGCCTGCCCGGCGAGACCCTGCCGACGAAACTGGTCGCGCTGCCGGTGGCTCACCCCGACCAGTTTTCGGCCGCGCTGCGCGCGGCCGACCCGCCGGTGATCGCCCGCATCGCAGAGAACCACCTGGTTTTGGACCCCCGCACCGTCTTGCCGGAGGAAGAGCAGGACCTCTTGCAAACCATCACAAGAACACTCGAAACTATCAAGGAGAGCATTGATGAAACGAGACCTGGATAACCTGATGGAGGAACGCGACCTCGACGCGATCCTCATCTCTGGAAGCGGACACGACAACCCGGCCCTGTACTATATGACCAACGGCGCTTCCCTTCTGCATGGGCACGTGCTCAAAAAGCGGGGCGAGAAGCCGGTGCTGCTCTGCTCTCCCATCGAGCGCGAGATCGCGGCGACCAGCGGTCTCACCGTCGTCAATATGAGCAGGTACGACTACCTCGGCATCCTGCGCGAGACCAAGGACCAATTGGCTGCCGCCATCGAGCTGTACCGTCGCATATTCGCAGACTTGGGCGTCAGCGGGCGGGTCGGGTTCTATGGGACCGAGGATCGAGGGCGAGCCTGGGTGCTGCTCAACGCTCTGGACGCCCAACTGGAGGACGTAGAGGTCCACGGCGATTTCGACGTCACGCCCATTGATCGCGCCCGCACCACCAAGGACGAGGCCGAGGTCGAACGCATCCGCGAGATGGGTCGCCGCACCTGCCTGGTGGTGGAACAGACCATCCAATTCCTCAAGTCGCACCGGGTGCAGGACGGGATATTGGTGCAGGCCGATGGCACTCCCCTGACGATTGGGCGGACCCACAAAGAGATCGGACGACGGATCGCCGAGCAGCGGATGGAGGACCCGGAGGGCATCATCTTTGCCATCGGGCGCGATGCCGGTATCCCGCACAGCAAAGGCAACCCTCAGGACGTGCTCGCCCTGGGCCGTTCCATCGTCTTTGACATCTTTCCCCGCGAGGCCGGGGGCGGCTACTTTTTCGACATGACCCGTACCTTTTGCCTGGGTTACGCGCTGCCAGAGATCGAAAAAGCCTACCAGGACGTGTACGAGTGTATGGAGCAGGTCATCGCCGCGTACCAGGTGGGTGTGGAAGCGCGCCGCTACCAGCAGATGACCTGCGAGTTCTTTGAAAGGCGGGGACATCCCACCATCGCCAGCGACACCCAGACCGAGAGCGGCTACGTGCACGGCCTGGGGCACGGCGTGGGATTGGCGATCCACGAGGAACCCCGGTTCAGCGACGTGCCCAGCAACACGGACACGATCCAACCCGGCCACGTCTTTACCGTCGAGCCAGGGCTGTACTATCCCGACCAGGGGTATGGCATCCGGATCGAGGACGTGGTCTGGATCGACCCTGCCGGCCGGGTCCAAAATCTGACCAATTTCCCCAAGAAACTG
Organism: Chloroflexota bacterium; assembly: GCA_011048615.1. Classification (GTDB taxonomy): domain Bacteria; phylum Chloroflexota; class Anaerolineae; order B4-G1; family B4-G1; genus DSDT01. The sequence continues at coordinate 6,458 of DSDT01000305.1, read as the reverse complement.
GTGATCGAGCTATGATCCGCATTCTGGCCATCGAGACCTCCTGCGACGAGACCGCCGCCGCCGTCATCGAGGATGGACGCCGCATCCTCTCCAACGTCATCGCCTCGCAGACCGAACTACACGCTCGCTACGGCGGTGTGTTCCCCGAGATGGCCTCTCGCGCCCACATCGAGGCGATCCTGCCTGTGATCGAGCAGGCTATGCGCGAGGCGTACCTGGGCTTTGACGATCTGGACGCGGTGGCCGTGACCCACGGACCGGGACTGGCCGGCTCCCTGTTGGTGGGGGTCAACGCCGCCAAGGGCCTGGCGCTGGGACGGAAGCTGCCCTTGCTGGGGATCAACCACCTGGAGGCGCACATCTATGCCCACTGGTTGGAGACTCGACCTGACGGCGTCGAAACCGAGGAGGCGGCTCGGACAGACCTCGAGTTCCCACTGTTAGCCCTCGTCGTCTCCGGCGGTCACACCGAACTCGTCATGATGCACGATCACGCGCGGTACGAGTACCTGGGCGGCACCCTCGACGATGCCGCCGGCGAGGCCTTCGACAAGGTGGGCCGGCTGCTGGGCCTCCCCTACCCCGGCGGACCGGCCATCCAGACGACCGCTCAGAACGGTCACGCGACGGCCTTCCGCTTTCCCCGCGCCTGGCTGGACGACAGTTACGATTTCAGCTTCAGCGGCCTCAAGACTGCCATGCTGCGCATCGTCGAAAGCTACAGCGATCCCCCGCGCGGCCAGCAACTGGCGAACCTGGCGGCCAGCTTCCAGGCCGCGGTGGTGGACGTGCTGTCTGCCAAGGCCGCCCGCGCGGCGGAGGAATTCAAGGCCACCGCCGTGCTGCTGTGTGGAGGCGTATCGGCCAACCAGGCCCTGCGAACCACGACGGCCGAGCGAGCCAGCATACCAGTCCACTACCCGCCGCCCATCCTCTGCACCGACAATGCCGCTATGGTGGGCGCCTGCGCCTACCGCCACTTTATCGCTGGCGAGCGCGCCGGTTGGGATCTGGACGTCCTACCGGGGTTGCGCCTGGTGGAGAGACGGAGGACAGCAAGAGCATGAACCCTGTTCCAGGTTCACCACGCATCCGACCGCTGGCGCTGGGCCTGATCTGGCGCGGCGACGAGTTGCTGGTCTTTGAAGGCCACAACCACGTCAAGGGGGAGACCTTTTACCGTCCCCTGGGCGGGGGCATCCTGTTTGGAGAACAAGGACCGGAGGCGCTGCGGCGCGAGTTCCACGAAGAGTTGGGAGCACTGCTCACCGATGTGATCTACCTGGCTACCCTGGAGAATATCTTTACGTGTAACGGGCGACCGGGCCACGAGATCGTCCTGCTCTACGAAGCGAACCTGGCCGATCCCTCTTTTTACGAAAGCGAACAGTTCGAGGTGCACGAAGAAGAGGAGACCTTGACAGCGCGCTGGATCCCCTTGAACGAGCTTTGCTCCGGCGATCTCTTCCTCTATCCCGATGGACTGCCCCAACTACTGATGGACAGGTATGCGAAATGACAGAGAGACTCGACGGAGATGAACCCCGTGAATCTCACGAACCGGAACTCCGGTGGAGCCCGTTCGTCAAACGAACCGTCGCGCTGATTCTCTTTGGCGCGTTCGCCCTCGTGCTGTACGGCTTTCGCTACTTGCTGCCCCCCTTGATGATCGCCTTCCTGCTGGCTTTCATCCTCAACCCCATCGTCGGGTTCATCGTTCAACGCCTCCACCTATCCCGCAACGCGGCCACGGCTGTGGTCTTTTTGATTCTGATCGGGCTGATGCTGGGCGGCGTGGCTGCACCGGTGACCGCTGTGCCGACCACGGTGCGAGCCGTGCGTTCAGCCCAGTTCGACTTTATCCGCCTCATCAACGACATCGGCGCGTTCTTCGAACGACCCGTGCACGTGGGAGAGTATACGCTGGACCTGAGCAGCATATACCAGGAATTGAGCGCGACGCTGACCTCCTTCGTCGGCTCAGTGGCGGAGGGCACTCTAAACATCGTGCTCAACATCGCGTCGGGGGCCTTTTGGCTGGTCGTCATACTGATGACCACGTTCTACCTGGTCAAAGACACCGACCGGTTTGTCAGACAGTTGGACCGCCTGGCTCCGCTCGAGTATCGCGCAGACCTGGCACGCTTGCGCCAACAGATTGCTGGCGTGTGGAACGCATTCCTGCGCGGCCAGTTGGTGATCAGCCTGCTGATGGCCATCATCATCACCATAGTCTGTATAGCAGTGGGACTGCCCTACGCCCCGGTGATGGGCTTGATCTCTGGGTTGACTGAATTCATCCCGAACGTCGGACCAGCCGTCGCCTTGATACCGGCCGCCCTGGTCGCCCTGTTTAAGGGATCCGCCTTTTTGCCGTTGAGCAATTTTTGGTTCATGGTGCTGGTCATCGGGCTGTACATGATCATTCAACAGATTGAGAACAACTTGCTCGTCCCCCGCATCATGGGAGAAAGCCTCAACTTGCACCCCATGGCCGTGTTGATCGGCATCATCATCGGCGGTAATATGGCCGGCATCATCGGGATGTTGTTGGCCGCGCCCGTCCTGGCGACGCTGCGAGTGATCGTCAATTACCTCTTCTCCCACCTCTACGACCGGGACCCGTTCGCTGAGACAGCGCCAGAGAAAGCGGCCGCACCGCCCAAACCCAGCCTGACCAAGCGGGTGTACCGAGCCGCGTGGCGACAGGTGCAGGAAAAGGTGGACCCCAAAACTGGCACGGAGACCCTGTCCCTCAAAGTCTCGATTCGAAAGGCAGAACTGGCCGATAAACCGGCCATCGAGAGCATCTGCATCCAGATGGAGAATCCCGACTATATTCCAGACATCCTGGACGAGTGGCTGGCCGATCCCCACGGCCAGTTTGCGGTGGCAGAACTGCGCGGGGACGTGGTCGGGTTCGCCAAGCTCACCCGCCTGGCCGACGACGAATGGTGGTTGGAAGGGCTGCGCGTGGCCTCAGCCTGCCGGGCCGAGGGCATCGCGGGCCGACTGCAAGCTCACCTGGTGAAACAGGCGCAGCGGGAAGGAGACGGCGCCCTGCGCTTTGGCACCCGCTCGGATAACGAACCGGTCCATCGCCTCGCCGCCCACGACGGATTCCACCACACTCTCACCTACCGGCGCTATCAAGCCGATCCTCTGCCCAGCAGGGCGACGCCTCCCCTGCGCCAACTGACCGAGGTGGACGTAGAGGCTGCATGGACGCTGGTCCGTCACTCCCCCCGCTATCAAGCCGCCCGGGGGTTGTACGAAGAATGCTGGACCTGGAAAAACCTGACTCGAGAGCGGCTGGAACGACACATCACCGCTGGGGATGTCTGGGGACTGGGGAACTCGGACGGGCTGCCCGCTCTGGCTCTCGTCGGCCGGGATGACGTGCAAGGAGAAGAGGAGGACGTCTGCCTGTACGTTGGATACGTGGATGGGACGGGAGCGGCGTTGGTCGCGATGCTGCAAGGGCTGCGCGGACTGGCCGCACGACAGGCTTGCACCTGTGTGCGCATCAAGGCCGTAGCAGAGCCGGCCCTGGCAACGGCCCTCCAGGCCGCCGGCTACGAGATCTGTCGCCCCAACGATGTATGGATTTTCGAGCTCGAGTTATCACCACCAAGCGAGTAATCTAAAGGAGAGCAAGTCTATGCGCGAGATTTCTATTGCCACCGTACAAATGGAGCCCCAACTGGGCCAGATGGAAGACAACCTGATCAAGATGAGCGAGTTCATCTCTCGCATCGCCACCGAGCAGCCGGTAGACCTGATCCTCTTCCCGGAACTCGTCACGACGGGGTACGAGATCGGGCCTCATTTCCCCGATCTGGCCCAACGCATCCCCGGCCCCACGGTCAACCTGATCGCCCAGAGAGCCAGCGAGTTCGGTGTGCACGTCGCTTTTGGCATGGTCAGCAAGGAAAAAGTCGAATCCATCCTCTACAACACCGTCGTGCTGGTCGGGCCCGACGGCGATCTGATTGACCAGTATCACAAGGTGCACCTGCGAGGTGAGGAGCGGATGGCCTTTCGGGCCGGTTACAAGATCAAACCTACCGAGACCGCCCTGGGCAGCATCGGGATGATGATCGGATGGGATCTCGCCTTCCCAGAGACGGCCCGCAGCCTGGCGCTGGATGGGGCGGAACTGGTGCTGGTGAGTGCGAACTGGGAACGGCCTCACGTTGACGAGTGGCGGGTCTACCTGCTGGCCCGGGCCCGCGAGAACGCCGTGTTCGTCGCCGCCGCCAACCGTGTGGGTGAGGAACCCTCCTACACCTTTTTCGGCCAGAGCGCCATCATCGGCCCCGAAGGAAAAGTGTACGCCAGCGTGGACGAGGCGACCGAAGGGTACGCTGTCGCCCGCATAGACCTGGACCAGGTACGCGAGCATCGAGAGGAGACCCAGATCTTGCAATGCCGCCAGCCGGCGACCTATCGGTCCATCGTGAAGAAATATTGATGGCCGGGAAAAAGCCCTGGCACACCATCGCCACCACCCGCCTGTGGCGCAGTCGCTGGTATAACCTGCGCCAGGATAACGTACGCATCCACACCGGCGCCGAGGTCACCTACACCTTCCAGGAGCACCCGGGGGCCGTGTTCATCGTGCCGGTGACTGTCGAGCGGCGGATCGCCCTGCTGCGCCAATATCGCTACCCGGTGGACGAGTGGCTGTGGGAAATTCCCGCCGGAGCTGTGGACGGAGCCGAGAGCCTGGAAGCGGCCGCGCGGCGGGAGTTAGCCGAAGAGATCGGCGGCACGGCGAAAGAGATGCGCTACGTGGACCACTTTTTCGCTGCCAGCAGCGTCAGCAACCTGCGCATCCACGTCTTCCTCGCCACCGGCGTACAACTCCGGCCCGACGGCAGTCATCGGGAGGCGACGGAACTGATCGAGACCAGCGAGTTTGGCATCCTCGAAACCCTGACGATGGCGCGCGCGGGTCAAATCAAGGACGGCCAGAGCGCGCTGGCGCTGTTGTTGTGCGAACCCCTGCTGCGAGATGCGCTCTAGGGCAGCGCACACGGATACGGCTGTCCCTCGCCCAGCACCTCGTGAACGCGCCCCATCCACTCGCTGATGGGGATGCGCTGCGGGCATTTCTCCTCACACTCGCCGCACTGGACGCAGGCGCTGGCCCGGTTTTCCTCCGAGATCCACTCGTAGGACCTGCGAGCCAGGTCCGGTTTCTCGTACATCCGACCCTGGTTGTAGGCCTCAAAGTTGCGCGGAATATCCACCTCGTTGGGACAGGGCATGCAGTAGCCACATTGGGTGCAGGGGATGGGACACAACTCCTGGTACGCGTCCCGCACTCGATCCACCAGAGCCAACTCCTCCGGCTTCAGCCCACCGACCATCGCGCTGGCGGCGACGACAACGTTCTGCTCCACCTGTTCAAAGGTGCTCATCCCGCTAAGCACCACCGAGACCTCGGGCTGCTGCCACAGCCAGTGCAATGCCCAGGCGACCGGTGAGCGCTCCTGCGCGGCGGTATCCCACAGAGCTTGGATCGATTCGGGCGGAGCGACGAGCCGTCCACCCAACAGAGGCTCCATGATCACCACCGCCAGCCCTTTCGAGGCGGCATACCGCAGCCCACGCGTGCCCGCCTGATGTTCAATGTCCATATAGTTGTACTGAATCTGGCACAACGTCCAATCGTAAGAGTCCACGATCTCCTCAAAGACCTCGTACTCGTCGTGGAACGAGAACCCCAGATGACCAATACGCCCATCGGCCATCGCCCCCTCGGCCCACTCTCGCACCCCCAGGTCGCGCAGGGTGTACCACCACTTCTTCTTGAGGGCGTGCAGCAGGTAAAAGTCTATGTGCCCGGTCTGCAGCCGCTCCAACTGCTCGTTCAAATAGCGGTCGAAATCCGCGCTCGTCTCGACCTTCCACGAGGGCAGTTTTGTCGCCAAGCGTACTTTTTCCCGGTAGCCATCCCGCAGCGCTTCTCCGACGAACGACTCGCTCCTCCCGCCGTGATATGGATACGCCGTGTCCAAGTAATTCACGCCCTGGTCTATGGCGTAGCGAAGCATGCGCGCCGCCTCCGGCTCGTCAATCTCCTTGGGGTCCTGTCCCCCAGTAGGGAATCGCATGCAGCCAAACCCCAGCGCCGAAACCTGCCAGTCCAGTGTGCCAAAGTTGCGATATTGCATCGGTCACTCCCTTGAACTTTTGAGAAACTTTTTCACTCCACTATGTGCGCCGCCAGACGAATGGATATATTGTACCTCAATTGAACGGTCAGGCCAAGCCACCGCCAAAAGTACCTCCCGGGGGAACTTTGTGGTATCATGGAGCAGGCGCCGCGATGGAACCGAATATGGAGGCCCAAGGATGGAGAACCAGAACCGAGTGCCGTACCGACAGTTACTGGCCGCGCTGACTCTGCTGACGATCCTGCTGAGCAGCCCTGCGCCCTCCGGAGGGCG
>DSDT01000191.1 GCA_011048615.1 Chloroflexota bacterium | reverse complement strand
TATACTGGACCCAGAAACGACGAGCTCGTCTATCCGATCCCAGCAATTCCCGTTTTAGCATCGCCGTCACACATTTGACGTTCGTAGTGGCGACTTTAGTCGCTTCTATTGCGCAAACAGCGAAAGTCGCTACTACGAACTCCATAACGGGAATTGCTGATCCGATCCATAGCAGCGCCGTTCCGTCGCCCGCCCGTAGGGTAACCATCTAACGTGGCAACCAGTTCGATGGTAGAATTATGGGCGCGAGCCATTGGCCGCTGGAACTTGCAAGAGACAAATACCATCCCTGCAAGATGTCGTTTCAATTGTGTTGTTTGGCATTAGCACCCTTGAAGAGTCAAAAGAATGAAAGCCAAGATTCGAATACTTGCCTTAACCCTGGTTTTTTTGACCCTGGCGCAGCCCACCTATGCCGACGTCGGCATCCCCCCCTGGTCAATACCCGGTTCGTCAGTCAGTGAACCCGGCCGGCATATCCACCCACGTCCAGATGGTCTCTGAGGACGTTCTGATCGTCGTTGAGGCACAGCAGCGGGACGACGTTCTGACCATCTACCAGGGCACCCTGGCGGCCAACGTGATGGTGGGACACGTCGAAGCGGTTTTCCTGATGCGTAACCAGGGAGATCAGACCGAAGCCTTTGACGTCTGGTTCCCTCTGTGGCCTTCCGAGATGCACACCGATCTACCACTGGAATATCTGGATCTGGCTCCGGTGGATCGTTTTGCCGCCTGGGTCAACGACGCGCCAGTGGAGGTCCACTACCTGGAGGTGCAAGGGGAGACGGGGAACGATATGTACGCGCTGCCTGACGACGTGCTCATCATGTTGACGCAGATGCTGGACGAGCACCCCGACCAAGTTGGGCCGGTGGCACAATTTCTGGGGATGGTATACGATAGATGGGTGCTGAGCAATGACGGCAACTGGCACAACGTCCCGCCGCAGGATGCCCTGATTCTACTCTTGGAAAAGACGGCAGAAATCGCCCCATCCCGGGCGTGGATATTGGAAGAGTGGGAACGGATGGCAAATGCCACGCCGACACCAATACCTTCGCCGCCCACGCTGACCGCTCCGAGATCCACGCCAACCGTTCCGCGACCGACGCCTATCCCCACATCTCCCCCTCCTACCCCGCTGCCAACACAAACCGGAAGCAGCGGGGGAATATGTGCCGCTCCACTGGTCACCGCCCTGGGTTCTCTGAGTATCGCGTGGATCATTCAGAGAAAAAATCCCCATGCGCATCGAAAAAGCTGATGGAATAGGCTTCTCGAACCCCAATTTCTGACCCAGCTCGACACCTGGTGTTGGTCGGCCAGCGGATACGGGCCGAGTAGACCCAGGAGAGCAGCGCATGCCCAACCGCAAGAGGGCAAGCGCGGGGTTGATGTTTTGCTCAATTCATGCTATCATCTCTGCATCGGCCAGACGGTATCACGTAAAGCCAGGTATCGCTAGACGAATGTCGTGATGTGACACCCGGAGAGAACAGTATGCATAAAGCATTGGAAAACAAAGTCGCTGTCGTGACCGGAGCATCGCGGGGTATTGGGCGAAGCATTGCGTTGGAACTGGCGCGGCGGGGAGCTCGCGTCGTGATCAACTACCATCGCAGCGCCAAAGCCGCCGCTGAGGTCGTGGCTGCCATCCAGTCGGAGGGAGGGGAGGCCGTCGCCGTGCAGGCGGATGTCGGCGACGGCGATCAGGCCCAGGCGCTGATTCAGAACGCGCTGGATACGTTCGGGCAGATTGACATCCTGGTCAACAACGCCGGTACGACCCGCGATCAACTGTTGATGCTGATGAAAGAAGAGGACTGGGACATCGTCCTGCGCACCAATCTCAAGAGCGTGTTCAACTGCTGCAAAGCGGCTGCCCGCCCGATGGTCCGCCAGCGCCGAGGCCGCATCATCAACATAACCTCCGTCTCTGGCCTGGCCGGTCAGGGGGGGCAGACCAACTATGCCGCCTCCAAGGCCGGTATGATTGGTTTTACCAAGAGCCTGGCCAAAGAACTGGGACCCCGCAACATCACAGTAAACTGTGTCGCACCGGGCTTTGTGCTCACCGCCCTGACAGCCGATCTGCCAGAAGAGTTGAAACAGCAGGGGATCGAGGCGACGCCGTTGAGACGTTGGGGGCAACCGGAGGAGATCGCCTATGCCGTCGCATTCCTGGCTTCCGACGAGGCCGCCTTCATCACCGGCGAGACCCTGACGGTCGACGGTGGGCTGGTGATGCAGGGATAAGTCGAGCGAATTGGAAAGACGGGAGAGAAGCATGGAAACACAACCCAAGATCGGCAAAATCACCATCGCCCCGGAGGTCCTGGAGACCACTGCCCGCCTCACAGCCCTGGCCGTTCCGGGGGTCGTTCGTCTCGTCTCACCACCAGGGATGCCGCGCCTGCTCCGGCATGGTGAGGCCAAAATCGAGGTCATTGGAAACAGTGTGCGCGTCACCCTGTACGTGGTGACTGAACCAGATGTCAATATGCTCAGCGTGGGCCGCCAGATCCAGGCCGAAGTCACCCGCGCTATCCAGGATATGATCGGCATGACGGTTCAATCCGTCGACATATACATCGAGGACATTGCTCCCGGATCAGGGCCGGAAAAAGAAGCTCAAGCACCCCGTCAGCGGAGGTAACTCCACCGTGAAAGCTCGCCACCAGGCGCGCATTGCAGCATTACAAGCTCTATATGAAATAGATTGCACGGATCACTCCGCCTCTACCGTGCTGGAGCAGAGGCTGGCCGCAAACTCGCTGACCAAATCCGCCGCTGCGTTCACCCGGCGACTGGTGGATGGCGTACTCGAACACCAGACCGTGCTAGATACCTTTATCCACCGTCACGCCCCCGAATGGCCGTTGGAGCAAATGGCCTACATTGATCGCAACATTCTGCGAATGGCGATTTTCGAGTTCGCCATAGATGGTCGAACGCCGGTCAAAGTGGCCATCAACGAAGCCGTTGAACTGGCCAAGTCCTTTGGTTCTGACAGCGCCCCCCGGTTCATCAACGGGGTACTGGGTACCCTGGTGGACTATCAAGAGACCATCTCGCAAGCCGTCGAGAAACGCCAGGAAAAAGAAGGGGGGCATCGGTGAACTTTATGAACGTCGGCCCCCTCGAGTTGATGGTCATTATGGTCATTGCCATATTGGTCGTTGGCCCTCAACGGACGGTAGAGATCATCCGCGCCATCGGCCAGATGACGAGTCAATTGCGAAAATTGTCCGACGAATTCACCACCGTCTTCCAGACCCAAGTCTGGAATGTGGAGCAAGAGACGCGCCAGGCAGCCGACGACGTCGCCTCACAAGCATCCAGTCCCCTCGCGGCCCTGTCTGAGGTTCAGGCCGAGATCCAAGCTCTGGAGCGAGACACGCGCCAGGCATTGGAGAGAGCCATCACCGGCGAGTCCGAGTCTCCCCCCACGGAGGACTCGCCAGAGATCAGAGAGGAGAGCGGATGACGAAAGACGCTCTCCAGGGGGAGATGAGCATCCTCGAACACTTGGAGGACCTGCGCCAGCGCCTCATGCGGGCCATTATCGCCCTCGCGATTGGGGTGGTGATCGGGACGTTTCTCACTCCTAGTGTGCTCAGGATGTTCGTCGCTCCCCTCGGGGATCAAATTCCCCTCGCTATCTCGCCCACCGAGGCGCCAGCCGTCTTTTTCAAGGTCTCGATCCTCATTGGGCTGGTGATTTCTATGCCAGCTATCATGTACCAGGCATTCCAGTTCGTCGCGCCCGGCCTGCTGGCCCAAGAGAAGCGGTACATTTTGATCGGCGCGCCGATTGCCTCATTGAGCTTTGCGGCGGGCGTCGCCTTCGCCGCGACGGTTTTGCTCCCCGCTGCCATTCCGTTTCTGCAGGTTTTTTTGAGAGACATTGTCGAACAACGTTATTCCATTGATTATTATGTGTCCTTCGTCGGCAACATTCTCCTCTGGGCCGGATTGGTGTTCGAGACACCGCTGGTGATGTTCTTCCTGGCGAAACTGGGCGTGATAGATCACCAGGGGTTCGCCAAAGCACGGCGCGTCGTCATCATTGGGGCGGCCGTCGGTGCGGCCGTTGTCACACCCACGACGGATCCGATCAACATGCTGTTGGTCATGTTGCCTTTCATGTTGTTGTACGAGTTGGGCATTCTCTTGGCGCGTTTCACCTGAGACCTCGACTCGATCCATAAACCATAGTTAAGGAGAGAAACAAATGACAAAACAAACAGGTACGATTATCACGATTGTGGTGGCTGTGATCACTCTCTGCTGCTCCGGGGCCTGTTGCGCCAGCGGGATCGCATCCTTCGCCAGCGGCGGGCAGTACATCTATGAGCTTGACACCTATGTCGAGCCATATTTTGCGATTGTGCCATGCTGCTTGAGCATCCTATTCTGGATTCTGCCCCTGCTATCGTGGTTGCTGCTGGTGCGTGGCAAGGAGGACGCGGTAACAGATTATTCGAGTGTATATGGGACAGAGGAATATGTCGAAGGGACCATCGAATAGTAGGAGAGCATGGCAGTGACAAATAGAAAACGTGTCATCATTATGGGGGCGGCCGGCAGAGATTTCCACAACTTTAACACCTACTTTCGCGCTAACCCCGACTACCAGGTCGTCGCGTTCACCGCTACCCAGATCCCCAACATCGAAGGGCGACGCTATCCTGCACAACTGGCCGGCGAGTTGTATCCAGAGGGGATCCCCATCTATCCGGAGGAAGCCCTCGACAGCCTGATCCAGGATCACCAGATAGACGAGGTGGTCTTTGCCTATTCCGACGTCTCCCACGCCTACGTCATGCACAAAGCCTCCCAGGCCCTGGCGGCCGGAGCGAATTTCTGGCTACTGGGAACCAACGGAACAACGATCAAGAGCAGCAAACCGCTGGTGAGCATCTGCGCTGTGCGGACCGGGGCCGGCAAGAGCCAGACGACCCGCTACATCTGCGATCTGCTCCAAAAGATGGGCCGGCGGGTGGTCGCGATCCGCCATCCGATGCCCTACGGCGACCTGGCAGCCCAGGCCGTGCAGCGCTTTGCCTCCTACGACGACCTGGACCGGCACGACTGCACCATCGAGGAACGGGAGGAGTACGAACCACACATTGACCGGGGAGTGATCGTCTACGCCGGGGTGGATTATGAAGGCATCCTGCGCCAGGCCGAGGCCGAGGCCGACGTCGTCGTCTGGGACGGAGGGAACAACGACCTGCCCTTTTACCGACCGGATTTACACATCGTCGTGGCGGATCCCCACCGGGCCGGGCACGAGCTGGGCTACCACCCCGGAGAGGCGAATCTACGCCTGGCCGATGTCGTCGTCATCAACAAGGTGGATACCGCCGCTCCCGAGGGGATCATCCAGATCCGGGAGAGCATCCGGGCGGTCAACCCCCAGGCCACGGTGGTGGAAGCCGCCTCCCCCATCTTTGTCGAGAACCCCCAGGCCATCCGGGGGAAACGGGTGTTGGTGATCGAGGATGGGCCCACTCTGACTCACGGGGAGATGACCTACGGAGCGGGCGTGGTGGCCGCGCGCCGGTTCGGGGCGGCAGAGTTGGTGGACCCCCGGCCTTACGCCGTTCGCTCTATCGCCGCCACGTTCGACAAATATCCCCACCTCAGCGCGCTGCTGCCAGCGATGGGTTACAGCGACGAACAGATCCGAGACCTGGAGGAAACGATCAACGCCGCCGAGTGTGACCTGGTGCTGGCAGCCACGCCCATCGACCTGCGGAGGGTGCTCCAGGTCCGCCATCCCATGGACCGGGTGCGGTACGAACTGCAAGTCGTCGGTCAGCCGACGCTGGAGGAAATCCTGATCGCAACGTTCAGCTAAATCAAGACGTCCGAAACAATCACATAAGGAGGCAGTATGAGTCTACGTACAGTGGCTGAACTGATGTCCATCTCTGCCCGCACCGCTCCCAAAGCAGCCGGACAGGATTTTGTGGTCATCGAGATTGTGGAGGGAGAGGACCTGCATCGCCTGGGCGAGGCGATGATTGCCTACGGAGAACGGACGGGCAAACCCAATTTCGACCGCGATGGTCAGAACGTCCTCCATTCGGAGGCGGTGGTGCTCGTTGGCCTCAAGGATGCCACCGCGCTGGGGCTGAACTGCGCGGCCTGCGGGAGCGAGACCTGCGTCACGCCGAACACCGTGGACGGCGAGTTCCGCGGCCCCAACTGTGCGCTGCACCTGCTGGATATGGGGATCGCTATCGGCTCGGCGGTAAAGATGGCCGGCATGCTCAACGTGGATAACCGCATCATGTACCGCGCCGGGGTCGTGGCCCGAGAACTGGGCCTGATCGAGGCCGACTTTGTCATGGGAATTCCCCTGTCCGCCACCGGCAAGTCAATTTACTTTGACCGCTAGTAACCTATCAGCACCCCGGTCTTGCAAGACCAGGGTTCTAGCTTGATCGTTGCAGAGAGCGCATGGAGGTGATACAGGAAATAGAGTGGATGAAAAGTGAACGATCCCAGTCAACCACCGACACGAAAGGAGACACGAATCATGATCCGAGAAGTTGCTATTGTGGGGGTAGGATGGAGCGGTTTCCGCCCCATCACTCCTGATCTCTCGTACAAAGAGTTGATGTACGAGGCAGCCGTGCAAGCCTACGAGGAGGCCGGAATTGACCCCCGCCGGGATGTGGACAGTTTCGTCACCGTAGCTGAGGACTATAACGAGGGGACCAGCATTTTCGACGAGTACGTGCCCGATCAGCTCGGCGCGCTCCACCGTCCCGTCCAGACCATCTCCGGGGAAGGGATCCACGGTCTGGCGGCCGCCGTCATGCAGATCCTCACCGGGCAGTTTGACGTCGTCGTCGTCGAGGGACACAGCAAGGCCTCCAACATTCTCACGCTGCCCTACATTCTGGCATTTGCCTTCGACCCGGTCTTTAACCGCCCCCTGGCCGTCCATCCCTACTATGTGGCCGGGATGGAGATGCTGCGCTATCAAGTCGAGAGCGGGACCTCCCATTACGAATGCGCGTGCGTGGCGGCCAAAAACCGGAACAATGCGCTGCTCAATCCCCTGGCCGGATACGGGGCCGCCATCTCCGCCGCCGACGTGATGGCCTCCGAACCAGTGGCCGAGCCGCTGACCCGCCTGGAATGTGCGGGGCACAGCGATGGGTGCATCACCCTGGTGCTGGCCGCCGGCGAGACGGCCCGCGCCCTCACCGACACGCCCGTCTGGGTGCGCGGCATCGGGTGGGCCAACGATACGCCCTGGCTGGAAAGCCGTCCCTGGGGCGAAGCTCGCTACGCCCAAGCCGCCGCCGAGATGGTCTACCGCACGGCCGGCATCAAAAGCCCGCGCGCCGAGATAGATTTCGCCGAGATAGATGACACCTTTGCCTACAAGGAACTCCAGCACCTGGAGGCATTGAACCTCTGCCCGCCAGGGGCCGCCGGCGAATGGACTGCCGCCGGAGGGACAGAAATTGGCGGCGAGTTCCCGGTCAATCCCTCCGGTGGCGCGTTGGGGCAGGGACATCTGCTCGATGCCACCGGGCTGGCCCGCGTGCTGGAGGTCGTGCTGCAACTGCGTGGACAGGCCGGGCAACGCCAGATCGAAACTGCCGAGGTCGGACTGGCCTTTGGCTGGCGCGGCGTGCCCACCACCGGCGGCGCGGCCGTGATCTTGAGCAACTAGGAGGCGTACAATGAGTGGAAATCGCGTTGCTGTCGTTGGGGCGGGGATGACCAAGTTCGTCCGCCGCGCCCAAGAAACGGCCAAGGAGCTGGCCTGGGAGGCCACTCACCTGGCCCTCGAATCATGTGACATGACGTTGGACGACATAGACGCCGTCATCATCGGCACCGCCCCCGACGCGTTCGATGCCGTCCACATGAAGAGTGAATATCTCTCCGATGGCTGCGGAGGCTGGGGCAAACCGGTCATCCGGGGATACGTCGGAGGCGGGACCGGGGTCTTTGCCCCCATCCAGGGTTGGTACCACGTCGCCAGCGGTCTGTTCGACACCGTGTTGGTCGTCTGCGAGGAGAAAATGTCCTCCTGCCAGCCCCATCCCCAGGGAGCATTCCTGACCATCTTTGACCATACCACCGAGCGGCCCCTGGAACCGAATTTGCTGTGGATCTTTGCCCTGGAGATGAACGCCTATATGAACCGGTACGGATTGGACAAGCGGGACATTGCCACCGTGGCGGTCAAAAACAAGCGGAATGCCGCCGATCATCCAGCCGCCCTGCTGGGCGACGCCAACATCACCCTCGAGGACATCTTGAACACCGAGGTGCTGGCCTGGCCGGTACAGCGCGGGGACGTCAGCCCGGTCACCGATGGAGCCGTCGCGCTGGTGATGAGCGCGGAACACGTCGCCCGCCGCGTGACGAACAAACCGGTCTGGGTCGAGGGGGTGGGTTGGACCCTGGACACGGCCTATTGGACCAACCGGGACCTCTCGTACCCGGTCTATGTCGAGGAAGCGGCCCGCATGGCGTACAAGATGGCCGGCATCACCGAGCCGCGCCAGCAGATTCACATCGCCGAGCCTTACGATCCCTTCGATTACAAAGAACTCCACCACCTGGAAGGGTTGATGTTGTTCGACAAGGGAGAGGCGCCCCGAGCGGCCGCCGACGGGGTCACACAGCGGGACGGCGACCTGCCCGTCTGCCCCTCCGGGGGACTCTTGGGCGTCGGCAATCCCATCGCCGCCGCCGGGCTGATGAAGGTGGCCGAGATATTCTGGCAGTTGCGGGGCGAGGCTGGAGCGCGACAGGTGCCCGGCAGCCCCAAGCGCGGGCTGGCCCAGGCATGGGGCGATTTGATGCAGGTCGGCACCGTAATCGTAATGGGGGTTTAGGAGGGGAAAGATGAAAGAGTACGTCTACGACAGCGTGTACCTGCGCAGCAAAGATTTCGAGGAAGGGAACGTCCTGTTCGAGACCTGGGATCCTAACGCCCGCTACGCCTGGGACGCCGGCGTGGCCATCGGGCGATATTTGCAGGGGCTAAAGGCCGGCCAGTTGATCGGGCGGCATTGTCCGGAATGCGACCGGGTGCTGATTCCACCTCGCATGTTCTGCGAGACCTGTTTCCGCCCGACCGATCGGTGGGTGGAGTTGGAGGATACCGGCGCCATCATCACCTTCTCCCGATGTTACGTCACATGGGACATGATCCGGATCACGGATCCACAAATCCCGGCCGTCATTGAAATAGACGGCGCCTCTCCGGGTATGGGCATCATGCACATGCTATCCGAAGTAGATCCGGACGAGGTCCAGATCGGTATGCGAGTGCAGGCCGTGTGGAAACCGGCCGCCGAGCGCATCGGCGCTATCACCGATATCGCATACTTTAAGCCGCTGTAGGATCAAAGGAGGATAAAATGTCACTACTGCATCGAATTGAACATCCGCGCGATGCCCTGGCCTGGGAAGGGGATATGCCCACCCTGGGGCGATATACGGCCGGCATCGCCGGGGAAAAGTTCTTCCGCGCCATCCAGGAGCACGGCCAGTTTCTCGGCACCGTCTGCCCGATCTGCGAGATCGTCTACGTCCCACCACGCCTCTACTGCGAGCAGTGCTTTGAACACCTGGATGAATGGATCGAGATCTCACCAATCGGTTGGGTCCACACCTTCACTCTCGTCCATCTGGACCTGGACGGCAATCCACTGCCTGAACCACTTCCCCTGGCCTTTATTCAACTGGACGGCGCCGATGGGGGGCTGGTCCATTTCTTGGATGAAATAGACCCTGAACAGATCTTTGTCGGAATGCCCGTTGAGGCCGTCTTTAAGGACCCTGCGGAACGTAAGGGCAGCATACTGGACATTGCGTACTTTAGGCCGGTATAGACGACCATCGAGCGGTGACAACCAACCAGGCCGGCTGAGCGGTATGTGCATCTGAGCTGCTCAGCCGGCGGATGGGTGCGGATTAAATGGCCAGACAACAATCCCGATCCAATCGAGCGCCTCTCATGCACGCGTCCTCAGGCTCCGTGCTCGTCGTTCACGGCGGCGCCTACGACATCCCGCTAGAGAGCCACGAGGCCCACGTGGCCGGCTGTCGGGATGGGGTCGAGGCCGGATGGGCCGTGCTGACGAGCGGCGGCTCGGCGCTGGCCGCAGTCGAAGCGGCCGTACGTGTACTGGAGGAGAATCCCACCTTCGACGCGGGGCGAGGCTCTTTTCTCAACGCCGCTGCCCAGGTCGAACTGGATGCCATCATCATGGATGGCCGTGATCTGAACGTGGGGGCTGTGGCTGCCGTGCAGCACGTGGCGCACCCCGTCACACTGGCCCGGCTGTTGCTGACCGAGAGCGAACACGCCATGCTCGCTGGCGCAGGGGCAGAACTGTTCGCCCGCGAGCACGGGCTGCCTATCTGCGCGCCGGAAGAATTGCTGACGGGACGGGAGTTGGAGCGCTGGAAGGCCGCCCACGCGACGGGCAAGCCCCAGGCGTGGGAGCCGTGGGGCGCTCAGCCCCATCCCTCCGATACCGTCGGTGCAGTGGCGCTGGACGCCGCTGGCAACCTGGCGGCCGCCACGTCCACCGGCGGCACGTTCAATAAACATCCTGGCCGCGTGGGCGATTCTCCCTTGGTGGGATGCGGTGCCTACGCCGATAATCGCACCGCGGCCGTCTCTGCTACCGGTGAGGGAGAAGCGCTGATGAAGGTGGTCATCAGCAAACTGGTGTGCGACTTCATCGCCCAGGGCATGAATGCGCAAGAGGCCGGCGAGGCCGCCATCCAGATCCTGGCCGAACGGACCCCCGGTGAGGGCGGGGTGATCGTCCTGGATCGGAGGGGGCAGATCGGCATTGCCCACAACACGCCCTACATCGCCCACGCCTACGTCACCTCCAGCGGCGAGATCGTCACCGGTATCCAGGCCCCCGCATCAAACCGTAATCAAAGGAGCGACGATGGACTTTGAATTTACCGAAGAACACCGCATGATTCGCCGTATGGTGCGCGAGTTTGCCGAGCGGGAAATCGCGCCCCGCGCCGAAGAGATAGACGCCACCGACCAGTTCCCCGACGACCTCTTCCGCCGCATGGGAGAGCTGGGCATCATCGGCCTGCCTTTCCCGGAGAAATACAACGGCTCCGGCGGCGACTATGTGAGCCTGGTCATCGCCCTGGAGGAGATCGCCCGCGTCTCTGGCTCTATGGCCATCACCCTCGATGCGCAGACCTCTCTCTACTGCGAGCCGATCTATCTCTTTGGCAGCGAGGAACAGAAACAGACCTACCTGGCGCCGGCAGCGTGCGGGGAAAAGATCGGGGCTTTTGGCCTGACCGAGCCTCAGGCTGGTTCTGATGCCGGAGCCACCCGCACCCGCGCCGTCCGCGATGGGGACGAATGGGTCATCAACGGCCAAAAGATCTTTATCACCAACGGCTCTATCGCTGATTTCGTCGTCATCACTGCCAAAACGGATCCGGACGCGGGCACGAGGGGCATCTCGGCCTTTATCGTCGAGCGCGGCACGCCGGGCTTTGAGCCAGGCCGGGACGAGAAAAAAATGGGCCTGAAGGGATCGGTCACGTCGGAACTGTTCTTTGAAAACTGTCGCATCCCGGCAGAAAACCTGCTCGGCCAGGAGAACGAGGGCTTTAAGCAGTTCCTGACCACTCTCGACGCCGGGCGAGTCGCCATTGCAGCGATGGCGGTAGGGCTGGCCCAGGGCGCTTTCGACAAGGCCGTGGCCTACGCCCAGGAACGGGAGCAGTTTGGACGGCCCATCGCCCGGTTCCAGGCCATCCAGTGGATGATCGCCGATATGGCGACCGAGATCGAGGCCGCTCGTCTGCTGGTCAATCGGGCTGCCTGGCTGCGGCAAAAGGGAGAGCGGTTCACCAAGGAAGCGGCCATGGCCAAGCTCTTTGCCACCGACATGTCGGAGCGAGTCTGCTACCAGGCGATCCAGATCCACGGTGGGTATGGCTACGTCCGCGAGTACGAGGTCGAACGGATGTACCGCGACCAGCGGCTATGCTCTATCGGCGAGGGGACCAACCAGATTCAGCGCCTCGTCATCGCCCGCCAATTTCTGGGGCGCTGACCATCATCCCTACCCGCTCACAATAGATCACCGGGGCGCCGAGAGGCGCCCCGGTGGGCATCACTCTCCGTCTTCCAACCCGACCAGGCGGCCCCACTCTCCGTGGATGCCGTCCTCCGTCACGCCATAATAGACCCGCAGTTTACCATCATCCCGCTGCACCAGATCGTAGCGCGAACGCCCGGCGTGCTCTCGACTTTTCCAAACCCCAATGTCACCCCGCCATTCGACCTTGCTCACGTCCACCGGATGATCCTCGGTCTGGGTAATGGCATAATGCCACAACCGCCGCGCCGACTTGCGCGTCACGTTCTTGACGACGTTGCCATTGCGCAGGTCTCGCATCGCGTGGTAAAAGGTGCCCTTGCGCTCCTTCGACTCGACGATCTCGACACCGGTTCGAGGCGGATCGATTCGGCCCGTCGGCTCCTCCTCCGTCTCTCGCGGTGCAACGATAGGCCCGGCAGAGACCCGCTTGGCCAGGCTGACAATTTCGTCTCGCACTGCCAAACCGGTCTCGGCCTCACTGCGCACGTAAATTTTGCTGTCGTCAATCGCATACGGGGGATCGTCACCCCGGGGCACAACCAGCCGCACCACACGGGCTCCTTGCGTCTGCTGAACATCTACTGTGACATCCAGAGGAGGAGTAATACGCCGCTCGATCTCTTCCTTCAACATGTTGACCAGGCGAGACGGATTTCGTACTCCAGCAGGGCGCTCTTTTGGATCCTCGCTAATGCCAATGTACAGAATACCCCCATTCGTATTGGCAAAGGCGCACACGTCGGCCAGGATAGCATAGAACCGCCCTCCCCGCTTGGTGTAGCCGGCGTGAAAGTCTTGCACGATGGTGGCTCCTTCTTCACGCGCTGCCTGGATATAATCTACGGGGGCTTTGGCCGCCCGGTAAGGTCGTGTCAAAGCAAAATCGTTGCTCAAAAAGACATCGCGCAGCGCCTCGAAACTGACCTCGGGCAGCAGCACCTCCGTCACCCGATCCCCCACCCCCAGATGCTGAGGGTCATTCGGGTCCCGCAGCAAGCGGTGGGCGTCCGATCCCTGAATGCACCGCATCGGACGGGGGTACTCGGGACGAGATCCGTCAAAGAAGCGGGCAGTGGTACGCCGACCTCGCTTCTCTAAATCGGTCACTTCCAGCACGTGTAGATGCGGGTTTTGAGTATACGCGATACGCGTCTGCCCTCCAAATCCCAGGCCCCGCATAGCCACGCCGTGGTTGGCATTGGCATGGGCCGCGATGACAATGCCGCCCGCCTCGTCAATCACTCGATATGCGGTCAACACATCGCTGGTCGCCCCCACCTCACCGCTGCCGGCATCCAGCTTGTCCAGCGGAATGTTGAGTTGGCGCAAAATGAACTCTAACTCGCGCACGTCCACAGCGGGGGAAAAAATGCCCAGGATGTGAAAACCCAATGTCGCGGTAAACTCGAATCCCGGTAACACCAACACCTTCTCGCGCAGGCGGCGATAATCCTGCAGGTTTCGCTTCTCCTCTTCACGCAATCGCCCCAACTCTTCCAAAGTTTTCAACTGCTCGATTTCCGCCATCATCGCTCGATACCCCGCCACTGTATTGTGGTCGGTAAATGCGATGATGTCCAGCCCTCTGTTCTCCGCCTGACGTAAAATGTCCAGGTAAGAGACGTTGGGCTCCAAATAATCCACAGAGACCGGGGTGTGCAAATGCAAATCCACCCGCCGCCACTGAGGTCTTGATTGTTTTCTACGTTTACTAGCCATCATACTCCCAAATTGAAATCCAAGTTAGACTGAGATCACCCAGTCTGATGGGCCCGATCACTCGATCAGACCCTAACAATCCAATGGATGTGGTCCGCCCATGGGCCAGGGCTCTACCATCCAACGACCCACGGAGGTATATCACCTCATCCGGTTTATATGCACAACTCGATCATCCTGGCTTTTGGCCACCAGGTCGGCGATCAGCCCGACCAATTCATCTGGGCGGAAGGGCTTGAGGAGGAAAGCGTCCGCCCCGGCCTGCTGACACTCGGCCGAGCGATCCATCCCGGAGGTCATCACCACCCGCAGGCCTGGCAGTGATTCGTCCGCTCGCAGTTCCCGCAGCACGTCGAGCGTATCTCCCTTCTCCGAGTGCACGTCCATCAACAAGAGAACCGGGTTCACCTCTCGCACTTTTGATAATACGATGTCTGGATTAGGCTCTACGATGACGTGATAGTCTTCAAACTCGAGCACGGTTTTGAGAAGTCCACAAAAAATGGGATCATCGTCCACGACAACCAGTGTTTCCATCACTCAGCCTTTCTCTGATCTACAGGCCAGGCTACTCTTCACGCCCATCATAAACGAGGGCCGCTCTAAAGACATCATCCACTTGCTCAACCAATACAAAGTCCAGGCTATCGCATACCTCTGTAGGGATATCGTCCAAATCCTTCTCGTTCTGCTTGGGTAGGATCACCGTTTTGAGACCCGCTCGATGGGCTGCCAGCACCTTCTCCTTGATGCCGCCCACCGGCAGCACCTGACCGCGCAGTGTCACCTCTCCCGTCATCCCCACGTCGTCGCGCACCCGGCGGCCGGTCAGCAGCGAAGCCAGCGCGGAGGCCATCGTCACGCCGGCCGAGGGTCCGTCCTTGGGCACCGCTCCCGCTGGCACGTGCAGGTGAATATCGGTCTTTTCGAACAAATCCGGGGGAATATTCAGATCGGCTGCTTTGGAGCGGACGTAACTGAGAGCGGCCTGGGCCGATTCCTTCATTACCTCGCCCAACTGCCCGGTGACCGTAAACCCCTTTTGACCCGGCATCTTGGTCGCTTCGCAGAATATCAGGTCGCCGCCGGCGACTGTGACGGCGAGTCCTGTCGCGACGCCAGGCAGCTTGGTGCGTAGAGCGGTTTCGGGAAAATAGCGGGGCTTTTTGAGGAACTCGGGCACATTGCGCACCGTCACCCGAACTGGCTCCATGCTCCCTTCAGCGATGCCGGTCACCACTTTCCGACAAACCCGGCCGATCTCGCGTTCCAAATTGCGCACTCCAGCCTCACGGGTATAATCCCGAATCATCTGGCGCAGGGCCGCATCGGTGAAACTCAGCTCCTGACGGCGCAGACCGTTCTCGCGCAATTGACGGGGAATCAGATACCCCTGCGCGATGTGTACCTTCTCGGTCTCGGTGTAGCCAGAGAGTTTGAGAATCTCCATGCGGTCCCGCAACGGCGTCGGAATCGGGTCGAGCAAGTTGGCCGTCGTGATAAACATCACCCGCGAGAGATCGAACGGCACGTCCAGGTAGTGGTCGCGGAACTCGCGGTTCTGTTCGGGGTCCAGGACCTCCAGGAGCGCTGAGGCAGGATCGCCGCGAAAATCAGTCCCCAACTTGTCGATCTCGTCCAGCATAAAGACCGGGTTCTTGGACTCTACCCGGCGCAGCGCCTGGATGATGCGACCGGGCAGCGCCCCGATGTA
>DSDT01000377.1 GCA_011048615.1 Chloroflexota bacterium | reverse complement strand
GTCTTGGGGCCAAGATGGAGGGCAGGCTATCCTCACACTGCGCAGTCTGATCCAAAGCAACCGCTGGGAACAGGGCTGGCAGTTGTTGCGCGCAGACTTCTGCAAACAGGTTAACGTCGTCAAATCCAAACATGACTCTTCATTGACACAGCATCAGGAAACACCGATCCTTGTATGGACTAACAGTGAGATAGCCGACGCCGGCTACTACCATTCGCTACCCCTGGTGGCGTAGACTCACAATTTGGGATACACACCCATCTTTCATCGTCGCTCGGTCTCCCACTGCTCAGACTATTGGGTAGGGCACCTTCGACCAGATGACACTCGCTCCAAACAGCAAGGGGCAAAAGGGAGCCTGAATCGGTGCAGACGAGCAATCCGTGGCAGCAATCCCCGCCCTGGCCTTGAGACTTGACGCGCACCTGGCAAGCTGATGCCGTGTTGATATCCAGGAAACGATCCCAATCGGGGTACAAGTGCTCGAAAGTGAGTATAGCACAGTGAGTGGAGAGAAGCAAAAGTTCTGGGAAAAAGCCCAGCAGATCATGGAACAGGAGACGAGCAAGTGTGGTCACGGCAAGATCAGTTCTGTCACGACCAAACGATGGTCAGACGCCAGCGAACCCAGTACCCGGGCATCCTGCACCTCCAGCCCTCGCGCCCAGACAAAATCAATCCGCTCGGCTGGACCGATGGCGGGAGAGGTAAGAGATGGATCGAAACCGCCAACGACGAAAGGATCATCAAAGCCAGCAGCCTGGATACGGGCGTAAGTAGGAGAATCGGGCGTGGCATTAAAGTCGCCGCCCAAGACGGCGGGAGTCGCATCGCCGATGATGGAGAGTGCATGGTTCAACTGGCGCTCCCGCTCCTGGGGCTCCAACCCCAGCCAGACGCCATAGGCATCCAGGGGCCGAATGCCCACCATCACGCGGGCGTGCACGATCGCAGTCTGCTCCAGGTGGCTGACCAGCAGTTGCGTGTCGGTCTCAGCGATGGGAAAGCGGGTCAGCAGCGCGATACCAGAGAGCCCTTCCAGCGCCGGTCCATAGACCTCCTGCATTCCCAGGCGGCGCGCAAGCCACAGGGCATTGTCAACGCCATAGCTGGTGATGCGGCCTGCATCCACCTCCTGCAATGTCACGATATCGGCCCCACTCTCTTCGATGGTACGCGCCTGTTCTTCAAGACTGAGTTGCCAGACCGTATTGTAACCATAGTGCATATTGTAGGTGGCGACGCACACCGGGCCGGTCTCCTGCAGATCGAGCGACGGCGGCCAGGCCAGGAACACGGTCACCAGCACGACCAGAGCAGCGGACAGCCAATGCCAGGAGGATTCCAGTTTTGGAACCTGCGCCAGGTGGACGGGGCGCAGGATGGACAGGCAGGCGATGGCGGCGGCGACCACAAAGACGTACAGCCCCATTCCACGAAAGGCCGGGATGGTGTAGGGGTACGTGAAGGCAAAGGCCAGCGCAAAGTTGAGCACGAGGAACAGGAGAAATCCCACCGCCAGTGCTATCCCCGTCCGATCACTACGGCGGGGAGCGATGGTGTCGGGGAGTGCCATCAGGACGAGGAACTGGGTCACCAACAAGCCCAGGACAGAGCTCGCGCCACCTCCTCCCGCGCCGATCACCAGCCCCAACAGCGCGATCAGGAGATAGGGCAGCCCACCCAACTGCCCAAGCCGAGCCCCCCCTCCGCGAGGCAGGTGGAGGCCGGGCATGTGCGGCAGGAGCGTGACTCCCATCAGCAGCGGCGCGACGACAGTATAGTCCACCCTGCTCCAGCGGGCCAGCGCATTGGGCAAGCCCAGCAGCGAGGTTTCCAGAAACAGCAGCGCCCCAACGGCCAACCCTCCCATCACGCCGATCCCCTCCTCTTCCCGTGGTTCAGCTTGGTTATGCAAAAAGGCCAACCACGCCACCCAGCCTATGAGCAGCCCCAATACCACCTGCACAGGCAACCAGCCGGCGCGCAGCGATACATCGTAGGTGTCCCCAGCCGTGCGCAGGAACTGGTCGGCGGCAAAGGCCAACAGCAGAGCTGTCGGAAAGATGCGAGGCCGCCAGCGCAGCAGTGCGGCAAAGTAACCCCCTGCTGCCGCGACGACGAGGAGACTGCTCCAGAGCCGCACCGGCGGCTGGTTGAGCGTGAGAAACACGCGCGCCAGAGCAGCGACGACGGCCGTGGCAAACAGCCAAAACCGGGGTCTGCGACGCGGGGTCACGAGGGATGTCAGAAATGCGGCGATGAGGCAGAGCATGATAAAGCCCAGCGTGCTAAAGGCCACCGTTGCGCTGAAAATAGTATCATAGATCACGCCAAAGAGAACGGAGAACAGCACACGCGCCGCCTGGACGAAAAAAAGCGAGACAGCAGCGGCTTCGAGAGTGCGGAACAGTCTGGATGGATACATGCTGTACACCTCCCATCACGAATGACGCGAATTTGCGAATGTCACGAATCCCCAATACCCGCCCAGATTCATCCCATTCGTGAGGTCGATCGAAAAATTTCCAAGGGAAAAGGGCGAAAAGCGACGCGTCCAATCACCGGGCTAGACGTGCGCTGTGAGCCAGGTTTCCACGTCTTGAAGCACGCGGGCGCGTTCTGGCTCGTTGAACACCTCGTGATACAACCCCTCGTAGACATGGAGGGTCTTGTCCTTGGAACTGATCTTGTCATGGAGCATCTGCGCACCAGCCGGGTCCACGAGTTGGTCTCCGCTGCCCTGTACGATGATCACTGGCAGCGCAATCTTGTCCGCCTCGGCCGTGACGCGCAGCATGGCTTTCAACAGTTCCGCTGCCAACCGGGCGGGAGTCTTGGCGTGAAAAACAAGGGGGTCATTGACGTAAGCGGTCACTACGTCCGGGTCCCGCGAGATGCCATTCGCATCCAACGCCAGCACGCCCATCTGGGGGGCAAGGACCGAGAGGAGTTTGCCTATGGTGATGGTGGCTTGTGAGATGTTATCGCTGACTTTGATGCCCGGTGCAGAGATCACGGCGCCGGCGAAATTGGCTTGCTGGTCGAGCAGGTAATAGGAAACGATCAATCCGCCCATGCTGTGGCCCAGCAAAAAGATGGGCTTGCCCGCCTGCCAGCCTTTGACCATATGGTAGTATATCGTGAGCGTGTCGGTGTAATCTTCAAAGCGTTCGACGAATTCGCGCCGGCCCTCGGACCTGCCATGGCCAATGTGGTCAAAGCCATAAACGGCATAGCCAAGAGGGACAAAATGATTGACTACATTCGAGTAACGCCCGGAATGTTCGCCCAGCCCGTGGACGACGAGCAGCACGGCCTTTGCATCCCCATCGGGAAGCCAGGCTTGATAATAGATCTCGGCGTTTCGCACGCCCCTGAAATTGCCTTCGATATGATCCATAGGGTCTCCTCACTTCAGGTCCGCGTTTCTCTGTGACAGTCTGTATAACCCTCCAGGCTGAGGGATTACGAAATAGATTATACATCCAACGCCGTTTCTTGTCATGTACCCGATGCCGCAGCAGCGCGCTCCGATGGCTTGGCCAGCAGAGATGTCCCGCACGCAGCAACGGCGATCTCAACGACTGCGACAATTGATCCCAGGCGATCCAGATGATCTTATGTCGAGCGCTTTCCAATGATCAGACCCAATGGATCGACTTGGGTGCGCAGGACGTCTAGTTCCTCGTCGGTGGGTTCAAGCGTTATGATCAGATTGTCCGCAAAGAGCATCTCGAAGCCGGTGTTGGCGCGAATATCCTCGACCGTGACACCAGGATGCAGGCTTTCCACACACATGCGTTTGGTTTCCGATTCGTACCCCATCAAAGCCAGGGTGCTAATGACTTTGTAGGGACCAGTGCCGGCTGGCAGGCCGGCGGCTTCGCGGGCACCGGGGCCTGTCAGATAGCCGGGGGTGGTCAAAAAGTCGACTTGGGCGACAAAGCGACGTTGGTCGTGAGGGGTGATGACTAGTGTTTTCCAACACAGGGAGGCCAGGTCATTGGCCCCACCACTGCCCGGCAGGCGCACTTTGGGCTTTTGGATGTCCGTTCCAATCATCGTCGAGTTGAGATTGCCATACATGTCAATCTGTGCCCCGCCTAAAAAGGTGTAATCAACCACCCCCCGTTGACAGGTCGCCATAGTTTCGTCCATGTTGCTGAGCATCAATCCGCCCGTCATCGTGTACGAATCGGCGACCGAAAGCGGTAATTTTACCAGTTGCGGCGCAATGCTCCCGGCTTCGAACATGATGATCAGGTTGGGAGCACGAGTTTTCTGGGCGAGCATAGCCGCGGCGAGGGGCATGCCGGTGCCGATTACGGCTGTCTTGCCGTCCTCGAGCTGGCGAGCAGCCACACAAACCATCAATTCCATCAGGTTATACCGGTTAGCCATGGGTTTCTCCTAGCCCCGCTGCAAAGGCTCGCGGGCGCGCAGCTCTGCCAGGTGTTCTTCGCCGCCCTTTAGTGCCAGGTACTCGGCGAAATCCTGCGTTCCATAGATGTACTTTTGCAAAAAGGCATCTAACGTGGCCACGTCTTTTTCAGCCTCCAGCCACTCGTTCAGGTGCTCCTTATCGAGGTAATACTCGTAAGGCATGTTGCCGGGGTAACTGCCGTAGGGCACGTGACAGACCGCATCCACCAGCCAGTAGGGGATTTGGGTCAGTTCTGGAGTGCGCCGGATTTCCGACGTGTCCACCACCTGCTCAGTCGTGAGGATCAAGCGCTTACTGGCCCGCGCCAGATCCCAATCGGCCACGCTGATGCCATCAATCTGGGCATTGCCATAGACATCGGCGCGATGGACGTGGATGACGCTCACGTCAGGATAGAGCGCCGGCAAGGCCGCCAGTTTTTGCCCGGTGAATGGGCAGAGGATTTCCTTCGCGGCGCTGTACTTGAAGGTTTCCGTGCCCAGCAAGGCACGCGCTGGCAGAAAGGGCACTCCCATCGCCGCGGCCTTGAGACGCCAGCCAAGGGTAGCGTTGCTCCATTCTGTCACCTGGACAGCGCCACTTTCCATGTAGCGCCGGGCCTGGGGCGAGAGGCCGCACACTTCCAACCCAACGATGTAGGCGACATCGCAACGGTCGAAACAGCGACCAGCGGCCAGAATCTCAAAGTCGTGGGTGGAGGTATGGCCGGCAAAGCCCAGGTTTTTTTTGCGCTGGCGGACGATCTCGTGCAGGACGGCCGTAGAGATACGTATCATGCCGAATCCGCCCGAACTAAAGTAATCGCCATCGTGGACAAACTGGGTGACAGCCTCGCTGACGCTCATCAGTTTGTCGGTCAACACACGCGATTTCGCCGCAAAGAACTGACGCGCCCCCTCTACGTCAGGCGGCGAAAAAAGTGTGCCCATCGAGGTATTCATTTCACCATCAGACATAGATCATCCTCCTCATTGTCCCCCAGGGGGTTGAAGCTTGACCGATTTTTCCACTCACAACGGCGCCGCCGGCAGGGTAAAATAGAACGTACACCCATGCCCGACCTCGCACACCACTCCCACCTCCCCGCCCAGCCGCTGCACGATCCGCTGCACGATGGACAACCCCAGGCCGTGCCCCGGGACGTCCACCTGGTGCAGACGCTCAAAGGGCGTGAACAAGCGCGCCTGCTCCTCGGCTGAGAGCCCAGGGCCGTTGTCCCGCACCCAAAAACGGATTTGCTGCGAACCAGGCTCTGTCGCATACCCCAGTTCCACCCGGGCCGGGCGGCCGCCATACTTGAGGGCGTTGCTGATATAGTTCACCCACACCTCTTCGACCCACGGCCCATAGCCCAGCGCCGCCGGCCAGTCATCGGGCAGCGCGATCTCGTCCTCCGGCTTCTCAATCAGATACAGCAAGCGCTCCCTGGCCCCGTCCACGATGCGCGCCATGTCCAGGGGATGCATCTCGACCTTTTCCTGGCGCACGCTGGCCAGGAGCAAAAGCCCATCCACAATAGCGTTCAGCTTGTGTGCGCCCTTGACCAGCATGCGCAGCGAGTGTTCCAGCGTCCCGTCCAGTATGCTGGCATAATCATGGACCAGTACCTCGGCATAGCCGACGATGATACTGATGGGGTTCTTGAGATCATGGGCCACGGTGTGAGCAAAGGCATCCAGCTCAGCGTTCCGCGCCTCCAGGTCGGCCGTGCGCTCGGCAACCCGCATCTCCAACTCGTCGTGCGCCCGGCTGATCGAGGCCACCATCTCGTTAAAGGCTGCCGCCAACTGACCGACCTCGTCGTGGCTTGTGATGGCGACGGGATGGCTCAAGTCGCCGGTCCGCACAATGGTCTCGGCGCTCAGTTGCAGTCTGGCAACCGGCCGCACGATCAGGTAGCGCACGCCGAGGGCCGTCAGCACGCTGAACAGCAACAGGGATAGGGTCAGCATCAATAGCACGCTGATCACGTACGAGTTCACTTGACTGTCAATCGTCCGAATGGACACAATGGCAACGATCTTCCAACCCAGCGCCGGCGAGGTATAGTAGAACGCATAGTACCGCTCGCCCTCCTGCTCGAAGGTAATATAGCCCTCAACGTTGTCCATAACCGTCTGGAAATGGTCCAGGCCCGCCTCTTGGTACGACTGGAAGTGCAGTCCCTGGTCCCCACCCGTCGGGGTGATACCTGGTTCCTCACCTGTCAGGATGATGCCCTGGTCATCCAAGAGCAGAATGGTACTGCCCTGGCCCACGCTGACCTCGGATATATAGTCGGTCAGGTTGCGCAATGTAATGTCAATGCCCACCACGCCGTACACTTGCCCTTCCTCATCCACCAGCGCCTTGACCGTGCCAATATTGACGTCGGGGGTCGTCACCGAGGGGTAGGGCGTGGTGCGCATCACCCGGTCTGGACTGCTCACCGCCAGCTCGTACCAGGGCCGCTGCCGGGGATCGTACTGGGTGGGACGCGCCCGCTTGTGGGAACGCACAAAGCTGCCGTTTTCCCGTCCCATGTAGACCGAATTGACGTAGGGGTGATTGGTGCGATAGGCGTTGAACAGATCAATGATGGCCTGCTCGGTCTCGCCGATGTGGTATTCAAAGGTGGCCTCGTCGGCATCGAGAAAGTTGGTGAACGCGCCGTCATCCCGCGTCCTGACCGCCTCGTTGGCTACCAGGTCCAGCACGTCGTATTCCACCCCCGCGAGAAAGCTGGTGAGGGCAAAATCCACCTGGTAGAGCTGCGAGACAAAATTGTCATAGATGGACTGGAACTTGTCCCGGTGCACGGTAATGCCCGTATAGTAACCCATCACTGCCAGCAGGAGGACACCTGCAATGGCGTAGGTTATCAGGAGCTTGGTATTTAGTCTCATCGCGACTTGGTGTACATCCCTTCCTCAAGCATAGTACTGCCTGGCGCGCTCAACAACGACCTTGATGAACGCTGTCCTGGCCAAAAGTACGTCCGTTCCCCCCTGAATCCAATCTCCCCACTATGGTAGAACGGCGACCTGCCAATCCCAACCTGCGAGGCAACCGATGACCTCTCTTCGACCAAGTGTACATTCTCTCCACCAGACTGTCAAACAGCGCCTGCGGCGCGGCTAATCATGCTCCAGCGCCAGACCATCGGGCAGCTCCCTATTAAGGGGCTGGGCGCACCTCGTCGTTATGACGCCGTATCCACGAACTGCCTCTCGTACAGTTCGCGGTACGTTCCGCCCCGGGCGAGCAGCTCTTCGTGCCGTCCGCGCTCGACGATGCGACCACCATCCACCACGCAGATCAGGTCGGCGTGACGCACGGTGCTCAGACGGTGGGCGATGACGATGGCCGTGCGCCCGGTCAGCAGGCGCTGCAACGCCTGTTGGATGAGCATCTCGGTCACCGTGTCCACGCTGGAGGTGGCCTCGTCGAGGATCAAGATGCGTGGGTCGGCCAGCACCGCCCGGGCGATGCAGATGAGCTGCCGCTGGCCGACGGACAGGTTCACGCCGCCCTCCAAAATCTCGGTGCCGTACCCATCGGGCAGCGCGGCGATGAACTCGTGGGCGTTGGCCAGGCGAGCGGCCTCTTCCACCGCGCTATCGAGGGCATCTGGACACCCGAAGCGGATGTTATCGGCGATGGCGCCGGAGAAAAGGAAGGGGTCCTGCGGCACCAATCCCATCTGGCGGCGCAGCGAGCGCTGGCCGACCTGGCGCACATCAATCCCATCAATCAACACGCCCCCTGCGGTCACGTCGTAGAAACGGGCGATCAGGTTAGCGATGGACGTTTTGCCCGCGCCAGTCGGTCCCACCAGGGCCACCGTCTGCCCCGGCTCGACGGTCAGGTTCACCTGGTGCAGCACCCGCGTCTCACCCCGGTAGGAGAAAGAGACATCGCGCAGCTCGATCCGCCCCACCACCGGCGGCATCTCGAAGGCATCCGGCGCATCGGCCACCTCCGGCTCGCTATCCAACAGCGCCAGCACCCGCTCCCCCCCGGCCATGGCGGCCTGCATGGTGGTGTAGAGCTGGCTCAGCTCGCGGATGGGCTGGAAGAAGCGGCTGACATAGGCCAGGAAAGCGACCACAACCCCCAAGGTCAGCTCGCCCTGGGCCACCGCTCGCCCTCCGAACCACAGCACGACCGCCGTCGCCAGCATGCCCAGGAACTCGACGGTGGGCAAAAAGACAAAAGAGAGGGACATCGCCATCACATGGGCCTCGCGGTTGGCGCGGTTGACCTCGTCAAAGTGCTCGTGCGAGATATCCTCGCGGGCAAAGGCCTGGATGACGCGCATACCAGAGATATCTTCGGCCAGATCGCCCACGATGGCCGCGATCCCGGCCCGAGTGTGACGGAAGGCGACCTGAGCCCGCCGGGCAAAGAGAATGGTCGCCAGAGCCATCAACGGCAGCACGCTGAAACTGAGCAGGGCCAGGCGCGGGCTCATCGAAAGCATCGTGACAATGATCCCCACCAATATCAACAAGTCACCGACGAGAGTGACCAGCCCCTCGGAAAGCAACTCGTTGATCACAGCCACATCACTGATGACCCGTGAAAGGGTCACGCCGACGATGTGCGTA
Source organism: Chloroflexota bacterium (assembly GCA_011048615.1). GTDB lineage: Bacteria > Chloroflexota > Anaerolineae > B4-G1 > B4-G1 > DSDT01. The sequence continues at coordinate 6,592 of DSDT01000377.1, read as the reverse complement.
TCGTGGTAGCCGAGGGGCAGCACCTGCAAGTGATGGAAAAGCTGCGCCCGCAGCGTCGCCAGCAGCCGCTGCCCGACCCAGGAGAGGAGATATTGCTGCCCGGCCGTGACGGCATAGAGGCCCAAAAAGGCGCAAGCCATCAGCAGAGCCACCCGCCCCAGAGCCGGCGCGTCGCCCTGAGCGATATGTTGGTCTATGGCTATCTTGATCAGATAGGGCACGACCAGGCTCAGGCCAGAGGCGAGCAGCATCAACAGGAAAGCAACGACCATGCGCGGCCAATGGGGGCGCAGAAAAGTCAACAGCCGCAGGATGATGCGCCAGTCGAAGGGTCTGCCCTCCACCTCCTCGCCAAAGCTGCGTATCATCCGACCTGGCCCCATGCCGGTGCTCGTCGTGCCGATCGAGAGGCTCATCGTCTATCCCCCCACCCCTCCCCCATCAATGTATCCTGCCGCCGTAATTGATGGTGATAGATCTCGACATACAACCCCGACGTGCGCAGCAATTCCTCGTGAGTGCCTCGGGCGGCGACCCGCCCCCGATCCAAGAGCAGGATCAGATCGGCCACGCGCACGGTGCTCAGCCGCTGGGCGATGACGAAGGACGTCCGCCCACACATCAGCCGCTCCAGGGCCTGTTGGATCAATTGCTCGGTCTCGGTGTCCACGCTGGAGGTGGCGTCGTCCAGGATCAGGATGCGCGGGTCCTTGAGCAGCGCGCGGGCGATGGCGATGCGCTGTTTCTGCCCGCCGGAGAGGGTGACACCCCGCTCGCCGACGGGTGTGTCGTAGCCCTGGGGCATGCGTGCGATAAAGTCGTGGGCCTGAGCCGCATGGGCCGCCGCGACGACGTCGGCCTCGCTGGCCTCGGGACGGCCAAAGGCGATGTTCTCCCGCACGGTGGAGGCAAAGAGGGTCGTCTCTTGCAACACGATGCCGATCTGGTCGCGCAGTGAATTGAGCGTCACTTCCCGGATGTCGCGGCCGTCCAACGTGATGCGGCCCTCGGTGGGATCGTAAAAGCGCGGGATCAAGTTGATGATGGACGATTTGCCGGAGCCGGTCGCTCCCAGCAAGGCGATGATCTGGCCGGGCAGCGCCTCGAAGGAGACGTCTTCCAACACCCGGTGGCGGCCAAAGTAGGCGAAAGAGACGCCCTCGAAGCGCACGTGACCCTGTATGGTCGGCAAGAGCGTGACGTCGGCCGCCTCCTCCACATCCGACTTGGCGTCCAGGATCTCGAAAATGCGCTCGCCTGCCGCCGCGGCCATCGCCAGGATGGGGATGATACGGCCCATGCGATGCACCGGCTCGGCCAGTTGACCCAGGTACGTGGAGAACGCCACCAGCTCGCCGAGGGTAAGCTGACCGCGGATGACGAGCGAACCGCCGTACCAGATGATGAACACCATGCCGGCGTTGGTCATAAGCGTCAGCAAGGGAGCGTTGACCGCCTGGAGGCGGGACGCCAGGGCCGAAAGGTCGAACCAGCGGGCGTTCTCGCGATCAAAACGCTCGACCTCGGCCTCTTCCTGGGCAAAGGCTTTGACGACGCGGGCACCACGCAGGTTTTGTTCCAGGCGCGTGGTCAGCACGGCCAATTGCTGCTGAATTTCGCTGGAGAGCGGGCGATAGCGCGAGCTAAAGGCCATAGCACGATGAACCATCAATGGTATGGCAGCCAGCGCCAATAGCGCCAGATGGGCGTTCATCCACAGCAGAGCTGCCGCCGTGCCCAGCAGCAACGCCGCGCCCTCGAGCATGCGCATCGAGGCCCGACCGGTCAGAAAGCGGATGCGTTCCACGTCTTGGACGGCACGGGAGAGAAGATGTCCGGTTTCGGTACGGTCGTGGTAGGAGAAGGAGAGCGAGGCCAGCTTCTGATGAATGGCGTTGCGCAGATCGTAGGCCACGCTCTGGGAGGAGGTTTCTACCCAGCGGTTCTGCAAAAAGCTCAGCCCGCCTTTGACGAGGGTCAACCCGAGGAGGGACAACACCGACCAGCCCAAAAAGCGCGAGTCCTGGTCGCGAATGCCCCGGTCAACGACGTAGCGGACGAGCTGAGGGATGGCGACGTTGAGCAGATTGATGCACAACAAGGCCGTCCAGGCCACCGTCACCCGGCGCCAATAGGGGCGCAAGTAGCGATAACAACGCCACAGGATACGTCCAGCATCAGGGGGAGGCTTGATTCTAGTCGTCTGTGTATCTGGAGACATGGAATTCTGTTTTGCCAAGTGAATTGTAACATGGGAGGGAGAGAGAGACAAATGGAGACGATGAAAAACAAAACGCCGGTTACCAGGCAGCCAACCTTCTTGCCCTCTAGCGATGCAACCTGGCCTAGATAGCCCAGCCGCCCCTATCGCCGCCCAGACGTGCCCGGCGCGCCGTCACAGCGTCCCCTCCACGTCCCAGGGGACGAACTCGGCCTCCCCGACGCCCTGGGCCTCGCTCTTGCTCGGCTGCCCCGAGGCGACCGCCAGGAGCAGCTCGAACAACTCGTCCGCCACAGCCGCCGGCGGTTCACCTGCCAGCACCCGCCCGGCGTCCAGGTCCATATCGTCCGCCATGCGCGCGTAGAGGGCCGTCGTCGTGGCGATTTTGATCGTCGGCGCCAGCTCGAACCCCAGCACCGACCCCCGCCCGGTGGTGAAGAGCACCAGCGTGCAGCCGCCCGCCACCTGTCCCGTCACCGCCACGGGATCGTAACCCGGCGAGTTCATGAACGCCAATCCACGTGTCGTCACCGGCGCGGCGTACTCGTAGACGCCGGTCAGCGGCGTGCTGCCGGCTTTGATCACCGCCCCCAGCGATTTCTCGTAAATCGTCGTCAGGCCGCCGGCCTGGTTGCCCACGCTCCGGTTCTGGTCGAGATCAAAACCCATACGCCGGGCGTATGCCTCCCACCAGCGCACCTGCGCCAGCAGCTCCGCCCCGATCTCCCGGCTGACAGCCCGTCGAGTCAGCAGATGCTCGGCCCCATAGATCTCTGGCGTCTCGGTCAGCACCACCGCCCCACCCTGGCGGACGATCTCGTCCGAGACCAGGCCGACCACCGGGTTGGCCGTCACGCCCGACCAACTGTCACTGCCGCCGCACTGGAGCGCGACCGTCAGCGCGGACGCCGGCTGCGGGGTGCGCGCCACCTCGTTGACCTGCGGCAGCAGCGCCTCGACCGCCTCGATGCCCGCCTGCACCGTCCGGCGCAGGCCGCCCAATTCCTGGATCACCAGCGCTGGCCCGCTCAGGCCGTACTCGGTCATCAGGTCGGCGGCCTGGTTCGTCTCACACCCCAACCCGACCAGGACGAATCCGCCCACGTTGGGGTGACGGGCCATTCCCGCCAGCGTGCGCCGGAGCAGGGTGTACCGCATCGGGCAGCCCAGCGTGTGCGTCAGCGCGACGACGCCGTCCACGCAAGGAAAGGCCGCCAGCCGCTCCGGCGTGAAGTGGCGGGCGATCTCGCGGGCCGCGTGGGCCGAGCAGTTGACGGTCGAGATGACGGCGATGGTGTTGCGCGTCCCCACCCGGCCGTCGGCCCGCCGGTAGCCCATAAAGGTGCGCTGTTCGTCGGCGGGCGCCGGGACTGCCGGACGGACGTCCACACCGAAGACAGTCTCCCGCTCCAAGCCCTCTTCCTCCGGGCCCAGGATCCCCACGTTGTGGACGTGGACGTGCTCTCCCGGCGCAATCGTCCGCGTCGCAAAGCCGATCACCTGGCCGTACCGGTGCACCGGCGCGCCGGCCGCTATCTCCCGCAGCGCGACTTTGTGCCCGGTCGGGATCGGTCTGCCCCCGAGCGTCATCTGGGGCTGGCACACCGTAATCCGCAGATCGCCCTCGACCAACGTCTGGCCCGCGAATAGCGGCGCTTTGGCCACCGCCACGTCGTCGGCAGGGTGAAGCCGGAGCGCGGCTTCGCCCAGTGCGATCGTAGCTATCTCGGTTTCAGTCGAACCATCCATCAGCGAAATCCTCCACCGTCGGAAGTGAACACGGATGTACACAGATCCAATAGATCTGACTTTCCTAAAGTCGGGAGATTTTTCAACACAGAGACGCAAGTTTTTTATATGTCCTTTCGACGAAAACGTCCTGTTACTGTCTAGCAAATCTTTGCTTCACACCGACGAGTCGAATCACTGAAACGCTGAACGGCGCTGATGCCACTGAACCGCGTGTTTCAGTGGCCCCAGTGCTTCAGTGATTCCAGAATCGGTAGTAGGGCGAGTTGTCGCCGGGAATGACGTAATTGTACCCCGCCGTGGCCAATTGGCAAGCTTCGTCATCTCGCCCCTCCTGGCAAAACTGTCATCCCGCCATAATGATGACATCCTATGGCTGAAGCTGACTGCGATCCAGCGCGTCGAGCAGGCGGCCGACGGATTTCACGGATTGCCACTTCGCTGATTCGTCCATTTGCGCAGAACGATCAGGATGAAAACAGCGGCAGCTCTGACCAGCCAGTCAGCTTTGGAATCCCGCATTTTAACAGACGAGAATTGACTTTATTGCCGAGATATGGTACGATAGCCGCACATACCAGAAACCAGGTGCAAACAACGAGATGGACGAACGACGAACCCGCTGGGCGATCATCGCTGTCGCTGGCGTGTGGGTGCTGCTCAACCTGCTCACGCTGAACTACAACGGCGCCTCCTTCGACGAGGGCATCTACGTCACCGCTGGCCTGCGCACGCTGGATGGTCACGGCCTCAGACCGCTACCTGACGTGGTTCGGCGGATCGCTGCTCTGGCCGGTCGTGGCCGGACTGGGCTACCGCGCCGCCGGGCTGGTCGGGGCGCGGGCGCTGGCCGTGTTGGCCGCCGGCGCCGCTCTGGCGGCCGGGAGCGGCGCGGCCCGCAACCTCTTTGGCCCTAAAGCCGGCCTGTGGACCGCGCTGACCTTCGCCGTCAACGGGGCCTTCCTGGGGCTCGGCCGGCTGGCGGTCTACGACGCGCTGGCGCTGGCAGGGATCGCCGTCAGCTTCTGGGCGATCACCCAGATGATCCGGCGCGACCACCGGGGCTGGCTGAGCGTCGCCGCCGTCGCCTTCGTCGGGGCTTTCTTCGCCAAGTACCCGATGGCGTTGATGGGCCTGCCCCTCGTCGGCATCACGCTCGCGCTACGGCGGGACAAAGCGCCGATGGACATCGCCATCTTCGGCTTCCTCGGCGCGGCGATGGGGCTGGCAGTCTTCTTGCCCCTGCGGGAACAGATCGCCGCTTTCTTCGCCTGGCGGCTGGCAAACAAACCCGCCTTCGGCGTCACGCCGGCTATGATCGCCGCCGCCATCGTCTACCTGAGCGCAGCACCCCTCGCGCTGACCGTGGCTGGATGGATCGTCGCCGCCAGGCAAGGACAGCGGTGGTTGCCCACCATCCTGCTCCTCAGCATGCTCATCTGGCCCGCCTACCACCTCGGCCTGCAAGACCCTGTCAGCGTCAACAAACATCTGGCGTTCGGCTTCCTGTTTGCATACCCGTTGATCGGCCTGGCCCTGAGCGCCTGGTGGGATGGGAGCGAACGCGGCGCGCGGCCGCGCCTGCTCCGGCGCGGCCGCGCGCCGTGGCTGGCGGTCCCCTTCGCCCTCGCCAGCCTGATGACCGGCGTGATGACCCTCGTCACCGTCATCAACCACTGGCAGTCCAGCGCGCCGCAGGCCCGCCCGGCCCCGGCGGGACAGGAGCCGGACGTCTCCGTCATCATTCCCACCTACGGGGAGCTGCCGGAGATGGTCTACCGCACCGCCCGTTCCGTCCTGGAACAGGACTACCCCCAACGCCGGCTCCATCTGCTCATCAGCGACGACGGTCGCAGCCCCAAAATTCGCGCCCTGATCGAACCGCTCCAGCGCGCCTACCCCCAGGCCCAGATCGGCTACCACACGCCGCCCCGCCGGGGCGACCCGCAACGGCGCGGCGAAGCGAAGGCCGGCAATCTCAACTCGGCCCTCGACCTGATCGAGATCCACGCGCCCGAAATCCGGTTCATCGAGACGCGGGACGCCGACGACGAGGTCGGCGCGCCCGACTTTTTGCGCCAGGCCGTGGGGCAGATGATGGCGGATCGCGACGTCGCTTTCGTCCAGACGATCAAAGAGGCCCAGGTCAGCCCAGGCGACCCCTTCGGCAACCTGGAACCGCTCTTCTACCGCAAGGCGATGCTCGCCAAGAACGCCGCCAACGCCGTCTTCCCCTGCGGCTCCGGGCTGGTCTGGCGGCGGCAGGCGCTGGACGAGATCGGCGGCTTTCCCACCTGGAGCCTGGTGGAGGATCTCCAATCGGGCGCCGAAGCGCTGCGGCGCGGCTGGCGCGGCGTCTACCTGCCCATCGTCGGCGCCGTCGGCCAGACTGCGCCGGAGGACGTCCCCAACCAGATCAAACAGCGGGGCACGTGGGCCGTGGACACGATGCGCCTCACTTTCTGGTGGGATAAACGCGGTCTGAACCTGCGCCAGCATAGCGCAACTCCGACAGAGCACCTTTCGGTCTCTCTTCTGCCAGGCTGGAACAATCTGCGATTTGGACGCTGCCCAGCCTAACGGCTTGTTTTAAGGTCCGCACGTGTGCGTGCGATGTACGTC
>DSDT01000097.1 GCA_011048615.1 Chloroflexota bacterium | reverse complement strand
TCAGGGAGTGTGACGGTCTGGTGAAGAACGTACAGCGCGGGAGCCTCTTCTCGCATCAAGATGCCCTCCTGCACCCAGGTCTGATAATAATCCCGCGCCCTGGTGTAGACGTTGTCGTCGAGATCGTCCCCTTCCTGCTCCTTACCCTTGATGATGCGCACAATGGTGTAGGGGCTTTGGGCGTAATACTTGTCCTGCAGCCCGTGCCGCACCCGGTCGTAGGGCTGGCTGATGACTTGGGAGAGATCGCTGATCTTTTCCGGGTTGTAACGTACTCCTCTGAACGGTTGGATCATGGCCATAGCTTGCCTCCTATCTGATTCGGGTATCGTTGATGTTACGACACTGGGGCAGGGTGTCGCTTGCCCCAGTGTCGCTCGTCGGATCGCCTGCGTTCGATGGGGCTGGATTCAGCGGTTCGCCACTTCGATGGCGATCTGCGCGACTTCCTCGCCCACGCGTCCCTTCGCCTCCGATGTACCAGCGCCGATGTGAGGAGAGCAGATCACCTGCGGCTGATCCATAAATCGCCGCCCCTGCTCCCCTTTTTCGTCCTCAAAGACGTCCAGCGCGGCCCCTGCCACGTGACCACTTGCCACGGCCGCGTGCAGAGCGACCTCATCCAGGGTGCCGCCGCGCCCGCAATTGACGATATAGACCCCCTCCTTCATCCTGGCGATCTCTTCCGCCCCGATGATGTAATGAGTCTCTGGCGTGTGGGGCACGTGGAGGGAGACAAAGTCAGACCGTTTCAACAGCTCGTCCAGCGAGACCTGGGTGGCGTACTCCACCGTGGTAGGAGTGCGTCGGTAAAAGAGCACCTCCATCCCCAGCGCGTGCGCCTTTTGCGCCACCATGCTGCCGATCCGTCCCAGGCCGATCAATCCCAGCGTCTTGCCCGCCAGTTCGCTCCCTTTGCTGAACTCTTTTTTCTTCCACTCGCCACGCTCCATGGAAGCGGTCACCTGGGGGATCTGGCGCACCAGGGCCAGCAGATAGCCGATGGTCAGCTCGGCTACCGAGTTGGACGAGGCCGAGGGGGTATTGCGCACCTCGACTCCCTTCGACTCGGCATACGCAACATCAATGTTATCCAATCCCACGCCGCCCCGGATGACCAGTTTCAGGTTGGTCGCCTGGGCGATCAGGGGTTCGCGCACCTTGGTCCGGCTGCGCACCACTAGGGCGTCGTAATTCGTGATGACCGTTTCCAGGTCCTCTGGCGTGATGTCGTCCTGCACGTCTACTTCGATCCCTGCTTCACGCATCGCTTCGATAGCCGAGGCGTCCGTTGGATCGCAAATCAATAGTTTCATCGGTATGTCTCCTTCCGGGTCTGGCCCTGATTTCTAAAGTCCCAGGATGTCCTCGATCTGCGCCGTGAGCCACTCGAGATCCTCCAGCGTCAGATCGCCCATGTGCGCGATGCGGAAGCACTTTTCCTTCAGGTCGCCGTAGCCGTTGGAAATCATCGCGCCCCGCTTGCCCAGCTCGCTGTTCAGATCGGCCACGCTGATGCCACGCGTGTTCTCGACGTTGGTCACGGTGTGGGAGAGATACTTTTCATCCGAGTAAAGCGCAAAATGCTTGCGAGCCCAATCCTGCACGTAGGCCGCCATCTCCTTGTGCCGGTTCCAGCGATTCTCCAACCCTTCGGCCAGGATGGCGTCCATCTGCGCGTTGAGGGCATGGAGCAGGCTGATGGCCGGGGTGGCGGGCGTCTGATGCTTTTCGTACCGCTTGTCCATCTGATCGTAAGCAAAGTAGTAGCCCCGGTTGGGCACCTGCAAGGCTCGTTCCCGCGCCCGGTCGCTCACCGCGCAGACTGTCAGGCCGGGCGGCAGAGCGAAGCATTTTTGTACACCCGCCAGGCAGACGTCCAGACCCCAGGCGTCGAACTCGATCTTGGCCCCGGCCATGGCGCTGACGGCGTCCACCAGGATCAGCACGTCGGGGTACTTGGCGTGAATCAGCGCGGCGGTCTCCTGTATCGGGTTCATCAGGCCGGTGGACGTCTCGTTCATCACGATGGTGATGGCGTCGTACGCCCCACTGGAGAGCGCTTCGTCCACCATCTCGGGCGTGATGGCCTGGCCCATCGGCACTTCGATCTTGTCGCAAGGCACCCCGTTGGCGGCAGTGAGTTGATGCCACCGCTTGGAGAAGGCTCCACAGACGGTGTTCAGGATGCGCTGGGTGGATGCCTGGCGCACGGACCCTTCCATCATGCCGGTGGAGGAGCAGGCGTAGAGGTAGACTCGCTGCTCGGTGTAGAGCATGGTCTGAAGCTTGGGCGTCAGATCGGCCTGCAAGTCCGAGTATTCCGACGCCCGGTGGCCAATCATGGGGGCTGCCTGTGCTTGCAGAATCTCGTCTCGCACGTGGGTAGGTCCTGGGATAAAGAGTTTCTTGTACATTACAACCTCCTTTACTAAACTGAATTGTGATTGGTCAAACAAAAAAGGGACGCACAAACTTGCTTGGCTGTGCGTCTTCTGTCTACGAACCTGAGAGATTCCTCCCGCCGCTGCCGGGTCTTGCCCCGTCGGTGCCCGAAGGACTTTCCAGAGGTGCCGGGATACGGGGTCCTGCTACCTGAGAGTTTCGCCGCTGCGACCAGCCCGCGCATCGGCTTGCCCCTTCGGTGTCTGCCTATCACCATGGCAGTCTCTCCCCCACATCCCATAGCGTGGTGATGCAGTTGGTCCTTATTCTACATTACGCCAGGATAAATGTCAATTTGACAGCCCCAGAGGTGAGGGGTACAATGAGTGCTGCGAGTCACTCAATCATACCCTATTGGAGGTCGTAATGTCTTGGCACGATGATTTTCTCTTTCGCGGCGCTTTGGGTGATCTGGACCCGGCCGTCGCCCAATTGGTCGAGCTGGAAAAGGAACGGCAAGCGCGCAAGTTGATCATGATTTCCTCGGAGAGCAGCTCGCCGTGGGCGGTCCGAGAGGCGCTCAGCTCGGTGCTGATGAACATTTATGCTGAGGGCTACCCCAATCCTGAGACTCACTGGCTGGCCGAGGACGAGATCCTGGACTATGAGCATCACCTGGCCTACTACCGCCGCTACGGCGATCGCCGCTATTACCGGGGCGTCGAATACGCGGACGTGATCGAATCGTTGGCCCGCCGCCGCTGCGCCGAGGCCTTTGCCACCGCCGACATCTCGGCTGACCAGATCTATGTCAACGTCCAGCCTCTTTCTGGCGCGCCAGCCAACGTCGCTGTTCAGCAGGCGCTATTGAAACCGGGCGACACGATTATGGGGATGGCGCTCTCCCACGGCGGTCACCTGACCCACGGCAGCCCAGTCAATATCTCGGGTCGGCTGTACAACGTCATCTCGTATCACGTGGATGAGCGGACCGAGCTGCTCGATTACGACGAGATCGCCGAGTTGGCGGAGGAACACCGGCCCAGGCTGATCATTGCTGGCTACACCTCCTACCCCCGTCTGCCCAATTGGGCCATGTTTCGCCGCATCGCCGACCGGGTGGGGGCGTATCTCCTGGCCGACATCGCTCACGTGGCGGGTATGGTCATCGCTGGGGCATTCCCCACCCCCCTGGGGTACGCCGATGTCATCTCGTTCACGACCCACAAGACGCTCTGCGGACCCCGCGGCGCGTGTATCCTCACCACCAACCCCATTCTGGCGCAAAAGATCGACCACATGGTATTTCCCGGTCTCCAGGGCGGACCCCACGTCAACAAGTTCGCGGCGATGGCTGTCGCTTTTCGTCTGGCACAGACGGAACAGTTCCGGCAGCTTCAACATCAGACGGTGGCGAACGCCGCCGCTCTGGCACAGGCTCTCACGGCCCAGGGGCTGCGCGTCCCGTGTGGAGGCACCGAAAGCCACCTGCTGCTTCTCGACTGCAAGACGATTCACGGCCGGGACGACACCCCGCTGATGGGGGACGTCACGGCGGCGGTTCTCGACCTGATCGGCATCGTGGTCAACAAAAACACCATCCCCGGCGACCGAACTGCCGCCTACCCCAGCGGTATCCGGTTGGGCACGCCCTGGGTCACCCAGCGGGGACTGCGGGAGCCAGAGATGGAGCGAATCGCCCACATCATCGCCCGCGCTATGAACAGCATCGAGCCGTTCACCTACACCGGGGTGCGCGGACCGATCTACCGGGGCAAGGTGGATTTCGACATGCTGGAGGATCTGCGCGTCGAGGTGGCGGAACTGGCGGACCAGGCTGGCATTGATTTCGAGCTGCCATGCAGCGGGTATCCTCATCACTGCCTGGTGCCTGATCTGCGCCCCCGGGAGGAAGCGTACAGCTTGATCGAGGTGGTGGGAAACCTGGCCGCCGCGTTTATCGAGCAGGTGACGCCTACTGACGTGGCGGACCTCAAACAGGGCGAGTGGCAGCCCGTCGCGCTGTTGGAGCGGGATGGCCGGGTCATGAGCATGGCCCAGATTCAACGACCTGGCTTTCGGTATCACCGGTACTGGCTGGCGCTGCCCGCCGACCGGGCCAGGCGGGTGATAGCCTGGCTGCGTAATCTCTCCGATGGCTACGTCCGTTTCGACGATAAAGACTTGTGGGCCAAGCTCCCCGGACCGGTCGTCGTGCGGGACCTGGGAGGGGGACAGGATTTACCCGCCGCCGCGACATGGTCTGATATAGGAGAGATGGACTCGTTCACGCCGCCTCTGTCTCACAAACCGTATTTCATCGGCCTCTCGACAGATGGCTACACCGACCCGCCCGGCGAACCGCTGCCATCTTTCGAGTGGCAGGAACTGGAATCAGAGGAGGGAGACTCGGCGCTGCGCCGTACATCGCTCTACACCTGGCACGTGCAGCACGGCGCCAAGATGGCCCCCTTTGCCGGGTGGGAGATGCCCTTGTGGTACACGGCCATTAGCGACGAGCACCGGGCTGTGCGAGGGGCGGCTGGCCTCTTTGACGTCTCCCACATGGGCGTTTTCGACGTCAGTGGACCCCACGCCGCCTACTTTCTCAACCTAGTCACTACCAACGACGTCAACACCCTGCGCCCCGGCGAATCGCAGTACTCTTACTTTTTGACCCCTGATGGGCGGGTGATAGATGACCTGATGGTCTATATGCTCGAACCGGCTCGTTACTTGTTGGTGGTCAACGCTGCCAATGCGGACAAGGATTGGGCATGGCTGCAGGCCGTCAACGAGCGCGAGGTTCGCCTCGACGATCAGCGGCCCTGGGCGCGGACCAGTTTCCGGGCCGAGCTGCGGAATCTGCACGAGATGACCGAGAGTTACGCCTGGTTGACCGAGGTGGCGCTCCAGGGACCCCGCTCGCGCGACATCTTGCTGGCCCTGCTCGATGCGGCGCCGCACTCTGGTGCTGTCGCCGAGATCCGGGGACGGCTGAAGGCGATGAAACGGACCGAGGTATTGGAAGCCCAGATTCCGTCCCGTCGGGCTTCGGGTGGCGTTCTGGACCTGATCATTGCCCGTACTGGCTACACTGGCGAGCCGCAGAGTTTTGAGCTTTTTGTCCACCCCGAGGCGCTAGTGATCTTGTGGGAACGTCTGCTAGAGGTGGGTGAGCCGTTTGGGCTGCGGCCCATCGGCCTGGGGGCGCGGGACAGCCTGCGTATCGAGGCCGGGCTGCCCCTCTATGGTCACGAACTGGCCGGGCCGTTGGACCTGCGCCCCGACGACGCCGGGTTCGCCGGGTACATCAAGCTGAATCAGCCCTTTTTCGTGGGACGGCGAGCCTACATCGAGCATGCCCAGGAACGCAAGATGGTCGTGGTCCGCTTTCACATTGAGGAGAAAGGGGTGCGGGTGCCCAAGCAAGGGGACGTGGTGACCGACAGCCGGGGACGGGTCATCGGGCAGGTGACCTCCTGCGCCATGGATACCGAGGGGTATCTGGTGGGCCAGGCCTATGTGGACCTGCGCCACGCCGAAGAGGGCGCCCCCATCAGAATCTTTCCCCGTCCGGTCCGGGAGGTGTGGGACAAGCCCTACGAGGAGCTAGAGGTCGGCGATCGGCTGGTGATGCACAACGAAGCCGTGGTGGTGAGCCGCTTTATGAAACCCCGCCGACGAGCGAGTCGCCCGAGTTCATAACGAGAGGCGGGGAGCGTCACTGTCGGCGCTCTCCGGTCAGCGCCAGAATCTCGGAGGATATTTCCTCGATGGGCTTGTCGGTCACGTCGACCACCGTCCATCCGCTCTGACTGTGAAAGATGGCCTGGGCGCATTCCAACTCGCGCCGGACGTAATCCAGGTCGGCGTATTCCCCGGCTGCCCCTCTCAGGTGATTGTGTCGGGCCTGGCGCAGCTGACACAGTTTCGCTGGCGTGATGGTCAACCCACAGACCCGTCCCGGCGGCAGATCGAAGAGAGAGGCCGGTGGTTTGATGTTTAGCACGATGGGCACGTTGGCGACGAACCAGCCCTTGAACGCCAGGTAGATGCTGAGCGGCGTCTTGAACGTGCGAGAGACGCCGACCAGGACGATCTCGGCCTGAGCCAGCTCGTGGGGGCGCTGACCGTCGTCGTGGCGGTAGGCAAACTCTATGGTCTCGATGCGCCGAAAGTACTCTTGATCCAGTTGGCTCAGGGGGCCGGGTTTCTCGGCTGGTGAGATGGATAAATGCTGCGAAAGCCGTGCCAGGAGCGGGCCCATCAGATCAATCGTCTCCACGTTGTGCAGCCGACCGGTGCGCAGCATCGTCGTCCGCAGATCGTCCGAGACCAAGGTGTGCACGATGAACCCGGCCGCCTTGGCCGCTTCTCGCACTACCTGGCGAACTTGCTCCGGAGTGCGCACGCCCGGTCGGCGTTCGATCTCGACCTCGGCGCCGGTGAACTGCTTGAGGGCTGCGTTCAGGACCTGCTCGGCTGTCACCCCAGTCGCGTCGGACACGGCAAAAACCCGGTTCATGCTCCCACCTCCGTCGTCGGACTGGATCGTTCCCACTGTTCCCTGTCCGGTAGTATAGTCCATCGGGCCGGGCTTGACAAGCCCCCTAGGCGTCGTATACTTGTTACATTATGGAGGATGGATTGGAACGGGACGATATCGAGTTGGGGGACTCGACTGCTGAGCCAACACCGACGCCCACCGGCGCTCGCAAGGGTAGGCTGCGGCGGCTCTGGGCGCGCGTCGGGCTGGCGTGGGCTTGGCTGCGCCGGCCGGATGAAGTCGGGCGGCCCGTCACACTGCGCCCCCAGGGCGTCCGGTTGCTGGTGCTGTTAGTGCTGGGCAACTTGGTCGTGCTCATTCTGCTGACAATCGGCCTGTTTCAGACCGCCAGCGCTCCGACTGTGGTGGAGCGGCGAGTGATGGTCCCCATCGCCGCTACCACCTCTCCTCACCACTCGCCCATCCCGACGCCCGGTCCCACACCGACGCCGTTTGGCAGCGGGGGGGCCATCGCCTTTACCCTGCGGCGTAATGGAAACGCCGACGTGTACGCCCTCAACCAGACCGACCGCCAGTTGGTGCGGTTGACCAAGGACGGGGCCGAGGACCGGGACCCGGCCTGGTCTCCCGATGGAAACTATATCGCCTTTGCCTCGAACCGGGCCAACAACTGGGACATCTATCTGCTGGACCTGTTGAGCGGTGCACTGATCCGCCTGACCCACGATCCGGCTTTCGACGCCAACCCCACCTGGTCGCCCGATGGACAGTGGATCGCGTTCGAGTCGTACCGGGAGGGCAACCTGGACATCTTTGTGATGAGCACTACCGGTCAACAACTGCGACGCATCACGTCTGATCCCGCCCCCAACTATGAACCGGCCTGGTCGCCCGACAGCCGTGCCATTGCCTACACCACCTTCAGCGAGGGCAACAAGGACATCTATGTCCAGATGATTGACCAGGTGGAGACCGTCATCAACGTCACGCAAAGCCCTGATCTGGACGAATACGAGCCGGCCTGGTCTCCCGACGGCAGTCAACTCGCCTATGTGAGTGGTCCACGTAGCAATCCATCCATTCAGGTCACGGCTTTTGATTGGGACACGATGGTCGCCGATCAGGCGCAGACAGAGGTCTTTGGCGCTGGCCTGGCGCCGGCCTGGGCGCCGGATGGACAGAGCTTTATCTATGCTTATCGGCGGGGTGAGCAGAGTCACATAGTCGCGGCCAGCATCGCGGGCTGGGCCCTGTTTCACGATGTGTACAGCATTGATGGTTTCATAGATGATCTGGCCTGGACGAGCGCGTCGCTCTCACCGCGCACGATAGCCCGCGCGCAGGCCGACGTGCCAGCGCATGATCCCCCCTTCTACGTGGAACTGGTGCAGCCCACGCCCCGGTCTGGCCCGCCTTACGACTTGGTCCTACTCCAGGGGGTCGAGGTCGTTTCGGTGGGCGGGGGTCAGGATGTCCTCGTTGCAACTATGGACGTGACGACCAGTGCGACGACCAGTGTCACATCTGGCGTCACCGTCAGCGTGCCAGCGACTGCGACTCCGGTCCAGGCCGAGGTGGGGGAGGAGGACAGCCGGGCGTACCTCTCCGACCGGGTGAACGAGAGTTTCAACGCCCTGCGCCGTCGGGTGGTCCAGGAGGCCGGCTGGGATTACCTGGCTCGCCTCAGTGTGGCGCAGTTGCCGATGAACTATACCCCCTACGCCGGCCAGTCGCGGATGACGTGGTACGTCTGCGGGCGGGCCTTTGGCCTGGATCGAGCCCCCTACGAGGAGGAGAACCCGCCGCGCGTCGAATTGGTCCGAGAAGAGATCGGCACTGTGACCTATTGGCGGGTCTTTGTGCGCGCCGCTCAGCAGGACGGCAGTATGGGGGAACCTCTGCGCGAAGGGGTATGGGATATGCAGGCTCGGCGGCGGGATGCAGCTGCCATGGTCGAGGGCGGCAAGCTCAAGGAGAGCATTCCCTCCGGGTATTATGTGGATTTTACCACCCTGGCCGGTGATTACGGTTGGGAGCGTGTGCCCTCCCTCTGGCGCTGGCGCTACTTTTGGCCGGACGTTCTCTGGTGGCGGTTCCAGAAGACGACGGGCCTCTCCTGGTGGGATTGCATGTTGGAGGTCTTTGAGCCTGACGAGATCGAGGCTGCTTTCGGTCCCATCCCTGGATACGAGGATTAAAAGATGGACCGCGTCATCGTTCTCCTGACCGGCGGACGGGGCGTCGGCAAGACCACGGTCTGCCGCGAGACGGTGGCGCTGGCCCAGGCTCGGGGGTACACGTGCGGCGGCCTTCTCACCCTGACTCGCGCCGACGGGGGGCGGGACGTGGTGGACGTGGGGGCTGGCGTCACCCGCCGCCTATCGCTGCCGCCCTACTCTGATGGCTCCGGGACCCCCTTCGAGGTGACGCAGGGCCGCTTTCTCTTCGCCCCCGACGTCCTGGCGTGGGGCAGCCAGGTGTTGGCCCAGTCGGTGAGGTGTCACTTGCTTGTAGTGGACGAGTTGGGGCCGTTGGAGATCGAGCGCGGGCAGGGGTGGGCACGGGCGCTGGATGTTCTGCCGGAGCAGGAATACGCGCTGGCCCTCGTCGTCGTGCGGACCGAGTTGGTGGACCGGGTGGAGCGCCGCCTGCATGCCCTTTCGCCGACGGTGGTCCCCATCACGCGGCAGAATCGGGACGGGCTGCCCCGCACGCTGTTGGCCCGGTTGGAGTCACTCCAAGCGGCTCAATCCCTCTTGGAGCGCCCGTAGCGGCAGCAGGGCGCACTTGGCCCGCACCGGTCCGAGGGTGACACCCAACATCTCGAACACATCCGCCTCCTGCAGGGCCATCAACTCGGACACACTCCGGCCCTGGATTTCCTCGCTCAACATCGAGGCGGATGCCATACTGATGACACATCCCCGGCCGCTGAAGCGGGCTTCGCTCACCCGCCCGTCGGTCAAGCGCACGTCCATTCGCACCACGTCGCCGCAGACCGGGTTGTCCAGCTCGTGGGAAACGTCCGGCTGATCCAGCCGTCCTTGATTGCGGGGATGGCGGTAATGATCCAGAATCTGTTCGCGATACATTGTCTCCACTGAATCCTTCCTCTATCCGAACAAGGCTTGCGCCCTCTCAATTCCGGCTACGAGTCGGTCCACTTCGGTAAGGGTGTTGTAGAGATAGAAGCTGGCCCGAGCCGTGGGACCCAGTCCCAACCCCTCGTGCAGGGGCTGGGCGCAGTGAAATCCGGCCCGGATGGCGATCCCTTCCTGGTCGAGGATAAAGGCCAGGTCGTGGGGATGAATCGCGGCGACGGTAAAAGCGACGACGCCCGCCCTATCCCGCGGCTCCGTTGGCCCAATCACCCGCACCCCCGGCAGGCCTCGCAGTTGCTCCAGGGCGTAGGCGACCAGCTCTTGCTCGTGGGCCCATATCGCCGCCATGCCGATCTCGCCCAGGTACGCGATGGCCGCGCCCAACCCGACCGCCTCGGCAATGGCAGGCGTGCCGGCCTCGAATCTGGCCGGCAGGTCAGCCCAGGTAGCCTCGGCGCGCTCGACCCGTCCGATCATGCCCCCGCCGACGAGGAAGGGCGGTGCCTCCTTCAGCAGCTCCGGGAGGCCGTACAGCACCCCGATGCCCGTCGGTCCGCACATCTTGTGCCCGGAAAAGGCCAGGAAATCGCAGTCCAACGCCTGGACGTCCACCGGCAGGTGGGGGACGCTCTGGGCGCCGTCCACCACGATCCGCGCGGCGGCGGCCCGTTCTCGGACCAGGGCCGCGATCTCTGGGATGGGGTTGACGACGCCCAGCACGTTGGAGACGTGCGTCAGGGCGACCAGCTTGACCGGTCCTGTCAGCCGGCGGACCAACCCGTCGAGGTCCAGCCGCCCGTCGTCCGTTATGGGAATGTAGTCCAGTTCGGCCCCGACCTCTTGGGCCAGCCGCCGCCAGGGAAGCAGATTGCTGTGATGCTCCATCTCTGTGACGAGGATGCGATCCCCCGGCCCCACGTTGGCTCGGCCCCAGGCGGCGGCGACGAGATTGAGCGCCTCGGTCGCGTTGCGAGTAAAGATGACGCCCCGACGGTCGGGCGCGTTGATGAACGCGGTCACCGCGTCGCGGGCGCTCTCGTAGGCAGCGGTCGCTTCCTCGCTGAGGGTGTGCACACCGCGATGGATGCTCGAGTACCCGTGGCTGTAAAACCGCGTCAATGCTTCGATCACGCAGCGGGGCTTTTGAGCCGAGGCCGCGTTATCCAGGTATGCCAGAGGATGGCCGTTGATCTCCCGCACCAGGATGGGGAAATCGGCCCGCAGGGCAGCGGGGTCGAGGCGGGCGGGAGGGGTGGAGTACCCGATACCATTTGCTCTCATATGTCACCTCTTTACGTCCAGAATTGGGGCAGGTGCTCGCGGTAGGCTTCCAAATAGTCGTCCAGGATGCGCTGCGCCACATCCAGGTCGGTGATGACCGGGTCGAGGAGCAGGCACTGGAGCGCGGCCTGCCGGTCGCCGTGGACGGCGGCATCCACGCCCAACCGGGCGACGGTGATCTCGCGCCGGCACAGCTCGGCGACCGGCTCCGGCAGCGGGCCCACGCCTATACCCTGCACGCCCATCCCGCTGGCCAGCCCCGGCGTCTCGACGATGGCCCCGTCCGGCAGGTTGGGGATGTACCCCTGGTTGGGCAGGTTCACTGCCAGGTGGTAGTGATTCTGCGCCCCGGCGATGGACTCGACGATCTCTAGCGCCCCCTCGCTGTCGGCCTGGCGCAGGTGCTCGATGGTCGCCTGTCCAGCGGCCATCTTGGCGATGTCAGCGTGGCCGAACTCGCGCAGTTGGGCCATCAGGTCCCAATCATACAGGCTGAGGTCGTACTTTTCCCACGGCCTCGTCTGGGAGTCGCTGGCCCAGGGCAGATATTCGCACAAGTGCTCGTCGCCAGGGATGGGAAAACAGTCGAACGCACGGTACAACTGGCGGGTCAGCGGCTCGAAGGTGGGATCGAAGACCGCCCACCGTTCGGCAAAGAGGGGGTACAGGTCCTCGCCAGTGCGCCGGTCGCGCAGATCGAGCATCCAGGTAAAGTGATTCAAGCCAGCGGCCTTGATGTCCACCCGATCGGCCGCCTGGCGCGAAACCTGCCCCAGCAGCGGCCAGACCGACGGGTGGGCCTCGGTGCTGATGCGTCCCTCCGGCACCTCGATGCCCAGATCGTCGGCCAGCGCCAGCCCCACCATGCCGTACCCGGCATAGATTTGGTGGCACAGTCCCACCACCCGGATGCGGCTGTAGCGGGCCACGGCGTCGCAGATGCGGATCATGGGGTTGGTAAAATTGATCAGCCAGGCGTCGGGGCAGTGCTGCTCCATATCGCGCACGATCTCGAGCACCGGGCCGATGTTGCGAGCGGCGTGGGCAAAGCCCCCCGGGCCGCCGTTCTCGGCATAGGGCTGGCGCACGCCGTGCCGGAGCGGAATCTCGTAATCCTGCCGCCACAGCTCCTCGCGGGGCGGGACTTCGATGGACAGGATGATGAACTCGGCCCCATCCAACGGTTCGATGTGGTTAGTATGGGTGGTGATGGTCATCCGCGCCTCCCACTCCCGGTCGAGTCGCTCCGCCAGCCGTCCGACCGGGGCCAGGGCCTCGGCGTTCCGGTCCACCAGGGCCAGGTGACTGGCGCGCAGTCGTTCGCTGCGCATCAACGCGGCCAGGGTGTTGAGGCCAAAGATGGCGCTGCCTGCGCCGATGACGACGATTTTAGTGGGAAGCATTGTATATCTCCTGTTTATCCTTCTTGCTTACACGCACGGCAGGGCGGCGACGCCAGCCGTGAACTTGTGGTTTCCCCCGTGAGAGGGGTGCCGAATGTAGGGGGCATCCACGCCGATCCGCTGGAGTGCCCGTTGAGCCACCCGCCCGATGGCATACGGACGAGCGGCCGGGAACAGGGCCAGCAGGCAGCCCAGCACCGCCAGGCCGTCGTCCACGTCTCGGCCCGGGGAGCGGTTGGAGAGGGGGTCGTCCTCCCGGCGCGGGTGCCAGGGCAGAGCGTTCCACAGCACACAGTCGGTGCGGTCGCCCAGAGCGGGCCACACGATGCTGGCCGAGCGTTCCACCCACAACCGCTCCGCCCGGCTGCTGCGGGCCAGGTCCAGGCCGCGGGTCCAGGTCAGCGGCTCTGGGCCGACCAACTGCATTTCGCATGTAAAGGGGATGCCGGAGAAGCGGCAGCCGGCGTAACCAGCCGCCTCGCCCACCAGCACGTACCGGGCATTGGCGAACGTCTCCAGGTACTGGCGCAGGTTACGGCAGCGGATCGCCGCCCCGTCCGGCAGGTCGAGTTCTGGGTCTGTATCGCGGTATTGGTTGAAAGGGCCGTCACCCCGGTACGAAGTGAGCAGTTCGAAGATGTGATCGTGGGTCATTGTTTGGGACCTTTGGATTCTATACCTCAAGGGATGATTTTGGAATGGGTACAGTGTAACACAACTTGATGGCCTGCGCAATGGGGAGAGAGGGCAGGGGGTACAGCTCTGGCAAGGGGATACCAGATGTCTTGGGTCGGTGAGACATCCGGGAGGGGCTAATGGGCTCTGCGCTTACAACTGTGAACGGCGGCCAATAGCTGCTCTGGAGGATCGCCTTTGCTTACAAAGGCGTCCACGCCGGCCGACAGCGCGGCCAGGCGGGCCTCCGGCCGGCCGCTGAGAGCGATCACCTTGAGGCCTGGATGGGTCGCTCGCAGCCGGGATAGGGTTGATCCGTTGATCTGACCGGGCAACTCCCAGTCGAGCAGGACCAGGTCCGGTTGTTGTTCTGCAGCCAATTGCAGGGCTTGTTCGACATCGCCCGCCTCACCGACCACTGCCATCTCTGGATCCTGTCGTAGCAGCAGGAGCAGCGCCGAGCGCACCTGGGGTTGATCATCGGCGACCATCACCCGTGTTCTCATCCTGTTCATATCAGATTCTCCTTCACACATGCGGGGTGATGTGCGTGGCGCGGTGCCAATCATACGCCGGACCCCGCCAGGAGGAGCAGCATCACGACCAGCCCCGTGACGAACAGTCCCACGAGTGCCAACCAGTTCATCAAAACCCGGATCTGTCTGTTGGTGTCGAACATTGTCCTGCCCCTCGGTGTCTCTGATTTGCCTATAGCATATCACAAGAGCTCTCCCCGTGCATTGGGCATTTGGAGAGTTTGGGTACTGGACAGATGACCGGTTTTGTACTTGTACGGATGTCTAGGTTGTGCCAAGGGGAGTAAAATGGCGGGGGAAGGTGGTCAGGCTCGCGGCCCCGTCGTCCGTGATGACCACGTCGTCCTCGATGCGCACGCCCCCACGGCCCGGCAGATAGATGCCCGGCTCGACGGTAAAGGTCATTCCGGGCTGCAAACGCCGCTGGTTTCCCGCGACGATGTATGGGGGTTCGTGGGTCTCCAATCCCAGGCCGTGGCCGGTGCGGTGGATAAAGTGAGGCCCATATCCGGCTGCTTCGATCACTTGCCGGGCGGCCCGGTCCACGTTCTCGGCGGGGACGCCCGGCCCGGCCGCCGCGCGCCCGGCCTCGTTGGCGGCTCGCACCGCCTCATAGACCGCGGCCAGCTCCGGTGCCAGCTCGCCGATGGCAAAGGTGCGGGTGATGTCGGAGGCGTATCCGCCCACGGTGACGCCACAGTCCACGACGATGGTCTCGCCAGGCTGGATGGCCCGGTCGCTGGGGACAGCGTGGGGCGAGGCGGCATTGGGGCCGGCCACAACGATCGGTTCAAAGGCGAGAGCCTCGCCGCCAGCTTGCAGCATGTGCATCGTCAACAGCC
This sequence comes from Chloroflexota bacterium, assembly GCA_011048615.1. Taxonomy (GTDB): domain Bacteria; phylum Chloroflexota; class Anaerolineae; order B4-G1; family B4-G1; genus DSDT01. The sequence goes on along the minus strand of DSDT01000097.1, from coordinate 1,063 downwards.
CGGCGACCTCGCGCTCTGTCATCCCGGCTTTCACCTGGCGCATGGTCGCTCCCAGGGCGGCTTCCACGCGGCTGACGGCGCGCCGCATATGTGTCAGTTCCTGCTCGTCCTTGCACATCCGCAGCTCGGCCAGCACGTCCTCGGCGGGGAGGATGCGGCTGCCCGGCGCATACCGTTCCAGGAGGCGCACTTCCAGCAGACGCATGCGCAGGGCCTCCACGCCGATAACCCTATCTCGCAGCTCCAATGCGGCGCAAGCGCGCTGAAAGGCGTCCGTGTGTCCCTCCTCATCGGTGTAGGGGAACGGGGTCATCTCGACGGTCGTCGTTTCGATCTTGGCCGCTTCCAGGGCGGGCAGGACGATGGCTGGTGTTCCCTGCACAGGGAACAGCGCGACGACGGGGCGCTCGCTGAGGTGGAACGAAAGCCCGGTCAGATAGAACAGGTTGGGGCCGGGCATCAGACCGGCTGCGTGGAAGCCGGCTGCAGAGGCCTGTTCGATCAGGCGAGAAAGACGGGTGTTGTACATCGCTACCTCCTGGATCAAGTGGCAAGAATTATGGCTGACGACAGGTCTCGTAATCGGCGCCTATAATGAGGCGGTAGGGGAACCGCGCATCGGGATCGGGCGTAGACGTGATGTTATCGGGGGAGACGTTGAACATCCAGCGCAGGTAAGAGGCCGCGCTCCCCTTGGCCGTGACCGAAAAATCAATCAACTCGGTCTGGGCATAGTCGCGGTGGTCTGGCTCACCGATGACCACGCCGAACCCCTCGCGCATCAACCGGTCGGCGGCCAGTCGATCCCAGTCCGAGGGCCCAGCGCCGTTCCACACCTCGACCGTGTGGAGCTTGCGCCACATGCGGCCTTCGGGCACAGGACCCAGCACTTCGACCACGACCGGTTCGATCTCCTCCCAGTTGGGCAGAAAGACCGAGCCGCCGCGCGGCGTCACCCACGGGATGATCTGTTGGTAGCCGATGTTGCGAAAGCGCACGTTCTGCTCTTCGAGCCGGAAAGCGATCCCGACCAGCGTCGCCACGTCACCGAACGTCATATCGG
>DSDT01000093.1 GCA_011048615.1 Chloroflexota bacterium | reverse complement strand
GCTGCGGATGTCCTCTCCCTCCATCACGATGGCGCCTTGTGGGCAGACCGAGGTGCACGGGTTGCAGGGGATCTCCTGGGCGCAGTGCAGCACCGGGAACACGCCTTCTTCGACCTCGGGGATATCTTCGGTGACGACGGCCCCGGGGCGGGACTTGAGAATCTCGGCCGTGCGGTGCCACTCCGGCGGCACCTCGCCCACGTCGCGGCCCAGCGACCGGGCGATCTCCAACCCCCGGATGCGGCCGGTGAACATCGCTGCCGACGCCTCGGCGATCTCCTCGGCGTCACCGGCGGCGTATACCGGCAGGCCAAACTCTTTCGCTTTGTGATAGAACTCGTCCACCGGATCGAGGCCGACGGCGACCAGCACCGTGTCGCAGGCGAACGTCTTCTCGCTGCCGGCGATGGGCCGCCACTGCTCGTCAATCCGGGCGATGGTGGCCGATTCGACCTCTTCCTCGCCGTTGGCGCTGAGGATGGTGTGCGAGACGTAGATCGGGACGCCGAGCCGGGCCAATTTGTCCTTGTGCACCTTGTAACCGCCGCACTCCGGCAGCGCCTCGCACAGGCCGACGACTTGAATGCCCGCTTGCAGAGCGTGGTAGCCGGCGATCAGCCCCACGTTTCCGCCGCCGACGATGAAGAGCCGCTCCGTCGGGCGGACCAGGTCGCGGTTGACCAGCGTCTGGAACGCGCCCGCGCCGTACACCCCCGGCAGGGTGTTCCCCTTGAAGGCCAGTGAATTCTCCCGCGCCCCCGTCGCCACCAGCAGCGCGTGCGGCTGGACGACGACGTAGTGCCCTTCCCGCAGCACCCCGACCTTTCGGTCGGAAAAGACCGCCAGCGCGGTGGTGTTGAGCCAGACCTGGACGTTCTCGAACTGGTGTGCCTCCTGCTCCAACCTGGCGGCGATGTCGGTGCCGCGCGTCCCGGCGTAACAGGCGTCAATGGAGCCAAAGAACTTGTGGGTCTGGAGGACGAGTTTGCCTCCCAGTCGGTGCTTGTCGTCCAGGATGAGCGTCCGCACGCCGGCCTTGCCCAGTTCGATGGCTGCCGCCAGCCCCGCCGGCCCGCCGCCGATGATCAAGCACTCGATCTCGACGGTTTCGATCACCCCCATCCCCGGCGCTGCTGGCACGTCAGGCAGCGTCGGTTTCCCTTCCAGCGGTTCGACCTGCATACCGGGCCGGACCGGCGTCATACACGCCTTGACCGGCAGCCCGTCGGCGATGACCAGGCATTGGGCGCACTGCCCGTTAGCGCAAAAGATGCCCTGGGGGGCCCCGTCCTTGTGGTGGTGACCAAAGATGCGCACCCCGTTAGCAAACAGGGCCGACGAGATCGTTTCGCCCTCGCGGCCCTGTATCAATTGTCCCTGCCAATAGAACTCGAACTCGGCTTGTTCTGCGACAGGGAGAATCGGATGCTCGTGAATCCGATAATCCGTCATAGCGTCCTCCTCGAAGAATGTCGTGTTTGGTGTGACCCAACTCGATCTGTATCAATCAGTCTGGCGGCCTCGAACACCGGCCCAAAGCTAGAAACGGTCCAGCGCCGAGCACCGACCGTGGAGCCGGTTCCAACTGGAGGATGGGCTCCCGATGCCCGCATATAGTGCCAGACACCTTTTCATGATACGCCCAGATAGTGAGGAAGGCAAGTGAAGAGGGTCATACATCGCGTATGTAGCTACACACTATCGGCGGGCTTGAGGGCACACCGTCAGCGCATAACAACCATCGCAGGATGGCGTTCCCCGGTGCAGTCAGCCACTACTGATACCTGACGACTTGCCGGGGAACGCCCTTAACACACTAGCACATGGAGCGCCAGCGGTCTCTCAATGGCTGTGATTTGGTGAGTTGCTGTACCAGCGCTTTGGCTGAGGGCTTGGCCCACGAGGGGGTCGGCACGTCATAGTTGAATCCCGGCAGGGTCTTGCGTGCGATCTTGCGGTCCAACAGATACTCGATCCGATGGATCAGGCCTTCGTCGTCTGGGGTGACCAGGGTGATGGCATCGCCATACGCCTCTGCGCGGGCGGTCCGCCCGATGCGATGGATGTAATCTTCAGCATGTTCCGGCACGTCATAGTTGATGACGTGCGAGATGCCCTCGACGTCCAATCCCCGCGCCGCAATGTTCGTGGCGACCAAAGCCCGATGTCTACCCGCGCGGAATCCTTCCAGGGCGGAGATGCGCTCCCGCTGCTGAAAATCCCCGTGAATACACGCCACAGAGACCTTGGCCTGACGCAGGTGTCGGGTGACGAGATCGGCTTCTTGTTTCGTGCGCGTAAAGATCAACGCACTGCTAATCTCCATCTGTTCCAACATCGTCACGAGCAGTGGAAACTTTAGATGTTTGGGTACCGGGTAGAGCGCCTGGCTGATCGTTTCGGGGGGTTGGGCGAGACCGATCTCGATGCGCACTGGATCGCGCTGAAACCGGCGCGCGAGGGCCGACACAGCCGGCAGCATCGTCGCCGAGAACAGCATAGTCTGGCGCTGCTGAGGCATAGAACCGACGATCTTTTCGATGTCGGGCAGAAAACCCATATCCAGCATCCGGTCGGCCTCATCCAACACGAGGATGCGCAGTTCTTGAAAGTTGATGTTCTTGCGGCGCATGTGATCCATCAGGCGGCCGGGCGTGGCGACCACGATGTCAACACCCCGCCGCAGTTTGTCCGTCTGTTTGTTGATGCTGGCGCCGCCATAGATGGAAACGGTGCGCAGCGAGGTGCGGGCCGCCAGCTTGCGGGCCTCTCCCGCGACCTGGATGACCAACTCGCGGGTCGGCTCCAGGACGACGATTTGCGGGTTCTTGGTTTTGACCAGCGTCCGCAGCAAGTGTTCCAACGCGGGAAGCAAAAAGGCCAACGTTTTACCGGTGCCCGTCTGGGCGCAGCCGATGATGTCGCGCCCCTGCAACCCCGGTGGAATGGCCTGGGCCTGGATCGGGGTCATATGCTCGTATCCCATCGCGCCGATCGCCTTTTGCAGGGATTGATCAATGTTCAATTCTGTGAAACTCATTCTACTCCTTACACTGGCAGGAGGTGCGACGCACTTGAGTGCGTCGCACCTACCTACAAAAAAACCGCCCCGATTGGGTAAATCGGAGCGGTGGGTGATGCCAAACCGATTGACTTAACTGGGATGATTATACCAGCGAAGGGAATTTATGTCAAGGTGCGCCCGGCGGAACCGCCAGTCAATTTGGCGCAGATGACGCCGTCTGTTATAATCCAATGTGTGCATACGCGCTCAAATTCAGCTTGGTCATTGCTTGGTCCTCGATAGAGGAGGTACTGCCGATGAGCCATTCACGACATTCTGACGGACCATCTTTCGACCACGACGCCTACCTCTCCCCCTTCACCTGGCGGTATGGCTCCGCCGAGATGCGTACGATCTGGAGCGAGACGCACCGGCGGCAGCTCTTCCGCCGTGTTTGGGTGGCGCTGGCCGCGGCCCAGCACGAGGCCGGCCTGGTCAGCGCTGAACAATTGGCTGATCTGCGAGCGCATCAGAATGACGTGAACCTGGCCCGCGCCGCCGAGATCGAGGCCGAGATCGGGCACGACCTGATGGCCGAGATCCACGCTTTCGCCGAGCGGTGCCCCGTGGGCGGCGGCGTCATCCACCTGGGGGCCACCAGCGCCGACGTGTTGGACAACGCCGACGTGCTGCGCATCCGCGAGTCCCTCGACTTGCTGATCGAGCGGGTGGGCGCGCTGCTGGCCGATCTGGCCGAGCGGATCGAAACTCACGCCGACCACGTCTGCATCGGCTTCACCCACATCCAGCCCGCCGAACCGACCACCGTCGGCTACCGGCTGGCGGTCTATGGACAGGATGTGTTGGAGGACTATCAAGAACTGCGCCGCCTGCGGCAGCGCCTGATGGGCAAGGGGATCAAAGGTGCAGTGGGGACCAGCGCCTCCTACGCCCAACTGCTGGCGGGGACCGGCGTCACGCCCGCCGAGTTGGAGGCTCGCGTGATGGAAGAGTTGGGGCTGCGCGCCTTCCCTGTCGCCACCCAGGTCTACCCGCGCCAGCAGGACTACCGGCTGCTGACGGCACTGGCGGGGTTAGCGGCCTCTCTATACCGCTTCGCCTTCGACCTGCGGCTGCTCCAGTCGCCGCCCATCGGCGAGTGGAGCGAGCCGTTCAGCGCTCGACAGGTCGGTTCGTCGGCTATGCCCTTCAAGCGCAACCCGGTCCACGCGGAGAACGTGGACAGCCTGGCCCGCTACGTCGCCGCGCTGCCCCGGGTGGCGTGGGACAACGCCGCTCACAGCCTGTTGGAGCGCACGCTGGACGATTCGGCCAACCGCCGCCTGATCCTGCCCGACGGATTCCTCGCCAGCGACGAACTGGTACGCCGCGCTCACCGCATCCTGCGCGGCTTGCAGTTCCACGACGAGGCCATCGCCCGCAATCTAGAGACCTACGGCCCTTTCGCCGCCACCGAGCGGCTGCTGATGGAACTCGTCCGCGCTGGGGCCGACCGCCAGGCGATGCACGAACGGATTCGAGAGCACGCTATGACCGCCTGGGGCGCGGTCCAGCGGGGGGCTCCTCCCGCCTTGCCCGACCGACTGTCCGCCGACGAGGTCCTGTTGCATTACCTGCCGGCCGACCGGGTGCGCTCTCTGCTCGACGCCGGTGGTCACGTCGGGGACGCGCCGGAGCGGGCGCGCCGGTTGGCGACCGCTATTCGCACAGCGCTCGAGGGAGGCCGGGAATGAACGGCATCGGCACTCTCATCAACGTGGTCACTGTCGTGATCGGTGGCTCGGCGGGGCTATTGCTGGGCGCTCGTCTGCCGGAGCGCATGCGCGAGACAATCATGCACGGCCTGGGTCTGCTGACCATCGTCATCGGCGTGCAGCTCACCCTCGAAACCGACAACATCCTGATCGTGCTGGGCAGCTTGCTGGTGGGAGGGATCGTCGGGGAATGGCTGGGTATCGAGAGTCGTATTGATCGCCTGGGCCGTTGGCTGGAGCAGAGGACATCCAGAAGCGGGGAGCAAGCCGCTGGGCAGCCGTCTCTCTCCACCTCCACCCAGTTTAGTCAAGCCTTCCTGTCGGCCAGCCTGTTGTTCTGCGTCGGGCCAATGACCATCCTGGGTTCCATCCAGGACGGCCTGACCGGGGACTATACCCTGCTGGCGGTCAAAGCGACTCTGGATGGATTCGCGGCCCTGGCGTTTGCGTCCACTATGGGCCCGGGAGTGCTCTTTTCTGCCCTGACCGTGTTGATCTACCAGGGCGCGCTGACATTGGGGGCCGGGTGGGCGAGTGCGGTGCTCACCGATCCCATGGTGGCCGAGATGACAGCTACGGGGGGCGTGCTGATGTTGGCGTTAGGACTGGGGCTACTAGAAATCAAGCGAATCCGGGCGGGCAATCTACTTCCTGCTCTCGTCGCAGCTCCTCTCATCGTTCTTCTGGTGGGGAGGTGAACAGAAGGTGGAGCAGTCAGGTCCCGTGGGACCGATTGTCGGTCTGCCTTACCCGTCCGCTGAAACCTCGACCACATGGTGGTAAACAGGGCCATGCATTGCCAATATTGATTGCTTAAGGTATAATGACGTGGTTGTCACGATAATTGGCGATTGGCTGTCGCTGGTCGCCAATTGCTATGTGTTGTGTGGAGGAATAGAGACATGCCGAAACGGACCTATCAACCCAAGAAACGAAAGCGCATGCGCACCCATGGGTTTCGCGCCCGTATGGCCACTCCGGGGGGACAGAAAGTGATCAAAGCCCGCCGGCAAAAGGGGCGCAATCGTCTCAGTGTGCAGAGAAAGTGGGCTAAAAAACTGAACTGGAAGGAAAGCTCTAACCGTCCGCGACGACGCAAGTAGGGAGAGACCGGGTTTTTCAGGCCCTGGTTTCTAGTGAGCGTGTTGATGGATGGAGCGACGGGTTCGGCTGCGGCGCGCGAGCCACATACGGCAGGTGTACGAGGATGGCAGGTCGTGGAAACACCCCCTGCTGATTCTCATCGCGCGGCCCAACGGCCTCGACCTGACGCGTGTGGGTGTGACGGCCAGCCGCCGGTTGGGAGGGGCAGTGGCCCGGAATCGGGCCAGGCGTCTCTTGCGCGAAGCGGCTCGTCTCCTCTATCCCCAGATCGAGAAGGGCTGGGACGTGATGCTCGTGGCCCGGGCGGCCATCCTCACCGTGAAAGAGCCGCAGGTCGAAGAGGGGCTGGCGTCGCTGTTGAAACGGGCGGGTTTGAGCAGGTGATGGATGGAGACGTGCGGGTGTCGCGCCAGATGACATTCCGTAGCAAGTCGGCTGCAGCCGAGAGCCTGGTGTGTACCGGCTGTGGTTGTGAGAGAACGCGACGATGAGAGCTGTTTTTCTGGGTGTGATTCGCTTCTACCAGGTAACCTTCTCGCGAGTGCTGCCCCCCAGTTGTCGGTTTGTGCCTTCCTGTTCTCAGTACAGCTATGAGGCTATCGCGCGATATGGCATCTGGCGGGGCGGTTGGCTGGCCCTCAAGCGATTAGCCCGCTGCCATCCATTGAAACCAGGGGGATATGACCCCGTACCAGATTTGTGAGGAGAATGAATCGTTGAATCGAAGGAGAATCAGGAGCCGGTCTATAGGACTGGCCGTGTTGGCAGTGCTGCTGCTCGTCGGGGTGAGCGGTTGTGCAGGGGGAGCGGTGCAGACCACCAGTTGGACAGGATTGACCGTCGTGGAAGACAAGTTGTACGTAGCAGACCTGCAGCAGGTGGTGGTGTTGAATGCGGACGACGCCGAGGTGGTGTGGTCATTTCCAGGCAGCGAGGAGGAGGGGGGTGGGATGTGGCTTTCGCAGGAGGAACTGGCCAAGTCCACCAGGGGGGCGGTCTTTTACGTCGCGCCAGCGGTCGGCGATGGGTACGTGATCGTCGCCTCCCAAGCTCCCAGTACCAGCATGCTGGGGCAGCCTCGGAATATCATCTGGGGGTTGAATCCCGAGACCGGCCGGTGGTGGCACTTTGACGACGCCCGGGGACAGTACATCGAAGGTGGGGCTATCGGCGGTGGTCTCTTTGTGATCGGCAACAGCGACAACAACGTCTACGCGCTGGACGTGGAGAGCGGTCTACTCAAGTGGGTGTTCGAGACGGGGCATCGCGTCTGGGCCACCCCCCTCATTGTTTCGGACACGGTGTACATCGGTTCGATGGACCATCACCTGTATGCCCTGGAATTGGAGAGTGGGCGGGTGAAGTGGGATTTCCAGGCGGCGGGAGCCTTTGCCGGCACGCCCGCGCTGGGAGATGGCACGCTCTACGTCGGGGCGTTCGACGACCAGTTTTACGCCATAGACGCCGGGACGGGGAGCGAGCGCTGGCGTTTCAAGGGACAGAACTGGTTCTGGGGCAGCCCGGTGGTTCACGATGGTGTGGTCTACGCTGCCGACGTGGCTGGCGTGGTCTATGCTCTGGATGCCAAGACGGGGGCCGAGGTCTGGCGTCAGGCAGTCGAGTCGCCGGTGCGGGCCGGCCTGGCGCTGGCAGAGAACGGCAGCCAGCTGTTCGTCGGCAGCCAGGATGGCACCCTGCGCGCGTTGGCCACTGCCGATGGTTTCGTCATGTGGTCGCGGGAGAGCGATGGTCAGGTCCTCTCGACGCCGGTCGTGGATGAGGGCATACTGTACGAATTGCTGCTTTACAGTTCCCAGCGGTTGCGGGCGCTACACGTGGAGAACGGGCGTGACGTGTGGGTCTACCCCCCCGTGGTGGAAGAAGAATAAGGGAGAGTGAGACGGTGTTCAATTTCCTAGCTTATCCAATGGCCAACGTGATGCTGCTCTTTTACAACTATCTGGGGAACAGCACTGTTGCAGCCATTGCCGCGTTGACGCTGTTGATCAACTTGCTCGTCCTGCCGCTGAACCTGAGTCAGCAGCGACAGGCCCGCCAGATGCAGGATATGCAACCCAAGCTCCAAAAGTTGCAGAAAAAGTATGCCAACGATAAAGAGCGGTTGGCCCAGGAGCAGATGAAGCTGTATCAGGAAGTGGGGATCAATCCTTTGGGAGGCTGCTTGCCGTTGTTGATCCAACTCCCCATCTGGTTTGGTCTCATCAATGCCATTCGATATTGCATCCCCTCTACTCCCCTGGACCTGTTCCAATTCTCGCAGCACATCTACAAGTGGCTGCCAGGGGTCGTTGGATTGGTGCCGTTGCAGAGCACTTTCTTGGGGATGGACCTGGGGCTGCCGCCTAACCCGGTGCAGTGGTGGTCGTATTCCCTGCCGATTTTGGTCTTTGCTACCAGTTGGTTGCAACAAAAACTGTTGACGCCGCCGACCCCGACCGATGACCAATCGCAGACGGCGATGATGAATCGGCAGATGCAGATCATGATGCCTTTGATGATGATTTTCTTCACCCTTCAATATTCGACTGGGTTGTCCATTTACTTTATCATCTCTAGCGTGATCCGAGTAGCCCAGCATTACTTGGTGCGCCAAGGGAACGATAAACAGAACGACAAATCGAATAGTTGAGGCGAGGAGTGTAGTAGATGTCGCACATGGAGCAAACGATAGAGGCAATTGGGACTGACGTCGAGCACGCCATTTCTGATGGTCTGGCGCGGCTGGGAGTCGGTCGGGATGACATAGAGATCGAGGTGCTGGACGACGGCAGTCGAGGGTTGTTTGGAATCGGTGCACGGGAAGCGCGGGTGCGCTTGACGCTCCGGGAGAGGAGGGAGGGTGGCAAGGCGAGGGTGTTCGCCGCGACGCCGGTCGAACCGGTCGCTCCACCTCCGTCACCGCCGGCGGCAGGGGCACCAGCGCAGCCGCTCAGTGCCGAGCCAGAGGCCGTTCGTTCGCCACCAGAAGGGGAAGTGAGGGACGAAGCCGAAATCGCTCGAGAGGTGCTGCTGGAACTCTTGGACCTGTTGGGGATCGAGCAAGCCCAGGTGACCGTGAGGCAGGCCAAGCCCGCCTCGGAGGAGGAAGAGTCACCCCTGGCGTTGGACGTGCAGGGAGCTGACTTGGAGGTGTTAATCGGCCGGCGTGGTGAGACGTTGGCGGCGCTGCAGCACATCACCCGGTTGATCGTCGGGCGAGAGATGGAAGGCTGGGTGCATCTGGTAGTGGATGTGGACGGCTTTAAGGCTCGCCGGGAGAAATCGCTGCGCCGGTTGGCACAACGGATGGCAGAGCAGGCTGTCAAAACTGATCGGGTGGTGGCTCTGGAACCGATGCCTCCTCACGAGCGCCGTATCATTCACGTGGCCCTGCGCGATCATCCCCATGTGAGCACCGAGAGCGTTGGCGAGCGAGACCGGCGCAAAGTGACCATCATTCCGCGCTAATGAGGCGGTGCTCGGGGGTCGGGAAGTGGGGGTCAGCCATTCTGTCTGCGGATGCTGATGGTCGCTTTCGATTACCTGATTGTCGGTCACGTGACGCGTGACCTGGTGGAAGGCACGTTTGCTATCGGGGGGACGGTCTCCTACGCCGCTCGCACCGCGCGGGCGTTGGGCTGCCGCGTGGGAGTGGTCACCAGTGCCGGCCCCGACCTGGACCTGGGCCACATCCTGGATGGGATCGAGGTGTTCTGTCTCCCTGCTGCGGCGACGACTACGTTTGAGAATGTCTACACCGAAGCTGGCCGGCGCCAGGTGCTGCACAGCGTCGCCGAACCGCTCACGTCGGAGGTGGTGCCGGCGCACTGGCAAGCGGCCCTGGTCCACCTGGGCCCGGTAGCTCAGGAATGCGCGCCAGAATTGGTCTATGGTTGGGGGGATGGTTTCGTGGGGGTGACGCCTCAGGGCTGGATGCGCCGTTGGAACCCGGCGGGGTGCGTCCGTGGTGGTCCGTGGGAGCACGCGGACCGGGTCCTCTCCCGCGCCGATGCCGTGGTGTTGAGCGCGGAAGACCTGGACGGCGATGGGAAACTGCTGGCTCGCTATGCCGACCAGGCCCGCCTGCTGGTGGTGACCCAGGGGGAGAGAGGCTGTACCCTCTACGTCCGGGGGCAGGCCCACCATGTTCCGGCTCCCAAGGTGCACCAGGTGGACCCCACCGGCGCGGGTGACGTCTTTGCGGCGGCATTTTTCGTGTCGCTGTATCGCTGCGGTGATCCCACAGAGGCCGCCCGCTTTGCTAACTGCATCGCTGCTGGCTCGGTGACGCGGCCGGGATTGGCCGGCACGCCTACCCCTGAGGAGGTCTTCCGGTGTGGAGAGGCAAGGCGAAACGGCTCGAAAACGTGAGGCGTGAACCGTGACAGGAGGGGGTCGAGGGCCGATTGTCTATGCGCTGGCCAATCAGAAGGGCGGCGTGGGCAAGACGACGACGGCAGTCAACGTGGGGGCTTGCCTGGCTCGCTGGGGGCAGCGGGTTCTCGTGCTGGACATTGACCCGCAGGCAAATGCGACCTCCTCGCTGGGCCTGGATAAACAGGCCGTCCCTCTTTCCACGTACGATGTGTTGGTGCGCGAGGTTCCCCTGGTCCGCGTGATTCAGCCCTCCGGTCGAGAGCGCCTGGATGTGATTCCGGCCTCGCCCGCGCTGGCCGGGGCGACGGTTGAATTGGTCAACCAGCCGCGGCGAGAATACTGTTTGCATCAGGCCCTGGCGGCCCTGCGCTCCAGCAATCCTGTGCCGGAAAGCGGAGCCGAGAAAGCGGCTTCCACTGGGAGCAAAGGGCCAGATACGGGGTACGATTACGTCCTGATTGACTGCCCTCCCAGCCTGGGCCTCCTGACGATCAATGCGCTGACGGCGACCGACGGCGTGATTGTCCCCGTGCAGTGCGAGTACCTGGCCCTGGAGGGATTGTCTCAGTTGGCGCGAGCAATTGAACTGGTCCGCCGGAGCCTCAATCCAACGCTGCGGTTGCGCGGCCTGGTGATGACCATGTTCGACTCTCGTACGATCCTGGCCAAGCAGGTGGTCGAAGAGGTACAGCAGCATTTTCCTGGACGGGTGTTCGACGCCATCATCCCTCGCAGCGTGCGTCTGAGTGAGGCCCCCAGTTACGGCGAGCCGATCATAGATTACGCTCCGCGCTCTGCAGGGGCATTGGCCTACGCGGCGCTGGCGCGGGAATTGTTGATGGGAGATGGCCGGCTGCAATTGGTGTCAATGACAGTCGGCAGGTGAGGAGAGGTATGTCAGCACGCAGGACTGGACTGGGCAAAGGGTTGGGAGCGTTGATCCCCGTGGCCAAGGAGGAGACAGGAACGGTCGAGGTGCAGGGAGTGATCGAGGTGCCCCTGGCTGCCATCACCCCCAACCCGCTCCAGCCGCGTGCCGAGGTTCGCGACCAGGATTTGGTCGAGTTGGCCGCCTCTATCGAGGAGCACGGCATCATTCAGCCCCTCGTCGTCACCCAGGGAGCCGACGGATACCAGTTGATCGCCGGTGAACGGCGCTGGCGGGCGGCGCGCCTGGCTGGATTGGTCCAGGTGCCGGTCCTGGTGAAAGAGGCCGTGCCCCGGCAGATGTTGGAACTGGCCCTGGTGGAAAATCTCCAGCGCTCGGATTTGAACGCACTGGAGGAGGCCATCGCCTACCGCCAATTGGTTGACGAGTTCGATTTGACGCAGGAGCAGGTGGCGCGGCGGGTGGGCAAGAGCCGGGTGGCGGTCGCCAACACCCTGCGCCTGCTCAAAGCTGTTCGTCCCGTGCAGCAGGCCCTGCTGGCGGATAGGATCAGCGAGGGGCACGCCCGGGCGCTGTTGAGCCTGGAGCAGGATGAGGCGCAGGAAGCCGCCCTTGGGACGGTGTTGAAAAAGGGCTTGAACGTGCGGCAGACGGAGGAATTGGTGCGGAATTGGCTGCATCGGCGGCGGGAGAACGCGCCGCCAGCAAGAGAGGCGTCGCCCCAGACGCGGGCCCTCGAGGCCAACTTTCGGGAAGCGCTGGGCACCAAGGTCAGCTTGAACCGGGGCAAGGAGGGAGGGCGGATCGTGATCTATTTTTATTCCGAGGAGGAACTGGATGCCCTGTACCAGCGCATCGTCGGAACAGATGATTGACGGGGGATGAAAATGTCGAATTTCGAGATCGTGCGAGAGAAATTGGATCAAGCCGTGCAGGTGCTGCGAGAGAAAAAGGTGGATCTCTGGATCACCCTGGTGCGCGAGACAAGGCAGGTGACCGACCCATGCCTCGACCTGCTGCTGGGCTTTGATTTGACCTGGCAGTCGGCGCTGATGATCAGCCGCACCGGTGAACGCATCGCCATCGTGGGTCGGTACGACGCGGATAACGTCGAGCGGCTGGGGGGGTATACGACCGTCATCGGTTACGACCGGTCGTTCCGCGAGCCGCTGCTGTCTCATTTGACCCGCCTGAACCCGCGCAAGGTGGCCCTCAACTTTTCGGAGAGCGACCCGGCAGCCGATGGATTGACGCACGGCATGTTCCGGGTGTTGGCCAAAATGATCGCCGACCAGGAGTGCGCCAGCCGTCTCATCTCGGCCGAGGAGGTGATCGGAGCACTGCGCGGGCGCAAGTCTCCGTCCGAGGTGGCACGCATCCAGGCCGCCATCCGAGAGACGCAGGCCATCTTTACTCGCATCGCGTCGCAGATTCGTCCTGATGTGACGGAATGGGAGATCGCTGCCTGGTTCCAGGATGTCGCGGCGCAGGAGGGGATGGGATTGGCCTGGGAGGCGGAGTACTGTCCGGCGGTCACGGCCGGTCCCGATTCGTCCATCGGCCACGCCATGCCGGGGGATTCCGTCCTGCGGCGCGGGAATCTGCTCCAGGTGGACTTTGGCGTCAGTAAGGACGGGTTCGTCTCTGACTTGCAGCGGACGTGGTACCTACTGGATGAGGGGGAGACGGCTCCACCCGCCGAGGTGCAGGCCGGCTGGCAGGCCGCACGGGCAGCGCTGGAGGCCGGGCGAGCGATGCTGCGACCGGGGGTGCGGGGCTGGGAGGTGGATCAGGCGGCCCGTGAGTCTCTGACCCAGGCCGGCTATCCGGAGTATATGCACGCCTTCGGTCACCACATTGGCCGCTCGGCCCACGATGGCGCGACGGTCTTGGGGCCACGCTGGGAACGGTACGGGACCTCGATCGAGGGGATGGTCGAGGTCCGCAACGTCTTTGCCATCGAGTTGGGAGTGCAGGTACCGGAATATGGCTACATCGGCTGTGAGGAGAACGTGATAGTGACCGCCGAGGGAGCCGAATATCTGAGCGATCCCCAGTTGGATCTGTGGTGCATCTGAGATGTGGAGCAGGGAGAATGCGAGATGGATGAGAGAATAGCACAAGCGATTCAGAAACGGACGCCGGAGGGGATGTTGGGGTGTGCGGCGGCTTTCCGCATCGCCGAGGACCTGGGAGTGACTCCTCGGGCGGTGGGACAGACGGCCGACGAGTTGAACGTGCGGCTGACGGGCTGCCAATTGAGGCTGTTCGGCCATGGCGACCAGAAGGGGGTGCAGCCAGCCGAGGAGGTAGCGCCGGAAGTCGCTCAGGCCATTCAGGAGGGATTGATCCTGGGGCGGCTGCCGTGCGCCGTCGCCTGGGCTATTGCGGTCCGGTTCGGCATGCCCAAATCGGAGGTAGCCAACGCCGCCGAGACGTTGGGGGTGCGGATCGCCCAGTGCCAAATCGGCGCGTTCTGATTCCGCTCCCGGCCGGCCTGGGGGCCGAGGCGTGATCGTCGTGCTCGTGGCCGCCCCCTCAACGGGGGCGGTTGGTCTGTAGGGAGGAGGTATGTTAGCCGATCAATTGCTGGTCAATGGGCGGATATACACGCTGGACGCCCAATTTCCCCGCGCCTCGGCCATAGCACTGGCGGGGGATCGCGTGCTGGCGGTGGGGGAGGATGGAGCAACCAACGCAGGACGCGACCTGCGCGCCCTGTTGTCCCCGGGCGGAACCGTGCGCGACTTGGGGGGACGCTGCATGCTCCCCGGCCTGACCGATAGTCACATTCACTTTACCCGGTACGCCCTCGGCCTGCGGCAGGTGGATTTGACCGGGACGGCAACGTTGGACGAGATGCTGCACCTGGTAGCTCAACGGGCGCGGGAGACGGAGCCGGGCCGGTGGATCCTGGGCCGGGGATGGGATCAAGAGCGGTGGCCGGAGCACCGATTCCCCACCGCCGCCGACCTGGACCGCGCCGCGCCGGATCATCCCGTCAGGCTCATCGCCAAGAGCGGGCACGCCCTGGTGGCAAACTCGCGCGCGCTCCGACTGGCCGCCATCACCGCCGAGACGCCCGACCCGCCCGGTGGACAGATCGGGCGCGACGACGCGGGCCGGCCCACCGGGATGCTCTTTGAGGAGAGCGCGGCGGATCTGATCAAAGCCGTCGTTCCCCAGCCGTCGCCGGCCGAGACGGATGACGCGCTACGCGAGGCCTTCCCGCGGGCGTGGCGTGTCGGGCTGACCGCTATTCACGACGTTGATGCGGACCTCGCCCTCGAGGCCTATCAGCGGCTGCACGTCCGGTCTGAGTTGGGCCTGCGAGTCGTCAAGTATCTGCCCGATCGAGTTCTCGACGCCGCATTGACGGTCGGCGTGCGGGCGGGCCTGGGTGACGATTGGCTGCGGGTGGGGGGAATCAAGCTCTTTACCGACGGCGCGCTGGGCCCTCGCACGGCTATGATGTTGCAGCCCTACCAGGGAGAACCGGACAACCTGGGCATTCCGACCATGGAGGAGGAAGCGCTGCGCCGGGTGGCCCGTCGGGCGGTGGCGGGGGGACTGCCGCTGGCCGTGCACGCCATCGGCGACCGGGCAAACCGGATGGTGCTGGACGTGCTGGCCGACGTTGGCTCGGTGGATGGGGGCAGATTGCCCCATCGGATCGAGCACGTGCAACTGCTCCACCCCGACGACGTGAGCCGTTTGGCCGAACTGGGGATCGTGGCCTCGATGCAGCCTCTCCACGCCACCCAAGATTACGAGATGGCCGAGCGGTATTGGGGCGAGCGCTGCGCTACGGCGTATGCCCTCGGCAGCCTGGCGCGGGCGGGCGCGCTGCTGGTCTTTGGTTCCGACTGCCCGGTGGAGGATCTCAATCCGTTCCTGGGCATCCACGCAGCCGTGACGCGCCGGCGGTCCGATGGCTCCCCCGGCCCGGAAGGCTGGTATCCGGAGCAGCGCCTGACGGTGGAGGAGGCGGTGCGCGGGTTCACGCTGGGGGCAGCCCACGCCGTCGGCCTGGCAGACCGGCTGGGTTCGTTGTCTCCGGGCAAGCTGGCGGATCTGATCGTGCTCGATCGGGACATTTTCACCGGCGACCCGATGGAGATCGCCGGGACGCGGGTGGTGGCGACGATGATCGGGGGGCGGTTTGTCCACGGTGAGTGAGAGGATGGGATTGTGATGGCTGGGATTGAGAGGAAGCGCGTCAATCGCCGCCGGTTTCTGCAGGGCGCGGCGACGCTGGGCCTCGGAGTCTGGCTGCGGCGCTGTTTGGGACGCGCATTTCCGGCGGCGCGGGCGGTCACGCTGGAGGAGGGAGTGGCAGCGGCGCCTACACCAGCAGGTGGGGGGGGCACGATCAAGCTGGACCGGCACGTCTATCTGCCCTACGTCACGCGACAGGGGCCGTTGGCCCACGGACCTTCCAAGCTGGGACTGCATACTCAGCGTCCCAACGCCGCAGTGGCCTTCGTCCAGGCCGTGCACGACGCCGGCGCCCACGTGGCATTGGTCAAAGCCCTCGACGAGTTTGGGTACCTGCGGGCGGTAAAGAGGGTTTCGCCGGAGACGGTCACCGTCGCTCGCTCCATGGTGGCTCAGACGGTGGACCCGATCGGTGACCCGGCCGAGGCGGCTGCAGCGATGATGAGCAAGCATATGCCCAAGTGGGAATACGAGAAGGACGTGGTGGACTATT
>DSDT01000200.1 GCA_011048615.1 Chloroflexota bacterium | reverse complement strand
GGCCGGTGCCGCAGCCCACCTCCAACACGTCCCGCGCCCGATCCAGGCCCGTCTGCCGGTAGAGCCACATCCGTGTCGCGCGGGTCCATCCGGCCTGCACCGAGAACCAGTCGTGCCACGCCTCAGGCGTCAGCGGCGTCAGATGCGCTCCTCCCCAGCTTTTCTCGCTCCGGATGGTGCCAGATGGTCGTCCACTCGTCGCGCAGGAGGTTGCCCAGCACGACGTTGTACCCCTGGGCCGGCAGCACGTCGCCGTCCGGCTCGACGTAGAGGTGCTGGCGCACAACCTGCTCCGGAGAGAGACCGGCCTCCACTTCAACCGGGTTGACGTGCGAATACGGCGCGGTCAGGTCCCACACCAGTGTCAGCGCGTGGGTGTAGACGGCCTTCTGGACCGCCTCCAATCCCTCTCGCAAGCGGCGCTTCTCTTCCTCGCTCCTGGAATCCCCTTGTAGCGGACTGCTCAACGCCACGGCCGGGACGCCCAGCTCTGCCAGGTAGCCGATCGTCTCTACAGCGGAATCCACATTTTCGGGCCAAATCACAATGTGCACGACGACATAAATATCGCCGTCCAGCGCATTGCGCAGACCGGCATCCACCTCTTGCCACGCTCCCTCGTATCCCACAATCTCGTCGTGCACCTCTGGTCGGTGAGAGAGCAGCGTGATCTGGAGGTGGTCCAATCCCGCCAGCAAGAGTTGATCCAGGTAGGCCAGGTCTCGCAAACGCCGCCCATCGGTCAGCAGTCCCGTCACCATGCCCTGCTTCTCGGCGTACCGGATCAGCTCGACCAGGTCATCCCGCAACGTCGGCTCCCCGCCGGTGAAACAGATGTGAGGCACTCCTCCCTCCCAGAGCATCCACATCGCGCACCGCCACTCGTCTGTCGTCAACTCCCGGTCCACCCGGTGGCGCGCCTCCGGATCCAAAGTACCCGCTTCGTCCACCCGGTACGTCAGGGCCAGGTCCACCCGGTAAGGGGCCGAACTCTCGGCCGAAAACGGCGTCGCCCGTTCCATATCCAGATAGGTCACCGGATCGAGGTCGGTGGTGGTGGACAGGGTGAGAATGTGTTCCCGCAGCCGCTCGTAATCCTCACGCGCCTGCGCCCGACCGACGCGGTACCGCCGGGCCATCACCTGGGCCGCCTCGTCCACGCTCGCTTCTTGAATCAGGAGACGCGCGTACTCGGCCGCCGTCTGATTGAGGTGCAGGATCGTCGCGGCATTGACGATCAGGAGACCGCGCCCATCCTTCTCGATGCGCAGGTGAAGCCGGTACTGCTGCTCTGCGTCAGGGGGGGTCTGGTAGTGGAGCATCTCCTGGTGCAATGGCTCCACTGGTGCAAACCAGGATTTCGCCTTCTCAAGCAGGGACATTGAATCTCCTCCTCTCGCCGCTAGGTACACGGACAGTGTAGCACAACTTGATCCAGACCGCAATTGTCAGCGCTTTATCGGCTTTCGGGGAACCGATTAAAGTCGGTGACATAAGCCCACCAGTTGTTCAGCTTTCCCCTGGTGCGCCCCGGAGACCTGGGCAGATGCTTCAACCACCAGCGGTGATGGGCGCGAATGTCGCCCCCGCCCCACTCCTCGCAAGTGACCTGCCGTCGCTGTCCCGCGAGATGGGGATAGTTCAGCCAATCGTCACAGGTGCTCCACACCGGCCGCCGATTGCCCCAATCGTAATCCCGCTCGCTGTTAGGGGCAAAGTGGACGTTGCCGCAGCCCGCACGGCCCGGCGCGACCCGATCGTACAGTGTAAAGCGATTCCAGGCGTGTGTCTCCTTCTGCTCCCACGAGCCATACACGTGTCGCATGATGGATTCGACGCGATGCCCGAAACACTCCAACATCTGGCCCACGCTGCGCTCGTAATTGAACCCCATCAGCACGAAAATGCGGGCCGTGTTCACCCCCTCGACCGGAGGCGAGTTACAAAAATAGGCCCCCCGCCCCGCCATCGTGGACTCCCAAAACCCCGCGTACGGGAATCCCCACAGCCACACTTCATCTATCTCGCCATGCTCAACCCGCTCGGCAATCCCAAATTGGCGCCGGATGGTGTGGTAATCCACTCCATCCGGCTGATGCCACTCCGTCCGCCCCTCGCGGCAGAGCATGTAGGAGCGATTGGTGTAGCGAAATCCATCCTGCTTGAGGGGATAATAGTTCACGTCCTGCCACTCGACCACCTCGTACTGTACGTACCCGGCGCTGCAATCGGCCAGGTCGGCGATGTACTCATTCGTCAGCCGGCGCGGATCGTTCCACCCGCACACCTCGTGCAGCCGCCGCCCCTCCTTCGACCGGAAGGGGGGATCAAAGTTGATCACCAGCACTCGAAGCTGAACCTTTGCAGCCGGCTTGACCGCCATCCTCAGGCCTCCCATCCCAATTCTCTCAACCGCTCCGGCGTGGGTCGTCCCTTCTCGTCCCACCCTCTCATCTCGTAATACAGCGGCAGCATCCGATCCAGGTCCGGCAGCACCCCCTGGGCCGTGCCAGAGGGCCGCGGCTCGGCCAGGAAACGGCGCGGCAGCCTGTCGTCGGCCCCGGTGATCCCCAGCCGCAGGTTGATCAACCGCTTCAAGTTAAAGATGCGCTCACCTACCCGCATCAAGTCGTCGGCCGTCCAATCCCACCCGGTCGCCGCGTTCACCAGATCGACGGTCTGGCTCGGTCCTACTCCTCCCTTGACGATGAACTTGCACAGTCCCAACGGGTTATAAACCGCCATCAAGTCCTGAAAATCAATCGTCAGGCGGACGGTGGATTCGTCCGAGGCGAACCGGTCGTAGGGACCTTCCTGCCAGCCCGGCCATTCGGCGCCGTAGCCGCGCCAATAGGAGAGGCTCTCCAGATGACACGCTCCCCGGGAGGCCGTGGCATAGTTCAACCCGATACTGACAAACCCCCGGGGATCGTGATACGGTACTTCCATCCCCTTGACGTGGATGGCAAACGATTCCGCCTCTTCTCCCAACACGTCGGCCGCCGTTCGCACCCCATCTGCCAACAGCGCGCCCAGGCTCTTGCGATGGGCGATCCACTCCACCAGCGTCAGCACCGCTTCGGGAGCACCCCAGGTTAGCTGCAACCCCTTTACATCGTCCGGCAGAATGATCCCTTTTTCCATCGCTTCGGCGGCAAAAGCGATCACCCCCGACGTAGAAATCGTATCCAGGCCCAGGTCGTTGCAACGAACGTTGATGGCCGCCAGTGCCGACAGGTCGTCTATCAACAGGTTGCCGCCGAACCCGGCCAGCGTCTCGTACTCCGGTCCCTCGCCCCAGACGCCGGCGTAGGGCCCCCCCGTCACCTCCACTGCCTTGCCGCAGCCGATAGGGCAGGCGAAACAGCGCGTGTCCCGCGTCCAGATCGTCTCGCGGATGGTCTGCCCAGAGATGGCCTTGGCCCCTTCTGGCCAGGACCCCTCCCGCCAGTTCTTGAGGGGTAGGTCGCCGTAATGCTCCGTCGCCGGAATGCCCCCCGCCGTGCCAGTGAGGGACATTCCCTCGGACTTGGCCCGGATGGCGGCGTTCGCCTCCTTGACCACGGTGCGAAAATGGTCGGCATCGGGGTACGTGGGTTTGTCACTCCCCCGCACAACGATCGCCTTGAGGTTCTTGGAGCCCATCAGAGCGCCCATTCCCCCTCGCGCGGCCGCCCGGTTGTGCTCCTGTCCCCCCGTCATCACCCCGGCGATGCGCACCAGGTTCTCTCCCGCCGGCCCGATGCAGGCCACCTCCGCCCGGGGGTCCGTCTCCTCCCGCAGCCGCCGGTAGGTCTCGAACGTGCCCTGCCCCCATACGTGGTTGGCCTCGCGGATTTCGACCTCGCCGTCGTGAATCCACAGATAGACCGGCGACGAGGCCCATCCCGTCACGATCAGCCCGGCGAAACCGGCCAGGCGGAGCTGCGCCCCCCAATGTCCTCCCACGTTCGCCTCGTTCCAGATGCCGGTGAGGGGAGACCGACCACACCAGGAGGACCGGGCCGCCGCCGGCGCATAGGTCCCCGTCAACAGCCCCGCAAAGACCAGCAGAGGACTGGCCGAATCCAACGCGGACCGTGCTGGCTTCAGCTCCTCGGAGAACAAGTAGGCTGCTAGACCACTGCCCAGCAGCCAGCTTTGCACGTCCTCTTCAACGATGGACTCTTTTCTCACACTGCCGCTTTCCAGATCAACTCGTGCCAACCGACCAGCATAAGCAAACGCCATACCGCACCTCCCGACTTTGTATGGGAACCAATCTCGCACAGATTATCCCCTTTCTTGGCGCTTTGGTCAAGTTATCCTCAAACCCCACTGCCTCACCGGGCGCAGGTCTCGGCCCGCCCCCCGTCAATCGGGATGGTGACACCAGTGATCCAGCCAGCCCTCGGCGAGGCTAGGAAATAGATCAACTCGGCCACTTCCTCCGGCCGGCCCACCCGGCCCAACAGGTGAGTGGACGCGCTGTGTTCGAGAAAGGCCGTGTAGGCCTCCTCGTCCATCCCACCTCGGGCCTCCACCTCCTGAGCCGCCTCCTCCAGCGCGCCGACATCGCGAGCCACCAGCACCACCGCCGCCCCTGCCGAGGCGAACCGGAATGCCGTCTCCCTGCCGATCCCACCGCTGGCCCCCGTGACAATCACCATCCAATCCTGCATCTCGCCCATTCCAATGCCCTCTCACGATCTAGTTTGCCCCATCCAGGGCAGCCGCTCCAAATCAACATTCCCCCCGGAGAGGGTGATGCCGACGCGCAGCCCCCGGCAGCGTCCCGCCAGTGGTTCCTCGAACAGCGCTGCCACCGGCACCGCCGACGACGGCTCGATGATGATCTTCATCCGCTCCCAGACCAACCGCATCGCCTCGACGATCCCGCCCTCGCTCACCGTCACGATCTCGGCCACGTACTCGCGGATGATGGGGAAATTGACATCACCCAAAAAGGTGCGCAGCCCATCCGCCACCGTCTCCGCGTTGGTCGGCGGGTAGATGCGGCCGTCACGAAAGGAGCGGTAGGCGTCGTCCACCGCCTCCGGCTCGACGGCGATCACCCGCGTGCCGGGGGACCTGCCCGCCACCGCCAGCGCCGTCCCCGCCAGCAGCCCTCCCCCCCCCACCGGCGCCATCACCACGTCCAGGTCCGGCACCTCCTCCACCAGCTCCAGCGCCGCCGTCCCCTGCCCGGCGATGACCCGGGGGTCGTTGGAGGGATGGATGAACGTCGCGCCGGTCTCTGCGACCACCTCCTCCAGCATCCGCTCCCGGTCCAACGGATGGGAGCCAGACGTGACGATACGCGGCCCATACCCTTCCACCGCCGCCCGCTTCACCGGCGGGGCGTCGTCCGGCATCACGACGATGGCCGGAATCCCCCGCAGCCCGGCCGCATAAGCCACCGCCGCGGCGTGGTTCCCCGACGAGTGAGTCGCCACCCCGTGCCGGGCCTCGTCCTCGGTCAGCGAAAAGACGGCGTTACACGCCCCCCGGGCCTTGAACGCCCCCACCTTTTGGAAATTCTCGGCCTTGAAAAAGAGGGAGCATCCCGTCATCCGGTTCAACGTCCGGCTGGTCAGCACCGGCGTGCGGTTGACGTGCGGCCGAATCCGCTCGGCCGCCCGCAGCACCTCCTCGTAAGCGGGAACGATCGTCATCCTATTTCAACCGCCCCAGGGCCTGGGCCGACGGAGCCAGCGCCAGCCCTCCCAACGCCGTGACCTTTAGCTCCCGGGGCAGCATCCGGCCCACGGCGTATACGGCGTCTATCGTCTCGTCCAGCGGGATGGGGTTCTCGTACCCCCCCAGGATCAGGTCGGCGCAGACGAACGCGCTGGAGGCCGCGGCCGCGTTGCGCGTATGACAAGGAATCTCGACGATGCCCTGCACCATGTCGCAGACCAGGCCCATCATGTTCTGGAATACGATGGCCGCTGCGTCACACGCCTGGCGCGCGCTCCCCCCAGCCGCTTCGACGACGGCCGCTGCCGCCATCGCCCCGGCCGCCCCGATCTCTACCTGGCAGCCGGCTACCTCGGCGGCAAAGGTCGCCCGCGTCCCCACCACCAGCCCCACCGCCGACGCCGCCAGCAGCGCCAGGGCCGCCCCCTCCCGGCTCAGCCCCAGCTCCTCCGCCAACGTCACGACCACGCCGGGGAGCACGCCCGCCGAACCGGCCGTCGGCGCGGCACAGACTACCCCCATACAACCGTTGACGTGCATCACTGCCAGCGCCCGCGCCGCCGCCCGGGTGTGCAGTCCCCCCACCGCCAGGCGGCCCTCGGCCTCGGCCCGGTAGACACGGCGGGCGCTGGGCCGGAGCAACTGCATGGGCGGCAGGTTCTCGTCCAGCCCTCGCTCCACCGCCGCCTGCATCACCGCGCAGCGGTGGCTCACCTCGGCCAACACCTCCCCCTCTGGTAGATCCAGCAGCGCCGCTTCGTAGGCCAATGCCGCACGCCCCAACGACTTGCCCTCCGCCTCGGCCAGCCCGACCATCCCGGCCGCGCTGTCGAACAGCGCCACGCCCCGCTGCGGGTAGAACACCGGCACTGTCATCCAGACTCGCCGGACGCCGGGCAGCGCCACCAACCGGGTTCGGAGATCATCCGCCAGGGGAACGTCACGCCGGGCGTGAAGGAGCGCGGCATCACCGTGCGCCTGGCTGGTGGGCGGTTCGATCGTCCGGCCATCCCCCGCCAACAGGTCCCACGCCGCCTCCGCCACCCCGCCCTCCGATTCGACCAGCACGTCGTGCGCGTCGCCGGTCAGATGCACCGACCAACCCTCCACCCGCGTGACGACCACCGCGCCGCCGCCGATGGAGCGGGCCACCATCCCCAATTGGCGGCCATCCCGCGCCGTCAATCCGACAGCAACCACGTTGGGGTGATCCGCCTCGGCCAGGCGCTCGGTGACAAAGGTGATCTCTAGCCCCTGGTCAGCCGCCAACTCGAGAGCGCGGTCGAACCGCTCGTCGGTGATGGACCAGCCCAGCAGTCCAGCGGCAAAGCCCAGGTCACTCCCTTGCTGGTGGTAGACTTCAGCCCACGACCCGCGCGGATCAAAGGTGAAGGTGGCCGCGACCGGCTCCCCACCCAACAGGTCCCGCGCCAGACGGCCGATGTGGAACGAGGCGGCGGTGTGCGAGCTGGACGGCCCCCGCATCACCGGACCCAGTACGTCGTTCAGGATGCTGACCGACTTTGCCCGCTGCATATTGACTGCCATCACGCCGTCCCCCCTTCTTTGTTGCAGCGCAAGAGACCCTTACCCAACGATCACACCAGGACCACCGCCAGGATGGGAGCACCCATCAGGAAACGGACGCCCCATACCTCCACCTCCACGTACCCCGTCAGAAAAAGGCGGCAAAAGACCTCGCGGTAGAGGCCCTGTTTGCTGCCCAAGCGGCAGCTGACGGTCGAGATGTTCGGGCCGGCGGCGCCGCTGGCGCGGTTAGATGCGTCACGGTGGATTATAGCGGGGCAAAAAACAACTGTCAAATTGGGGCCATCGGCTCACCCTATGCGATCTTTTAAACGGAGAGGAACGCTCACAAGTTGACAGCACAGCAGAGGGAAGGTACAATCTGGCCCAGTTGTGATCACGGTTGAGGTGAAACGGAGGATGACGGGCGAACTATGCTGCAAAGACAAATTACGTCGGCCGAGGGTGTAGAGTGAACGCCCTCACCCTCATCACCGGCGCGACCGGGTTCCTGGGGCACACCTTGTGCCCCTATCTTGTTGAACGGGGGTATCCGCTGCGGGCGCTCGTGCGTCCTTCCAGCACGTGGGACTTTGTGCGCGATCTCGGCGTCGAGCTGCGTTGGGGAGATATTCGCGAACCCGACGCGGTGCACGCGGCCGTGCAGGGATGCCGCGCCGTGATCCACGCCGCCGGCGAGTTCCGATTCTGGGGCAAACGGGATGACTTTTTCACCGTCAATCTGGAGGGCACGCGCACTATGCTGGAAGCAGCCCGCCAGGCCCAGGTCGAGCGGTTCATCTATATCTCTACTGTGGCCGTCGTCGGGGCACCGCACAGCAGCACGGTCATTGACGAGGAGTATCCCCCCGCTCCCCAGGACGATTACCAGCGCAGCAAACTGGCGGCGGAACACCTGGCGCTGCACTATTACCACCACTATGGTCTGCCCAGCATCGTCCTGCGCCCTGGCGCGTTCTACGGCCCGGGCAGTCGCTATGCCTTCAACCGGCTGTTTTTCGAAGACCCGTTGAAAGGCATTCAGGTCCAGGTCCATCACGGGAAGCACGTCAACTTTCCCATATACATACAAGACGTGGCCCAGGCCATCGAGCGGGCGCTGGAACGCGGACGGCCCGGCCAGGTGTACAACGTCAGCGGCCCCTCCATCAGCCATCAGGAGACGAACCAGATCATTGATGGCCTGCTGGGGTATCACATTCCACGCTTCAACGCGCCAGCCTGGGCCATGCTGCTGTTGGCCCGAATGTGGACAGGACTGGCGCAGTACACCGGGAAAGAACCCTACTATCCCATCAACCTGGCGTCCTATGTCTTTTACGACTGGCAGGTTTCCAGCGAAAAGGCCCGCCGGGAACTGGGATTCGTGCCCACCCCCTTCGAGGAGGGTGCTCGCCAAACCCTGGCCTGGTATCGCGAATTGGGCGTCGGGCCGACCAACTGGCTGACAAAGCTCATCACCCGCATCACCTGGAAGAAACGGAGGAACGGATGAAAGTCGTTACGGTGGAGGAAATGCGCCGCATCGAGGCGGCCTCGGACACCGCCGGTCACTCGTACGCCGCTATGATGGAACGAGCCGGGCGAGCCGTGGCCGAGGCAGTCATCGCGCGGCGGGAGGTGGATGGCAGGCCCATCCTGGTGCTCGTTGGACCGGGCAACAACGGCGGCGATGGGCTGGTCGCCGCGCACTACCTGGCGCAGGCCGGCGCGCGAATCACGTGTTACCTGTTCAAACCGCGCTCCGCCGCCCAAGATGAGAACCTGCGCCGGATTCAAGAGCAGGGAAAGCGAGCCGCCATCCTGCTGGCCGACGAGGACGAGGGGCTGAACCAACTCGAACGGTTGGCCCGCGAGGCCGACGTGGTGATCGATGCGCTGCTGGGCACCGGCGTCCGCCTGCCACTGCGCGGTCGCCTGGCCGATGTGCTCGACACGGTGGGAAACGTCCGCGCCGCACGCCGCACGCCCCCCAAAAAAGCGCCGACTCCTCTAATCCCTCGCCGTGACCGAGCGGAGTGGAACACCATCCCCTTCGTCGTCGCGGTGGACGGCCCCAGCGGCCTGGAGTACGACACGGGCGCGCTGGACAAGGCCGCTCTCCCGGCCGACCTGACGGTCACGTTCGCCTATCCCAAGTCCGGCCATTTCCGATTTCCGGGTGCCGGCGAACTAGGCGAGCTGGTCGTTGCCGATATCGGTACGGACCCGAACCTGGCGGATGATGTGGCGCTAGAGGTCGTCACGCCAGACATGGTGCGCGGCTGGCTCCCAGCCCGGCCGTTGAACGCTCACAAGGGCACTTTTGGCCGGGCTATGGTGGTGGCCGGCTCGGTCAATTACACCGGCGCTGCCTACCTGGCGGGAGCAGCGGCCGCCCGATCGGGGGCCGGCCTGGTCACGCTGGCGCTGCCAGCCCCCATTCACCGCCCCATCGCTGCTCGACTGCCCGAAGCGACCTACCTGCTGCTGCCCCACGCGCTGGGGGTCACCGCTGCCGGGGCGGCCTCGGTGCTGGGTGAGCGCCTATCGGAATACGACGCCCTGCTGCTCGGACCGGGCCTGGGCCAGGAAAAAGAGACCGCCGCTTTTGTCAACGCCCTGTTGAGCGGCGCCAAGGGTCATAAATCCATCGGGTTTCTCCAAGAGAGGGGGGGAAGCACCCCACCTCCAACGCTCCCTCCCCTGATTGTGGACGCCGATGGGTTGAATATCCTGGCCCAGACAGAGCACTGGGAGCGGTCTCTCCCGGCATCCAGCATCCTGACCCCCCACCCTGGCGAGATGGCGCGCCTGATGGGAGGCAGCGTCCAGGAGGTCCAATCCGACCGGGTGGCCGTGGCCCAGTCCCAGGCCACGGCCTGGGGACAGGTGATCGTCCTGAAAGGGGCGCATACCGTCGTAGCGGCGCCCGATGGACGTACAGTCATCCAACCGTTCGCCAATCCAGGACTGGCCACGGCCGGCAGCGGGGACGTACTGGCCGGCGTTATCGTGGCCCTGCGAGCGCAAGGGATGGAAGCTTTCGAGGCCGCCGCGGCCGGGGCCTATGTGCATGGATTGGCCGGAGAAATGGCGCGCCCAGAGGGGGTCGCCGGCATGATCGCGGGGGACATCCTGGCTCACTTGCAGCGGGCGTGGAAACTCGTCACCGGCGTGTAAGCCAGCCACAGGAAAAAACACACCTACTCAGCCTTTCATCATCATGAGCGAGGCCTCCTGACACCAGGCCTCGACGCGCTCGGAAAAGTTGGGCTGAGTAGTTGTGAATTGTAATGCGATACTATTACGCTGCTTCAGCAGCTTCAACGGCTGGAGGCTCGGCTTCTGCCTTGCCTACTGCCGCCTCTGCTGCTTTCTTTGTGGCCTCGGCAGCCTGCGTCAACTGCTTTTGACCTTCCTCCAGGACGATCTTGCTCTGGATTTGCAGTTCTTCGGCCCGGCGCTTGACGTCGGCAGCCACCGCCTCGACCTTGGCCCGGGCTTCTGTCAGACTATGCTCCGCCTTGTCCTGCAGTTCGATACCCCGCTCCCGAATCTGCTCGCGGGTCTCCTCACCAGATTGAGGAGCCAGAACCAGGGCCACGGCCGCACCGACCAGGCCGCCGATCATGAAACCGGCAAAAAAGGCTCCAATCTCTCCACCATCATTTCTACTCATTTTATCCTCCTATCTATAACACTGTCTCACAGACATGCTTGGATTGAATCATTGTGCGACAGGATGTCACTCCTGTCCCTTGAACAATCCAGTAAACTCGCGCACCACTCGCTGAACCCCTGCCACGTAGCCAGACCACTTGACCACTGGTGAGACGACGTTGTGACTGACGAATTGGGTCGTGCCGCGCACGGTGGCCAGGGTTTCGTTCACCGCTTCCAGCATCGGCTCGATCTCGTCCTGCAAAAGCGTGATCAGGGATTGGACCTGGATCATCAGGATGATCATTAAAACACCGATCAGCAGCGTCTCAAAGGCCACAAAGATGATGGCCGCATCCCGCACCAGGCTTACCACAACCTCTCCAGGGCTTGGACCCGTCCCCGCCATCGCCGATTGGTAGGCATCCAGGGAGAGAAATACCAACAGCAGGATGATACTCAGCAGGAATAGGGCCGCCACCACCAGGCCGGTGATGAGCCATCGCCGCGCCCGCAGTTCGGCTGGCGACGGTGGGAACTCGGTCACCGGTTCTATAGACGGCGCTGATTCCGGTTGAACAGCCGGTTCTGGGATCGTCATCGTGTCATCTTTCATCTTACAATCATTATAACACAGGTTGTCGAGCCTTACAAATGATTCCCCCTCCCAGTACCACGTCGCCATCGTACAACACCAGCGACTGTCCCGGTGTCACGCCCCGGATTGGCGAGGCAAAACGAACGCGGGATGTGCCATTCGACAGCGCGGTCACCGTGACGACTGTCGGAGAGGCCCGGTAGCGGATTTGAGCTCGAGCTTGAAACGTGACGCCGGGGGACGCGCCATCTATGTAGTGCACATCCTGAATGAGGCACTCGTCCTGTTCCAGGCCATCGGCTGGCCCAATGACGAGGGCATTCTCATCGGCGTCCAGCGCGAGGACGTACAACGGCTGCGAAGCCGCGACCCCCAACCCTTTACGCTGACCGACGGTATAGGCTGGCAATCCCTGGTGCTGACCCACCACTCGCCCGGTCATATCCCGGATCGGTCCAGGACGGCACAGATGAGGCGCCTGGCGACGCAAAAAGTCGCGATAATCACCCCCGACCACAAAGCACAGGTCCTGGCTCTCCGGCTGCTCAACCACGGGCAGGTCCCGCCGCCGCGCGATCCGCCGCACCTCCTCCTTCGTCAGTTCCCCCAGGGGAAATAGAACGTGGGACAACTGCTCCTGGTCCAAAGCGTAGAGGAAATAGGATTGATCCTTGCCAATATCCCGCCCCCGCAGCAGTTGACGACGACCAGCCTCTTTCTGTACGCGCGCATAGTGACCTGTGGAGAGAAACGTCGCCCCCATCGCCAGAGCCTGGCGCAGCAGGAAGCCAAAACGGACAAACCGGTTACACGGGATACACGGATTGGGGGTGCGTCCGGCGGCGTACTCGGCCACAAAGTAGTCAACGACGCGGGATTTGAACAGTTCCTCGGCATCGAGCAGGTAAAAGGGGATGCCGAGACGATCTGCCACCTGCTGCGCGCGGTCCACTCCTTCCGGAGTACAACAGCGATCGGCGCAGGGATCGCCCTCGCACGGCCCCGGCTCGACCCACAAGCGCAGCATCGCGCCGCTGACGTCGTATCCCTGCTCCACCAAGAGCGCGGCCGCCACGCTGCTGTCGACGCCTCCGCTCAGCCCGACGAGGACCCGCTCCCCCGTCATCCCCGCGACCGCAACTGCTCGATGATGGGAGGCAATACCTGCACCACCCGTTCCACGTCCGCCTCGTCGTTCGACCGCCCCAACGTGAGCCGCAAACTGCCAGTCCCCCAATCCGGCGCGACCCCCATCGCCGTCAGTATGGCCGCCGGTTCCAGCTCCCCTTCGGCGCAGGCCGCGCCAGAGCTGGCAGCGATCCCCTCCAGGTCCAAGGCAACCACCACCGATTCCCCTTCGACATCGCGAAAGGCAAAACTGGCGTGATGACACAGGCGCTGGGTAGGATGCCCGGTCAAACGGCTCTCCGGGATGGAGGACAGTACTCCCTCGATGAGCCGATCTCGCAGATGTCTCAGGCGAGCGCTCTCGGCCACCCGTTCCTGCTCCGCCAGGCGCAGCGCTGTCGCCAGCCCCACCGCTCCAGCGACGTTCACCGTGCCGGGTCGCCGCCCTCGTTCGTGATCGCCGCCCGTGATGGCGGGAATCAACGAGACGCCACGGCGCACGTAGAGCAGCCCCACCCCCTTGGGACCGTAGAATTTATGGGCCGACAAGGCCAACAGATCCACGTGAATGTCGTCCAACTCCAACGGCAACCGTCCCGCGGCCTGCACTGCGTCGGTATGAAACAACACTCCCCGCTCACGGCAGACCCGCCCGATCTTGACCATCGGTTGCACCGTCCCTACCTCGTTGTTGGCCATCACCACGCTGACCAGAACGGTGTCCGGGCGGATGGCGGCCACCACCTGATCGGGGTTCACTCGCCCCCACTCATCCACCGGAACTCGCGTGACCTCGAACCCAAACAGATCGTGCAATTGGTCCACGGTGTGGCCGACGGCGTGATGCTCGATGGGTGTGGTGACGATATGGCAGCCGTGCCCGCTCTGACGAGCCGCCCAGGCCACTCCCCGCAGCGCCAGATTGTCGGCCTCGGTGCCGGAGCCGGTAAACACGATCTCCGAGGCATGACAGTTCAACACGTCGGCGACGGTCTGGCGAGCCTGTTCCAGCCCATTCGCGGCCACCCGTCCAAAAGCGTGCGCCGACTCGCTGTTCCCAAATTCGTCGTTCCAATAGGACGCCATCGCCTCGACCACGCGCGGATCTGTGGGCGTGGTGGCGGAATGGTCCAGATAGATGTAACGTTTCTCCCCGCTCATATCAACCTCTTTGCTAACAATGTATCACGCTGAACTGTATTGTAGCACGCGGGGAAAGCGACGTCAAACGGCGACAGGGATACCGCAATAAGTCGGTGGGACACGAAGCCCAAAAACCGCCCTGGAAATGGCCCTGAGTGGAGTGAAACCCTCATTCTTGACCCCATTTTGAGGCTCGGGTGGGGACAAGACCTTGGGTTGACTTTTTGACACCGAACATCTGGGGGTGAAGCTGAGCCCGTTCTCACATTTGGCGGTTTTACGACTTCGCATAGTTCTGACTTATTGCGGAATCCCGGCGCAAGCGTTGTTTGACAGCCTGGCGGAGAGAGTGTACACTTTGACGGATGAAGTCACCGTTTACCTCGCGGATTAGGATGGGCGGGTCGCTGTTCTACCAAAGTGGGGAAATTGTGCTCTGGTGTAGCGTGGATGTACTTTTCGACAGGACAGGGTCAGCGCAGTCTCCGGTTCAGTGAATCAGTGATTCAGTGACTCCAGGGGCGCGTTTGCAGGTATCAGGTATGATGACCGTGCATCACCTCAGTCCGCAGAGCAGGCCAGTACAGAGCGGGGGATATGCGGTGAAATCGGAAGCGCCTACCACACGCAGGTGAGCAATTGGCTGCCGATCAACTTGCTGTCGCGAGTGATGAGCGGTAGGCCCAAACACAGGGCAGTCGCGCCGATGATGCGGTCGGGCATATCGGGCGCATGAGCGCGAGGGATGCGCCGCAACGCCCGGACGACCGCCTCATCCAGGGGCGCCACACGATAGCGGCTGCCCGGCTGGTCCGGCAGCGCCAGGATGCGCTCGATCCGGTCATCGGGCACGCGCTGCCGCTCGCAGAGATAGACCACTTCCACCAGGACGATGCTGGGGATGACGATCTCGGCGAGACCCGCGTCAGTCTGGCAAAAGATGTCAGCGGCTGGCGCGGAAAGGAGGGGGTCGCCGGATAGGTGCCAGAGCAGCGCGTGGGTGTCGGTCACGTAGGCGCTCATCGGACACGTTCATCCATCCGCCCCCACATCTCCCGGCGCGCCTGGGCGATCTCGTCCTCGGTGAAGCGGTATCCTTGCAGCAAGCCGCCCAGTGCAGCGGCCGGTTCGCGCGTGTGCTCCGCTGGTTGTTCTTGATTCTTGAAGCGTAGAAAATCGAGGAACAACTGGACTTCGTGGAGACTCTCTGGCGGGAGTGCGTCGAGCATACGAATGATCCGTTTTTTGGTTGTCGTGTAGATCCCCATACTTGGTTCCCCCTCCGTTCTCTACGAGTATCATATCACAGATCGGGATCACCGTCAATCTACAACTGGCGCCAGGATTTCGAGATGGATCGGGTGGTCGGATCACTACTGGCTTTTCCGTTGCGCTCCCTGTGACCCATTGCGGGCCGATGATCAATTGATCCCCATTGGAGGAGAGAGAGGAGACGAATGTACCATCCGAAGGTGATGTTGATATCCATTGCCCTGGTCGCCGCCCTGGCGACGCTCCTGCTGAGCGGCTGCATCGTCGTGAAGGACAGCCCGGCGCCGGGCTGCGTGGAATACCTGGGGGTCGGCCCTATGGGGGCTGCTTTGGGAAAACCGCCTTGCTGGACCTGGCGGTGTCGCCGGAGATCGAATGCCTCGTGGTCGCAGTCAACAACTGCAATGGCGGCGTGTTGGAGGTTCAGAATGACTGCGCCGATCTGTTGGTTTTCGACGGCGTGGCGGTCGCCTCTGGGGAGACCGTCGTGCTGGATGTGGTGAAGGAAGACGAGGAGCGCCGGTTGGTCGAGATCAGCAGCAACTTTTCGGAGTACATCCCTGAGCGGGATGAGCGGGTGGAGGTCTCAGGCCGACTGGGTAACCGAGACGTCGCGATCACCTTCACCAAGACTGCGCCGCTGTGCGAGTGAGATAACGACTGGAAGGACGAGGGTTTTTCCTATGTTGTCCTCCAAAGGAGAATCACGCTGCAAGGTCGATTCTCAATTGCTCATACCGACCACTTGAGGGTATAATGTTGATGCTGACGTCGCTTTGCTCCGACAGTGGACGGCATGATCGGAACACGTGGACGATTTCATCGGAATACGCACCCTCTGTGTGGAGCCGACGCCCGCCCTAGCGCGATGATGAATCGTGCCTTGCCCACCAAGGTGCGGGAGGGCGCGGCTCACACGGACCGTTGACCGGCCCAGTGCAATGTGGTTAGGGGCAAGCAATAAAGGAGAGAGGAATGGGTACAAACTACCTGGAACAGATT
>DSDT01000307.1 GCA_011048615.1 Chloroflexota bacterium | reverse complement strand
GGCGAGGGCCAGCGCGGCGAAGGGAAGCGTAAAGATCAGGTAGCGGGGGGTGGGGGATTGGGGCAGGAGGTAGGCCAGGATCAGGGGCGCGGTCAACGACAGGGCCAGCCAGGCGCCGGTCTCCCATTTTCGCCAGGCAGCGAGCAGGATTCCGCTGCTGATCAGGGTCAGCAGCAGGTAAACAAGATTAAATTGTAATTGAACAACTGGACTGCATATAATTTTGCCCAGCAGATGAACCAATTGAAATCCCGTCGGCAGGTTGAGAGCCAGGTTGGCGCCCAGGCCCGCGGTGGTCAACTGGAGGCCGGGAGAGAGCCAGAGCCAGGCCAGGCCAGCAAAGGCCGGGAGGAGGTGGGCGGCGCACCAGTTCAGCAGGGAGCGGAAGCGGCGGGCGAGGAGCAGGGTGAGGGGCTGCACGAGGATGGGGAGGAGCAGGTAGTAGTGGGTAAAGAGCATCAGGCCGTGGACAGTCACCAGGCTGGCGACGGCGTTGCGGCGGGGCCACGTCCTGGACGGGGGCGCGAGCCAGTCTCTCAGGAAGAGGCCGGCCGAAAGGAGGGTCCAGGCGGCGCCGAGGGTGTACATACGAGCGTCACGGGCGTAGTAGGCCATGCCCGGCGTAAAGACGAGGAGGGCGGCCGGGACGAGGCCCAGAGTCGCGCGGATGGTCGGAGAGGTATGGGAGAGGGTGAAGGCGGCGGCCAGGCGGGCCAGCCATCCGGTCAGCGTCAGGGCGATCAGGCCCGCGCCGAGGGAAAAGAGGCGCAGGCTGAACTCGCTGCTGCCGGTCAGGGTCATCCAGCCCCGAATGAGCAGGTAGTAGACGGGGGGATGCTCTCGCACGGCTCCTTGCAGATACCTGAGAATATCCAGCAGGGGGCGGTAGGCCACATAGTAGGTAGCGGCTTCGTCGAAGGTGAGGTCGCTGGCATCGAGGCGGTGTAGCCAAACGGCCCAGGCCAGCATCAAGAGCAATCCCCAGGCCAGCAGGACGAGCAGTTCGCAGCGGCGGTCCTTGGTGGTCTTCATAGGAGAGGGCATTGTAACTCAGAGGGGCGATTCCGGCAAGAAACGTGATGACTGGGTGAGACTAGTCCTGTGTTCGGGCCTGCTCGTAGATGCGCCCAAACTCGGCCACGAACAGGGCGGCCACTTCGGGATCGTGGATGATGAGCAAGTTTTCGTCGTTTCTGGTGTCGGCGCTGGCAGTCCAGTTGTAGGAGCCGAGGATCACGGTCGTGTCGTCAATGATGATGACTTTGTGGTGCATGATGTAGGGGTTGCCATCGGGCAGCACATCGTGGACGGCTCTGCGCAGGCGGTCGTATTGGCTATAGTTGCTCGTGATGTTGCGGGCCTCGACCACGCCCTGGACGACCACGCCGGCCTGGGCGCGCTCCAGCATAGCGTCGGCGATCAGTTCGCTGGTAAAGGCAAAGGCCAGAAATCGGATGCGGCTCTGGGCCTGTTCGATCTGGGCGATGATCTCGGCCGCGACTCCGTCTTCGGGGGAGAAATAGTTTTCGATAATGACCTGGCGCGTCTCTCCGGCGCCGGTGTCATCCGTGTCCACAGTGATGGTGATGATGGGGTGGGGGGTGTTGGCCGGTGAGGTGGGGCCGAACTGTCCGGCGAACATTTCCTCGAACTCGGCGGTATAGTTCTCTGCCAGGGCGGGGGAGGCGATCAGCACAGCGTGGTTGTTGTTGCGATAGCTGCCATTCGCGGTCATATTCCACGAGCCGGTCCAGACCCATTGACCATCTATGACGACGAATTTGTTGTGCATCAGTCCGCTGGCGCGCCCGTCCTCTACGACCGGAACACCGGCCCGTCGCAGGGTATCCACGATTGCCTGGTTCTCTTGCTTGTCCAGGTTGTCGCTTTCGACGACGACGCGCACCATCACGCCGTCGCGATGGGCCGCGAGCAGCGCGTGGGACACCCGGTCCAGATCGATATCGTATGCCGCTACGTCCACGCGGGACTGGGCCTGGCCAATTATGGCTGCCAACTCCTCGTCCAATCCGCCAACGTGGTAGCCGTCGTCGGGGTAGCGAGGGATGGTGAAAAGGACGTGGATCCAATCGCCACTGACGGTTTCCACGACCATGGGCGGGTCGAGCAGAGAATCCAGGCCGGGATAAAGGCAGGCTGCCTGGACGAGTAGGAGGGTGACCAGGAAGCCGCTGGTCAAGATGGATGAACGGTTGAACACGCGGGGTCTGTTCGAGAGTTTACTGATCCTCATTGCTCCTCGCCGTTGACTTGGGGTTTCAGTGCAGTGGCTCTATATTGGTTCGCGTGGTCAGCTTGGCAAACGGTCAATTGTTCGCCCCGAATTTTTACCAACCTCTGATTCTTGGTGCTAATTTGCTCAATTCGTGGCCATTTTCTCGCCGCGGCCGCGTGAAATCTCCAAGAACCAGTACAGTATAACCCAGGTTCCACATAACACAAGCGGCGAGGTGGCGGCGATGGAGAGGACGCCTCTGGTCAGCGCCCTGGCTGGGGCGGCCTGATGTTTCACGTGAAACAGTTTGATTGCGACGTACGTCTTCTCTCGCGAATGGGCTTCGATGCGGAGGATCTGGCCCGGTTGTGCTTTTTGGGCCATGATGATACCATGGGGATCATTGGTGCTCTCGATCACGAACCAAGGAGGTTGGGCGATGGAAAAACTGAAAACGAGCAGATTGGGACGGTACTGGCTGGCTTTTCGGGACGTAGCGATTCTCTTTTCCTTTGTCGTCAATTTCGTCCTGGTGCTCGCGCTGCTCGTGCTGAGCGTGCCGGGGCTGCGGGCCGCTTTTGCCCTCAAATCCGGCCTGGTCACGCCGTTGTTGGACGGCCTGGACGAGGCTTTCGTTGGGCTGGGGGAGGCGACGATTGATACCACGGTCCACATAGATAAATCCATTCCCATCCAGTTCAATCTGCCCCTCAACGAGCCGTTGCAAGTAGATTTTGATCTACCCATTGATCAGAATACGACGGTGGTGCTGCAGCAGGCGGTGCCGCTCAACGGCCTGCCGGCCCAATTCAACCTGCCCGGCGGCGGAGGCGTGATCAATGGCTACGTCTCCCTCTCCCTCCCGGCCGGCGTGCCGCTGCCGGTGCGCTTGAACATGGTGGTGCCGGTCAGCCAAACGATCCCCGTGCGGATGGACGTGCCCGTCAACCAGCAGATTCCGATCCAGATGGACGTGCCGGTGCACATCAGGCTGGGCGAGGCCGGGTTGGACCCGGTGGTCGGTGAGCTGCGCGCTGCCATCCGACCTATCAAGGAGCAGGTTGAAAGTTTGCCGGATGGCTTTGGGCTGCCCTGAGGGGAGATGCCATTGACGACACAGCCTGTTTGTGATTACGAGGGTTCCGCCTACCGCACCGAATTCTGGGGCGCGGGGCGAGAGTACGAGGATGCAGTCGAGCGGGTGGCGCTGTCCCATCTCCTGCCCCCGACCGGCCGACGCATCGTCGAAATCGGCGCGGGGTACGGCCGCCTAGCCGACCTGTACTGTCACTATGACGAGGTGGTGCTGTTCGACTATGCGCTGTCCCAGTTACAGCAAGGCCGGGAGATGTGGGAAAACGCCGAGCTTGAGAGGCGGCCTCGTTTCGTCTACGTCGTCGGGGACTTTTACAACTTGCCCTTTGCCGCCGGCCTGTTCGATACGGTGACGATGGTGCGTGCCCTGCACCACGCCGCCGATGCACCACAAGTGCTGCGGGGTGTATCCCAAATCCTGGCCCCCGGGGGGACGTTTGTGCTGGAATTTGCCAACAAGCGGCATCTCAAGGCGATCCTGCGCTACGTTCTGCGGCGGCAGGACTGGTCCCCGTTTGACCCACAGCCGGTCGAATTTGCGACCCTCAATTTCGATTTTCACCCTGCCTGGGTGCGGGAGCAGTTGGCCGCCGTGGGCCTGGTCGTGCGGGAACAACGGAGCGTCTCCCATTTTCGGCTCGCCCTGCTCAAGCGGTTGGTTCCCACCGGTCTTCTCGTGGCGCTGGACCGGTTGTGCCAGCCTACCGGTGCGTTTTGGCAGTTGACGCCCAGCCTCTTTGTGCGCTGCTTGGCGCGCACCGACAAACGGCCTGCTCCACCGGGTGCATGCTTTCGGTGCACCGTCTGTGGCTCGACCATGCTGGCGGATGAGGAGGACGTACTGGCGTGCGGCGATTGCGGGGCTCGTTTTGCAGTGCGGGATGGAATCTATGACTTTAAATCGCCGGTTGAGGGAGGAACGAGATGAATGCTACACTCTCGCAGGCATTGTTCGCCGATTTGGTCTTTAACGAGGAAGGAGAGGGCGCCAAAGTGGTCTACATCGGGGGAGAGGCCCATTATGCCGTGCCCGATGGGGACTTTTTACGCCACGTCGAGGCCAGCTACGTGGATCGCCAAATCGTAGAGCAGATCCAGGAGCGGACGGTGGCGATGAGCGACCTCGTCATCGAGGGCATCATCCAGATGCTGGGCCAAGAGGATTTGTTCACGCGGGCTTCTATCGAGCACGCCATCAGAAATATGGACCGCATCCTGGAACCGGGAGTCGTAGACGTGGACGAGTTCCGCACCGCTCTGTGGATGACCGGTTTCCGCGTCACGGTGAATGTACACGGTGAGGTGGTGCATCTGGAAATGCCCGGTTGGGAGGGGAACGAGTAGGGTTACTTGTGCGGCTTGCAGAGTTGGTGTATACTGTTTGTGGGTTGAAATAGGTCTTTAGGCGAGAGCGAGTACACTAGTAAGGAGCAAAGCGATGAAGGTCTCCTGCTTGCAGGAAAACCTCTCCAAGGGGTTAAGTATTGTCGGAAGAGCGGTCTCTCCCCGCTCTACATTGCCGGTACTGAGCAACGTACTCCTGGCGACCGAGGCCGGGCGACTCGAGCTCTCGGCCACCAACTTGGAAGTGGGCATCAATTGTTGGATCGGGGCCAAGGTGGAGGAAGACGGTGCGACGACGGTCCCGGCTCGCACGTTCATTGATCTGGTCAATGCATTGCCTCCGGAGCAGGTGGATATGGAGCTGGTTGTGCAGACGCAGACTCTCAATCTGCGGGCCGGTCGCAGCGAGGCAAATGTCAAGGGCATTGATGCGCAAGAGTTCCCTCTGGTTCCAGTTCCCGAGGGTGAGGGGGGAATCTCGATTGAAGCGGACGCGTTGCGCACGGCCATATCGCAGGTGGCTTTTGCCGCCGCCACCGATGAAAGCCGTCCCATTCTCACCGGCGTGCTGGCGAAATTCGAGGAGGATCAACTCACGTTGGCCGCCGCCGATGGGTTCCGCCTGTCTGTCCGCACAATTCCCTTGCCCCAACCGGTTCCAGACCCGTTTAGCATCATCATTCCTGCCCGCGCACTGGTCGAGCTAGGGCGCATTAGTGGGGAGCAGGAGGACCCGATCATTATCACCATCACCCCTACCCGCAACCAGGTGCTCTTCCAACTCACCGACATCGTGTTGGTGTCCCAGTTGATTGATGGCAACTTTCCAGACTATCGGCAGATCATCCCTCAGGATTGGATGACTCGCTCCGTTTTGGATACCGCAGCGTTCCTCAAGGCGTGTAAGACGGCCCTCATCTTTGCCCGTGATGCGGCTCACATCACCCGGATGCACGTCAAACCCGGCAGCGATCTGTCTCCTGGACATCTCGTCGTCTCGGCCACCTCTGCCGAGACGGGGGATGACGTGAGCGAGTTGGATGCCAATATCGAGGGGGAAGGAGTCGAGATCGCCTTCAACGTCAAGTACCTGATTGACTTGTTGTCGGTAATCGGCACGCCGCAAGTTGCGCTGTATACGACCACGTCATCCAGCCCTGGCGTCCTGCGGCCCGTGGGAGACGTGGACTATACCCACGTGATTATGCCGATGCATCTGGGGCGATAGCTTCCTGTGCTCGAATCGAGAGCTGCCCTCAGAGATCGCTCTGGGGGCGTTTGTTTGTGTGCTGCTGTAAAGAATTGGGGAGGATGTAGTGTGAATATTGCAAACCTGATCACCGTGCTGCGATTTCCACTGCTGATCGTCGTGGTGTTGCTGCTTTACTTTGGCGGGGCAGGGGGCCAGTTGCTGAGCGCCTTTCTGATCGTCGTATTGATCCTGATGGATTCGTTGGATGGCATCGTCGCCCGGCGGCGGGGCGAACAAACCCTCATCGGCAGCGCGTTGGACGTTGCAGCCGATCGGGCGGTCGAGATCGTAATGTGGGTGATCTATGCCCTCCTGGGATTGATCCCGGCGCTTATCCCCCTGACGGTCATCATTCGAGGAGCCTTGATCGATTCGATACGCAATATCGCATTGCAATATGGGAAATCTTCGCACAGTATGATGAAAACGTCGTGGGGGCGATGGCTGGTCGCGTCGGGCTATATGCGTACCGGCTATGCCATAGTCAAGGCAGTGGCCTTTACCCTGTTGGCCCTTGCGCTGGGGTTACGGTCGGGGGGGGCAGCCTGGCGGAACGTCTGGACCGCCGGTCTGGTGTTCGCCTGGTTATCGCTGATGCTGTGCATCCTGCGGGGATTGCCGGTGATTGTCGAAGCGCCGGCGCTGTTCAGATCGGCCGAGTTTCAGATGCCCACTTCCAGTCCCCGTGAGTAATTCCAGGATGCAATGCGCCTGCAAGACGTCATCAGCAGCAGACCGGTCATTCAACTGGGCCTCACATTCGCCCGATATGCCCCCCGTTCCATGGGCTATGGATTGGCGCGTATCGCCGCGAACGTGATCGCACGTCAGAAGCCGGAAATATACAAGACGGTGCGCTCCAACTTGCGCCAGGTCGTCGGGGCGACGGTGGATGACGAGACGCTGCACGAGATGGCTTGGCAAGTCTTTTACCACGCTGGACAGACCTATTACGATTTCTTCCACGCCGTGGGGCTGCCACGGGCGCAGGTCTGCGCCTCACTCCCCATCCCCGACTCGATCCTGACGCTCATCCAGACGGAATTAGGACGGGGACGGGGAGTGCTCTTGTTGGGTATCCACATGAGCAATTTCGACCTGGGCATTCTGACCTTGGGGGCGCACGGGTTTTCGGCTCAAGTGCTCTCCCTGGCGGATCCAGGAACCGGGTTCCGCTTCTTGAATCGTCTGCGGGCCGCGTATGGGCTGGACGTGACACCCATCACCCCGGAATCACTGCGAGCCGCCATCCGGCACTTGAAGGCCGGAGGGCTGGTGTTGGCTGGCGCAGATCGCCCTATTCCGCAGGACCGGGAGCTGATCGAGTTCTTTGGCCGCCCGGCCTATCTTCCCGTCGGCTCGGCCCGCCTGGCGTTGATGACCGGGGCGACGGTGTTTCTGGGCAGTTGTCATTACGAGGCTGATACGGGGTACATCTTTGAGTGTGTAGGGCCGATCGAGATCGTACGCACCGCCGACCGCCGGCAGGATGTCCTGATCAACACCCGCCGCATCGCGCGCATCGTGGAGGAGCGGGTGCAAGCGAATCCCACGCAGTGGATGATGTTCCATCCCTTTTGGCCTGATCTGCCAGCTGATTGACGGCTCGTTTGCTACATCTCGTTAGCAAAAACCGCTGAAGCGGTTACTGCGGGCCGATTTGTGATCTACCGGGTCCAGGCCGCCGAATCTGCGGTGTACGTCAGGCTGGGCCGCCCGACGGCGGTAAAAGTCAGCTCGGTGCCCAGGTAAATGTGCTTGCCCCAACTCCCCCGCACTGGCGCGACCTGGTCCACGCGCACCATCTGCACCTCGATCTGCTCCGCCCCGGCCTGGCGAGCCTGCACCGTCAACTGCCCCGGCACCACCCGGCGGGCGTATGCGACGCTTTCCTCCAACGTGTCCAAGTCCCGCACACCGTCGGGCAGGTGCACGCGAAAGGCGGTGGCACTCGTCTCTGCCAATGGTTGGATCAACACGTGAACCTGCTGTACGATGCCGCCGACCACCGCTCCCAGCGCATTGGCGACGCCGGCGTGCTCTGGAATGATCAGCTCGGTGTTCAGGCGTCGGGCCGTGAGGGGCATATAGGCCTCCACTGGCGCGCCGATGGCGACGATGGGCTGTTTGAGGGCCAGTTGGCAGCCCAGGTTCGAGGATTCAGCGGTGTCGTTCAACGCGCGGGTCAACAGGGCCGCCGCCGTCGGCTCCTGCTCCCAGCGGGGCAGTTGCTCCTCATCGCTCAACACCTTGCTGACCAGTTCGGTCGCCACCCGATCCGAGACGCCGGTCGTCACCCGCTCGCAGAACGCTTCCGGCGAGAGACCGGCCCGGGCGGCCAGCAGGTCCGCGCCCAATCGGGCGGCTTTGGCGTCTCCGAGATGCAATCGTTCCAGGACATGCAGCGCGTCGGTGGGAGTGAATCCGGCCTGCAGGACGAGTTGCTCTGCCGCCAGCTCTTCGATCTGGCGCTGGAGCAGGAAGGTGTAGCGCATCTGGGCGGCCAGTCCGATCAACGCCTGGGGCTCGTCGCCCAGGTAATGCCCCAGTTCCCGGTCGCTGCCATGCGACGCGAGCCTATCCTGTCGCAGGCGCAGCAGGAATTGCCCTGCCAGATCGCTGCCCCGCTCCTCTGTGACCTGGCGCTGCAGCTCGCTCACCACCTGGGGATACTGACTCGCCAGCATGCACAGCGGCACGACTCGCCGGGGGCCGATGGAGAGCCAGCCGGGGCCGGCGGCCGGATCGCTGTGGACCTGCACCTGGCTGTCGCCGCCCAGCCCGACCGTGTGCACGTCCACCGCCTCGACCATAGTCCGCCAGCGTCCGACCCGGGCCCCCTCCAAGTTCTTGCGC
Organism: Chloroflexota bacterium; assembly: GCA_011048615.1. Taxonomy (GTDB): domain Bacteria; phylum Chloroflexota; class Anaerolineae; order B4-G1; family B4-G1; genus DSDT01. The sequence continues at coordinate 7,263 of DSDT01000307.1, read as the reverse complement.
GGCTGGCCATCTTGCAGCATGGCGATGTCGGTCGTCGTGCCGCCGACGTCCACGACCCACACGTCCCGCTGCTTGGCCAGGTACCATGCCCCGACCACGCTGGCCGCCGGGCCCGAGAGGATGGTCTCGATGGGACGGTACATAGCCCACGCGGCCCGTACCAGCGAGCCATCCCCCTTGACGACCATCAGCGGGGCCGAGATGCCCAGTTCCTCTAGAGTCCGGCGGACGGTCGAGATCAGCTCGCGCAGCAGGGGGATCAACCGGGCGTTCAGGGCTACTGTCGTAGCCCGGCGCACCGAGTTGAGCCGGGTGGTCAGCTCGTGCCCGCACGCCACCGGTAGACCCGTCATGTCGCGCACCAGATCCCGCACGCGCCGCTCGTGGGCCGGGTTGCGCACGCCGAAATAGCCGGACACGGCAAAGGCCTCGACCTGATCCTGCCACGCCAGGATCGCCTCCCGCGCCCCTTCCTCGTCCAGAGGGGCGATTTCGTCACCGACTCCGTCGTGTCCTCCGCGCAGGTAGACCACGTTGGGAGTGACCAACTCGCTCTCAAAGCCATAGTGGCGCAGCAGGTCCCGATCGTAGCCGATGAGCAGCAGACAGATAGGGCTGCCCTGTCCCTCGACGATGGCGTTGGTGGCCAGGGTAGTCGAAAGCGCCACCAGTTGCACGTCGTCGGTAGAGATGGCCTCCCCATCCAGCACCGAGGCGATCGCCTCTCCGATCCCGATGGCGAGATCGTGCCGGGTAGTCAGGGCTTTGGCCGTGGCAAGCACCGCGCCGCTGTCGTGATCTACCAGCACCGCATCGGTGTACGTCCCGCCGGTGTCAATTCCCAAAGCGATGGTCATGCTATCCTCGCGTCGTCACTGGAAGCAAAAGATGAACAGGGGCCGGGAGAGCACGCCACTCCGGTCCCTGTTCCATGTTTCTGAATCTATTTGATGCGCTTTTTGTACGCCTTGATGTACCGCATAGCATAGTCATCCCGCCCCAGGAGCAGATCGGCGGCCAGGATAGCCGGGCGCACCTTGGCCGCGTCCACGATGGGGCAGTTCAGCCCGTTCTGAATCCCCATGCCCAGGAACACCCAGTTGATGACCTCGCGCTCCGGCAGACCGAAAGAGACGTTGCTGGCGCCGAGGGTCAGGTTGAGGCCCAACTCGTTGCGCACCATCTTTATCGTCTGTAACGTCGTCGCGCCGGCCTGCGAATCGGCGCCGACTGTCAGCGCCAGGCAGTCAATGACCACGTCCTCGCGGGGGATCCCCAGCCCCTCGGCCCGCTCGACGATCTTTTTAGCGATGGCGAATCGCGTCTGGGGATCGTTGGGGATGCCGTCATCGTCCATCGTCAGGCCGATCACCGCCGCCTTGTACTTGGCGATCAGGGGCAGCACTTCTGCCAGGCGGTCTTCTTCGCCGTTGACCGAGTTGATGAGTGGCTTGCCCTCTGGAGCCAGTTCCTGATGAACGGCCAGAGCGGCTTCCAGGGCTTGAACGTCGGCGCTGTCAATGCAGATCGGCACGTCCACCGTCTCCATTACCAGGCGCACGGCCTTGGGCAGCAGGTCCACCTCGTCTACCCCGGCGGCGCCCACGTTGACGTCCAGCACGTCCGCCCCGGCCTCGACCTGTTCCAGGGCTTCCTTCTCGACGACCGAGAGGTCTCCCGCCACCAGGGCGGCGGCCAACCGTTTCTTGCCCGTCGGATTGATGCGCTCCCCAATCACCACCGTCGGCTTGTCCGGGCTGATGATTACTGTTTTCTTTGCACTCTTTAGTATGGTTTCCATTTATTTTCTCCTTTACTATAATCTGTTTCCAATCACTTGGCCTTCCTCGCTAATGGGCTGTCATTACCGTTGTCATTCCCGCAAATCACCGCCTTCGCGGGGACAGGAACGGGAATAACGGCAGGAATAACAGGCGGGTAAGCGCACAAGCCGAGTGAATACAAAAGTCCGGTGTGGGCGTATTGCCGACCCGCTCTACCGCCTATCCGCCTACAAATCCTCGGAAAAGTCGCCCACCTGACCGTTTTCCAGGGCCTGCATCAGATGTTCCGGTGAGAGGGCCAGTCCCGCTTCGGGGCTGCCGGAGCTGATGAGCACCTGTTCCAGGTCCAGCACCCTCTGGTCGACGTAGGCCCGCACGTCGTCCCGCCGGAACCCCATCACGGATACGGCGCCCACCTGGAAGCCGGTCACGCGCTGCACGTCCCGCTCCGCCGCCAGGGTCGCGTTCTTGTCGCCCAGCGCCGCGCCGACCTTTTTGAGACTCAGACGCGCGTCGCCAGGCACCACCACAAGGGCGAACTGGCCGTCGGAATGGCGGACGATCATCGCTTTGACCACCTGGGCCACTGGGACGCCCAGGTCCTGCGCCACGCCCTCGGCCGTGTACTGCTTGTGATCGTGTTGATGCACCTGATAGGGGATGCTCTTTTCCTCCAGCACCCGCATAGGCAGCGTCTTTTTGGTGAACGGTTTCTTCTTGCCCATTCTCACGGCCTCCGAAAAGATGTGCAGCAGGCGGCAGCGCTAAAGCACCCACTACGAACTGGTGTTTGTACGCCTGTTCTGGTAGAGCAGCAGCACTCCTCCGACGACCAGCGCCGCGCCGACGCTCTGGCCGGCCGTCATCCGCTCGTTCAGCAGGACGTAGGCGTAGAAAGAGACGATGGGAATCTCGGCCATAGCCAGGATGCTGGCGACGCTGGCCGGGAGGCGTCCCAGGGCGAACGTGTACAGGAAGAAGGCGGCGATGGTTGCCAGGCCGATCAGTCCAGCAAAGGAAAGCCATGCGGAAGGTGGTACCGGCCAGGGCTGGGGGGTAAAGAATTGGAAAGGCAGCAGCACCAGCGCCCCAAACCCAAAGGCAAAGAGCAGGGTGGTCAGGGGATTCTGCCGCTCCCGGACCTTTTTCCCGAACAGGTTCCAACTGGCGTAGGTGATGGGAATGCCCAGCCCGATCAGCAGCCCAGAGAGGGAAAACTCGGCCCGGCTCAACCCCTCTGGTCCGGAGACCAGCACCGTGCCGACAAAGGTCAGCACGACGGCCAGTATCTTGCGCCACGTCAGCGGCTCGTGCCAGATCAGCCAGGCGGCGACGGCTACGATGGCTGGCATGGCGGCCTGCTGCACCGTCGCCACGGCCGCCCCATTGACCATCACGCCCAGATTCCAAAATATGTGAAAGATCCCCAGGCTTCCTCCCATACCGATCAACCATTTCAGGTCGCGCCGTTCTATCCTGAGCCAGGCTGGACGCAGCAGTGCGATGCTGGTCAGCAGCACGAGAAAGGTGGACAGATCGCGCCGAAAGGCCAGCGCCAGGGCCGAGATGTCGGTAGCGGCGACGACGTACTTGACGAATATGCCGGACGTTCCCCAACAGGCAGTCGCGCCCAGTACGACCAGGAATCCGACCGCCCGCGAGGATTCCTCCGCTGCCGGTGAAGGTGTTTTGGGGGTCACTGAATCCGTCTTCCCGGCAGATCCATGGCCTGGACGAAGCGCATGTTGAAATCGGCGTCCAAATCCAGGTCCACCTGCTCGGCCAGGGCCGCGATCCGTTCTCCGCGTGCGAACTCGGCCTCGTTCAAGAACAGGGCCGCGCCGAACCCCGCCCCGTTGGCTGACGTCTCGACGACATCGAGGTCCACTGCTGGGATCATCCCCAGGCCCACCACTGCCTCGGCGTTCAGTTGGCTGCCGAAGGAACCGGTCAGGATCATGCGCTGCAAGTCGCTTGGTCGGAGATTCAACTGTCTCATCAGGATCTCGGTGGCGGCGAGGATGGCTCCTTTCGCCTTTTGCAGCTCCCGCACGTCCTGCTGGCTCAAGTACAGAGAGATGGCGTCTCCTGCCCCACTCCGATCCACGCCCTGGTCGGTGAGCAGAATGCGGCGCACGCCGTGCTCATTCTGGCTGATGCGCTGGCCGAAGGTGGGATGATCTGCCACCAACCGTCCGCTGCGCTCGATGAGGCCGGCCCGCCGCAGTTCACACACCAGTTCCAGTAACCCCGATCCGGTCAGGCCCACTGGTGGCTGGTCTGCGATGGTGGTGAAGGTGAAACTGCCGTCCTCCGGTCTGGCCTGCACCCCCACGATGGCCCCGTCCACGGCCCGGGTGCCGCACGAGATGTTGACGCCCTCGAAGGCCGGCCCGGCAGCGGTCGAAGCGACCAGGATACGGTCGCCGTCGGTGACCATCACCTCGCCGTTGGTGCCCAGATCAATGGCGGCCATCGGGCCAGGGGCGCGGTCGAACCCATAGTAGGCCAAACAGGCCAGGGCATCGGAGCCGACGAACCCGCCGATCAGGGGCGGCAGGGCCACCTCCGTCCGGGCGGGGAAGGTGTCGCCGAACAGTTCGTTCGCCCGCCGGACGGCTTTCATATCGTAAGGCTGGAAGGGCAGCTCGGCCAGTGTCTCCACCGGGTAGCGGAGCAGCAGGTGGTGCATGGCGCAGTTGCCCACAATGACCGCTTTCTCTACCCGCGACCGGGCCGCCCGGCCCAGTTTCAGCGCGTCGACCGCCTGCACGATGGAGGAGAGCGCTAGCAGCGAGATGCGCTCGGCTGCCTCCTCGCTCTGGCGGGCCGCGGCCAGACGGGAGATGACGTCGGCCCCAAAGGCGGTCTGTTGGTTGAGCGCCGCTGCACCGGCACAGACCTCGCCCTCCTCCAGGGTGGTCACAAAGGCGGCCACGGTGGTGCTGCCCAAGTCAATGGCCAACCCCAGGGGCGCTCCCTCCCGTTTGTAGTCGTCGGACGCGCGGAATATCTTGTTGGAATAGACCACGATGGGGGCCAGGGTGACCGTCACGTCCCCCCGTATCCGCGCCCGACAGGCTAGCCGGTAATTCGCTCCCCGCTCCGCCGTCGTGAGACCTCCTAGCTCTCGTTCGTCCAGGGGGCTGAGGTCCCCTTGCGCCATCACCTTGCACTTGAGGCACGTCCCTTTCCCGGCGCAGGGCTGCTCCAGAGAAAGTCCGGTCGCGATGACCGCGTCACCGAGGAGAGTATTCTCGTTTACTGTGACCGTTCGTCTGTCTTCACCGTGGTGTACAATGACAGTCGGTATTTTGGGGCCTCCTTATTCCATCGTCACGCGACGTATGTCTTGGATAGAGATGTCCGGCAGTTTGCTGACCGTCTCTACCAGCACGTCGTCGGGGATGTTGGTGACCTTGAAGACCGATGACCAGATCTTGGGGTCCGAGGTGGGGTAGGTGACGAACACCGAGAGATAGCCTCCTTTATTGGCGATGGCGTGGGTGAGGCGGGCGACCTCGCCCGCCCGGTCCGGTTGTAGGACGGTGACGCGCATCCCCTCCCGCCGAGCGCCCAACAGGTCGACCATGATGTTGAACAGGTCGTTGTCGCTGATGATGCCGATCAGTTTGTCGCCCTCCATCACCGGCAGACACCCAATCTTACGGTCCGCCATGATGCGGGCTGCTTTTTCAATGGTGGCCTCGGGATCAATGGTGACCAGGTCCCGGACCATGATGTTGTGAGCCTGGAGCTTGGCCAGGATGTAATTGACCACAAAAGGGCTGAACTGGCTCACATCTGACGGCACTGCGCTCATCAGCGAGCGCTGGGTGATCAGGCCGACCAACTTGCCCTCCTGGTCCAGGATGGGCAAGTGGCGGATGTTGTTATCCTGCATCACTTTTTGGCATTCCACGACCGGCATATCGGGATGTCCATAGATGGGATCGGGTGTCATCTGATCCTTGACTAGCATAGTTCCTCCTTGACGAATCGTATCACTTGTCGTTGCTCAGGTGCAACGCACTTTCGCACCTTGTATCTGCTACAGTGGCAGCCAGGTGCCAATTCCCTTTTCCACTGCTCTTTGGTAAATCAGCGGCGCGGTGGCCATATCGTCCAGAGCCAGACCCAGGTTGCAGGTCATCGTCCGCTCCTCGGCCGTCTCCCGGCCCGGCTTTTGCCCGGTGACCAGTTCGCCCAGGTCGGCGTGGATGGGTGGGATATCCTGGAAATAGCCCACTTCCTGGTAATGGCGCAGTTGGGGCACGTCGTCGGTGCAGAATTTGGTCGTCTCTTTCATCGCGTCGGGGTGCCAGTAAGAGTCGAAATCAACCAGCGAGGCAAAACCTCCCTCGTCCAACCAGCCGGCCTGGATGGTGGCGTGGGGGGTCTGGAGGATTGGCCCGGCGGTGACGACGATGTCGCAGCCAGTGACTGCCTCTTGAGGCGCTTCCACCACAGTCACGTCCAGGTCAAGCTGCTCTGCGATCTCGGTGGCGTACCGGTGGGCGGCCTCCGTGTTCACGTCGTAGGCCATCACCCGTTTCAGGGGGAAGAGGACGTTCAGCGCCTCGACGTTGGTCCGTCCCTGGACGCCGCAGCCCAGCACGCCGACGGTTTCCGAGTCGGGGCGGGCTAAATACTTGGCGGCGACGGCCGTCGCTGCGCCGGTGCGCTTCCCGGTGATCCAGACGCAGTCCATCACGGCCAGCGGGAGACCGGTCTCGGCGTCGTTGAGAATCAACAGGCCGGTGATGTAGGGCAGGCCGCGCTTGTGGTTCTCTGGAAAGCCGCTGACCCACTTGACCCCGGCTGATTTGAGGGCCGGAATGTAGGCCGGCATAGCGTGGATAAAGTTGTCGCCGCCCCCGGGGTGAATGCCGGGTTTGGGCGGCATCTCGACCCGCTCGTGGCCCTTTTCGTGGAACATTTGCTCCAGCGCATTGACCACCTCGGCCATGGTCACGCCCACGGCCTCGACATCGGCCTGGGAAAGATATAGTAATTGCTCAGCCTGCATATTTTTCCTCCTTGAGGTGAATTAGACCGCTGACTCGAACGAACACGGTCCGATGGTGCACTTGCCGCATACGTCGGCCAACCCCAGATCCTCGTATCCTTTTGCGATCTCTAGTATGTGGCGGTAGCAGCGCTGCTTGTCCAGTCCGTCGGCATCCAGGGCGTCCACCGGGCAGCGGGCGACGCACTCCAGGCAGCCGCCGTCGTGAGTGTACCGGCAGCGCTCCCGTGTCTCGCCCGGCTCGACGGGCAGATCGGCGTCCAGCACCAGGCTGCCGAACCGCCCAGCACAGCCGGCGTCGGTGATGACCATGTGATGCACGCCCACGCTTCCCAGTCCAGCGATGACCGCCACGCTCTTGTGGGACCAGCGACTGACCAGGCTCACCGGGTCAAAGTTGTGGGTGGCCGGCTCGGCGGCGGCGCGGACCCCCAGGTTTCCCAATGATTC